>NZ_JBYMTK010000003.1:93936-459428 GCF_057773105.1 Dietzia sp. IBK-p2-15D
TCCAGGTGATCAAGCCCAGCGGCCGGGGCGGAACCCTCGAGTTCGGCACCGCCGTGGTCAACGCGGCGGACGGGTCCATCGCGGGTCTGCTCGGAGCCTCCCCGGGCGCCTCCACCGCGGTGGACGCCATGGTCGACGTGCTCAAGCGCTGCTTCCCGAGCCGGTTCGCGGACTGGACCCCGGCCCTCGAGGAGATGATCCCCTCGCTCGGCCGGGACCTCGCCGAGGAGCCGACCCTGTTCACCGAGCAGTTCGAGCGCTCGACCCGCACCCTGAAGCTCGACCAGAAGGCCTGACGGAACGGCGCTGATCCGCCACCACGCACCATTCCTCATCCCCTGGTCGCCCGACGTGGTGGCCGGGGGGTGAGTCGTGTCACGGGCCCCAGGCCGGGGCCTGGGGCCGAGCCGGGGGCGGATAGGATCAGCAGCATGATCCGGCCTGTGAACCCGTACCCCGTCGGTCTGGACCTCGAAGGCCGTCGTGTCGTGGTGATCGGCGGAGGGTCCGTGGCGCAACGACGCATCCCCGTGCTGCTCGAGGCGGGTGCGGTGGTGCACCTCGTGAGCCCCGACGTCACGCCCACGCTCCAGGGACTCGTGGACGCCGGGCGCATCTGGTGGGAGCCACGAGAGTACGAATCAGGCGATCTCGAGGGTGCGTGGTACGTGGTCGCCGCGACGAGGAACTCTCTGGTCAACGCCCGGGTCGCGGCCGAGGCCGAGCAGAACCGCACCTTCTGCGTCCGGGCTGACGCCGTGACGTCGGGTTCCGCGGTGACCCCGGCGGTGGTCCGCAGGGGCGAGATGCTCGTCGCAGTTCTCACCGGCGACCGCGCGCGTACCGCCGAGGCCCGGGACGTGGTCGCGCGGGCCCTCAGCGACGCGGGGGCGGAGGCACCCGAGGTCGACGAGGCGCTCCGCGGCACGGTCGCGTTGGTCGGAGGCGGGCCGGGGGCCGACGACCTCATGACGGTGCGTGGACGTCGACTGCTCGCCCGCGCCGACGTGGTCGTGGCCGACCGTCTCGCCCCCCAGCGCCCACTGGCCGAGCTGCGGGCGGACGTCGAGATCGTCGATGCGGCCAAGATCCCCTACGGGCGGGCCATGGCGCAGGACGCGATCAACGAGGTGCTGGTGGACCGGGCACGAGCCGGCAAGTTCGTGGTCCGCCTCAAGGGCGGGGACCCGTTCCTCTACGGGCGTGGCTACGAGGAGGCGCAGGCGTGCGCGGAGGCGGGAGTGCCGTGCACGGTCGTGCCGGGCGTCTCCAGCGCCCTCGCGGTCCCGGCCCTCGCGGGGATTCCCGTGACCAACCGCGGGATGACACACGAACTGACGGTCGTGTCCGGGCATCTCCCGCCCGGACACCCGGGCTCCCTCATCGACTGGGACGCCCTCGCTCGTATGCGCGGGACGCTGGTGGTGCTGATGGGGGTCAAGAACTCCCCGGCGATCGCAGAGTCGCTCATGGCGGGGGGTCGCTCGTCGGACACCCCGGCCGCGGTGATCGTCGACGGCAGTCTCGACGGTCAGTCGACCCATCGCTGCACCCTCGGCACCCTCACCGACACCCTGGCGACCCACGACGTCAGGCCCCCGGCCATCGTGGTGGTCGGCGACGTGGCCGGGCTTCCGCAGGCGCTGTCCACGGACCTGCGGCACCGCTGACCCATCCCGACGCCGGGCGTGGTGCGTGCCCGTCAGGAACCGACGCGGCGCCGCTCGGTCAGGAAGACGTCCGAGTAGGTGGCCGGATCCTGACCGCGTAGGTGCGAGGTGTGGTCCTGCATGACCAGCCGCGCCGAACAGACGTTGCGGATCGCCACCAACTCGACTTCCACGCCTGGGAGTTCCTCCGCCAGGCGGCGCGCGATCGCCAGTCCCTCGCGGTACCAGTCGACCGGATCGACGCCGTCGGTCCAGACGGGCACGCCGTAGCCGTAGCCGAGAAGGCCGAGGGCGGCGCCGCTGTCGTCGACGCTGCTCCCGTAGTCCGCGAATCCGCGCCGCCAGTCGTCATTCCATCGCAGGATCCGGCTCTCCAGATCAGCGGTCAGTCCAAGGCTGCGAGGCGTGGCGAAGTCCATGAACCCGTCCCGGAGGCGGGGAGGCTGGTAGTAGGGGAGCCGTCCCGCCCACAGTCCCCACGTCACGCCGTACTCGGGCATGAGCCGGATCGTCGGCGTGCGGTCGGGGTCGGGTCCGTTGCCCGGCGCCCGCCAGCCCTCGGTGCGCACGTAGTCGCCCCGCAGAGGGTGGACGTAGTCCAGTTGATCGGCGGCCAGCTCACACACGACATACCGCTCCGCGGTGCAGAACACCGCCGTTCCGGTCAGGCTCACCTCGAGCCGGTCGGCGAGCTCGTAGCCGCGGTCGAGCCAGGCCAACTCGTCGAAGCCCTCGCGCCACACTGGTTGGTCGACGGGGCGGTCGCCGAGATGGACGAAGTTCTCTTTCCATTCGTCGATCCACGCCTCGATGTCGTCCCGCAGGTCGCCGGGGAGGTCGAGGTCGGCGGCCACGCCCTGGTCGTGGCGCCGATGTCCGGGCGGGAAAGCGGAGGGCGATCCGAAGAGGTGCGCCTCGTAGTACTGGACCGGCGACAGGCACAGACGGGGCAACGAGGCGAGCCCAGGTTCCTCCTGCAGCCGCCACGCCGCGCGGGAACCGTGCGAGGGAAGGACCCGCGGCGTGGCGGGGACGGAGTCGGCGTCGGCGTCGGCGTCGGCGTCGGGATCGGGACTCGAACTCACGGCTCCGTGACCATGGTGAGAACGGTTTCCGAGGTGCGCTCGAGGGTGTGCCCGGCCCGACGGGCCACCCGGAGGAGGGAGGCGACGTCACCCATCTCGGCCCGGGACGTGGCGAGCGTACGGGCGAGGAGACCCTTGTGATGCTTGGAGAAGTGCGAGACCACCTTGCGCGTGCCGTCGGGGTAGTCGGTGACGACGTCGACGGTGATCGCCCCCGGGACCGGCCCCAGCTGGTGGTAGCCGCCGGAGCGCAGGTCCACCACGAGGTCGTCGCCCCACCCGGCGGTGGCGGCGGTGAGGGCCGGCTTCCAGGTCGAACGCAGGGTGCCCAGTCCGGGCAACTGCGTCCCGGCGGAGAGGCGGTAGTGCGGAATGGGGTCGGTAGCACCGAGCAGGCCGAACAGGGCCGAGCCGATCCACAGCCGCGACTCCGCTCGTGACCGGGTGGCCGCGGTGAACGAGGCGGGGTCCAGGGCGTCGAAGAGGACGCCGGTGTAGCGGCTCAGCGCCGACGCGGTGGGGGAGGTCCACAGGTCGGCGTTCAGTGTCACCTCGTCGCCGAGCTTCTCACTCAGCCCGAGCGCGTCGCGAGCTGCCGCCGCCTCCCCCGAGCACAGCGAGACGAGGGAGTCGGCGACGGCGCGGCGGGTTCCTTCGAGCTCGGGGAGCGAGAGCGCGGCCAGGTCGAGCGGCTCCCCGGACCCGCCGACGGATTTGGTCTCGGAAGGGGACAGGAGGATTCGCACCCGGCTCAGGGTACCGAGGCCACCGGCAGCCCCGACGGCGGGCGGCGGGTCCGCGAGCAGGGGCGGCTAGGCTGGTGCATCGTGATCACGCGTCTGTCCCACCTTTTCCTGCGCACGCTCCGCGATGACCCGGCCGATGCCGAGGTCCTCAGCCACAAACTGCTGGTCCGCGCCGGGTACGTCCGCCGCGTCGCTCCCGGCGTGTACTCCTGGCTGCCGCTGGGTCTGCGCACCCTCCGCAGGGTCGAGCAGGTGGTGCGCGAGGAGATGAACGCCTTCGGCGCGCAGGAGATCACCCTGCCCGCACTCCTCCCGCGGGAACCGTACGAGACCACCGGACGGTGGACCGAGTACGGCCCGGCGTTGTTCCGGCTGAAGGACCGCAAGGGCAACGACATGATGCTCGGCCCCACCCACGAGGAACTCTTCACGCTCACCGTGCAGGGCGAATACTCCTCGTACAAGGACCTGCCCGTCACGCTGTACCAGATCCAGACCAAGTACCGCGACGAGGAACGACCCCGTGCCGGGATCCTGCGCGGTCGCGAGTTCGTCATGAAGGACTCGTACTCGTTCGACGTCGACGACGCCGGACTCGAACGCTCCTACCAGGCGCACCGAGAGGCGTACCGACGCATCTTCGACCGTCTCGGGATCGAGTACGTCATCTGTGCCGCCACCTCCGGCGCGATGGGTGGTTCCGCCTCCGAGGAGTTCCTCGCCGTCTCCGCCGCCGGCGAGGACACGTTCGTCCGATCCACCGACGGGCAGTACGCGGCCAACGTCGAGGCAGTTGTCACCCCCGCGCCGCCCG
This sequence comes from Dietzia sp. IBK-p2-15D, assembly GCF_057773105.1. NCBI lineage: Bacteria > Bacillati > Actinomycetota > Actinomycetes > Mycobacteriales > Dietziaceae > Dietzia > Dietzia sp. IBK-p2-15D. The sequence goes on from NZ_JBYMTK010000003.1 coordinate 98,252, forward strand.
CCCTCCCGATCGAGGGTTCGCCGCGGGCGGTCGTGCACGAGACCCCGGACGCGCCGACCATCGACACGCTCGTCGCCTGGGCGAACTCCGCAAACCTCGGCCGGGAGGTCACCGCCGCGGACACTCTCAAGAACGTCATGTTCAAGGTGCGTCGGCCCGGTCAGGACTGGGAGCTGTTGGCGGTGGGCCTACCGGGCGACCGCGAGGTCGACATGAAGCGGGTCGAGGCCGCGCTCGAGCCGGCGGAGGTCGAGATCCTCGACGAGGCGGATTTCAAGACCAACCCATTCCTCGTGAAGGGGTACATCGGCCCGCGCGCGCTGCAGGAGAACGAGGTCCGCTACCTCGTCGACCCCCGGGTCGTCGACGGCACGGCGTGGATCACCGGAGCAGACGAGCCCGGCAAGCACGTGGTGGACCTGGTGTGCGGCCGTGACTTCACCCCGGACGGCACCATCGAGGTCGCCGAGGTGAGGGAGGGCGACCCGGCACCGGACGGGCACGGCACCCTGACCCTGGCGCGCGGGATCGAGATCGGCCACATCTTCCAGCTGGGCCGGAAGTACACCGACGCCTTCGGGTTCGACGTCCTGGGCGAGAACGGCAAGCCCGCGAGGGTGACCATGGGGTCCTACGGCATCGGGGTCTCGCGTCTCGTGGCGGTACTCGCGGAGCAGTTCGCCGACGACAAGGGCCTGGTCTGGCCCGCTGAGGCCGCGCCCGCGGACGTCCACGTGGTGATCGCCAACAAGGACGATGCCGCGATCTCGGGAGCCGCGACGCTGGTGGAGGCGTTCGACCGCGCCCGACTCGAGGTCCTCTTCGACGACCGGAAGGCCTCGCCCGGAGTGAAGTTCAAGGACGCCGAGCTGATCGGTGTGCCGTGGGTGGTCGTGGTGGGTCGCGGCTGGTCCGAGGGCACCGTCGAGCTGCGCGAGCGCGCCACCGGCGAGGTCACCCAGGTCCCGGTGGACGGTGCCGCGGAGGAGATCGTCCGGTTGATCGGCGCCGGACGCCCCTGAGCCTCAGGCCGGCGGCGGGAACCCGGGTAGCGCCTCGAACGGCGCTCCCGGGACCAGGGTTCTCCAGCGTGCGAGTTGCACCGCCGCCGCGGTGAGGGCGTCGACGCAGAAACGGCGGGTCTCCGGCGTCCGGGCGAGGCCGAGTTCGACGCGCCAGGCCTCGCAACAGTCCGATTCGATCCGGATCGCCAGAAGGACGGGAGCGCCGGGGGCGTCCGGATCGGGGACGTATCCGACCGGCGCGGGGGGCGATGCCGGCCACAACACCTCAGCCGCGTCCCGACGGGCTCGATGAGCAGCGAGCTCACGCCTGACCGCGGCTCGGATGGAGCCGTCCGCCCGGGACAGGACGAGACCGTACCCGTAGACCGCCGCGTCCTCGGCGGCCAATCCGACCGGAGCGCTCACGCGAGTTCCACCTCGACCGCCGCCGTGCACGCCGCCGAGACCGCGCCGGCGATCTCCGCGCGGGCCCCCTCGGTCGCCGCGGCCGCACCGGCGGCGTCGGCCGCGTCGGCGCGGAGTCGCGAGCGCACCTCCTCGGCGGGCGGGCAGACCGGCGCCGGTGTCGGCACTGGGGTCGGCTGCTGCTCGTCGTCCTGCGGGCGGTCCACGAGCCCGGCGAGCCGTTCCGCGTGAACTCTCCGGGTGTCGGCGAGCCGACGCAGGGCACCCACCCGATCGCCGTGGGAGGCGTCCGCGGCCGCGAGTTCCCGTGCGTCGCGCTCGGCGGCCTCGAGCAGGCCGAGCAGGGGATCGGGGCGGTCGGTGACCGTGGGCAGGGCACAGCCGCCGGCGACTGCGAGCCCGGCGACTCCGGCGGCCGCGACGGCGAACTGACGGCGCGAGAGGGCGACGGGGGCGGAATGGGGCACTCCGACATCCTGCCAGGGGTCGGAGAAGGGGGCGGCGAGGCGGTACAGTGATGCGGCCCGTCCGCGTCCCGGAACGGAATCCGCCAGCCCGCACTCCAGGAGCACAGTGATCGTCCCCGAGCCCGACCGGGCCCATATACGCAAGGCGGTCTCGGACCGCAGCCTCGACCTCGAGGACCTCCGGGAGGACACCCGTTCGTCCACGTGGCACGTGACGGTCGTCGTGGACGGGGACTCCGGCGTCTCCCTCGACGATCTCGCCGAACTCTCCGTCGATCTCGACCCCCTCGCCGAGCAGTGGGGGGGATCGGGCCAGCCGGTCACGCTGGAGGTCACCAGCAGGGGCGTCGACGCGCCGCTGGAGCACCCCCGTCACTGGGCCCGTGCCCGCGGACGCCAGGTCGACCTGCTCTACGTCGACGGCGCCGACGGGCCGACCCGGGGGCGGGTCGGAGACCTCGACGAGGACTCGGGGACCGTCCGCATCGTGTCCAGGGCGGGCCGGGGGACCAGAGTGGACTCGGTAGCGTTGGATCGGGTGGCCCGCGCCGTGATCCGGGTCGAGTTCCGGCCAGCGCCACAGGAGGAGCTGGACCTGTTGTCCGAGCCGGAGAACCCCGGGCACGGCGTGCGAGAAGGAGAAAACAGTTGAACATCGACATGGCAGCGCTGAACATGCTGTCCCGAGAGCGCGAGATCCCGCTGGACGACCTCGTGCACACTCTCGAAAACGCGCTGCTCACCGCCTACAAGCGGACCGAGGGCTCGCATAGGGTGGCCCGGATCGCGCTGGACCGCAAGGCCGGCACGGTCGCCGTCATGGCCGCCGAGGTGGACGAGGACGGCAACCGCATCGGGGAGTTCGACGCCACCCCCTCCGACTTCGGGCGGGTGGCCGCGGCCACGGCACGGCAGATCATCCTGCAGCGTCTGCGCGAAGCCGAGACCGACCGCATCTACGGTGATCTCGTCGCGCGCGAGGGCGAGGTGGTCAGTGGGGTCATCCAGTCCGACTCCCGCGCCAACGCCCGTGGGATCGTGGTCGTCCACATCGGACCCGAGAACGGGGGCACCGAGGGGACCATCGCCCCGGCCGAGCAGGTACCGGGCGAGACCTACACGCACGGGGAGCGCATCAAGTGCCACGTCGTCGGGGTGCACAAGGGGCCCCACGGCGCCTCCGTCTCGCTCTCCCGCACCCACCCGGACCTGGTCCGGGGACTGTTCGCGCTCGAGGTCCCGGAGATCGACGACGGCTCGGTGCGGATCGCGGCGATCGCGCGTGAGGCGGGCCACCGGACGAAGATCGCGGTGGAATCCACCATCTCGGGACTCAACGCGAAGGGCGCCTGCATCGGACCGAACGGGGCCCGTGTGCGCGCGGTCATGGCGGAGCTCAACGACGAGAAGATCGACATCGTCGACTACGACGACGACCCGACGGTGTTCGTCGGCAACGCCCTGTCCCCGGCGAAGGTGATCTCCGTCACCGTCGCCGATGCCACCACCAGGGCGGCCCGCGTCGTCGTCCCCGACTACCAGCTGTCCCTGGCGATCGGCAAGGAAGGCCAGAACGCACGTCTGGCACACCGCCTGACCCAGTGGCGGATCGACATCCACAGCGACGCGGAGTGACGCGCTGCGCCGCCCGGCGCCACGCGGTCGGGCGCGCCGTTAGTGTCGACACGGCATTGTCTGTAGACTGATCAGTTGTCACAGTGACTTCACGTCCACCCGTCCACTCGGGCCGGGCGGCGAGAGACCGAGGTGGCCGGATGCAGGGACGCAAGGACCAGCGGTTCGGTACCGCCGAGGCCGCGGGTCCGGTCAGGACCTGCGTCGGTTGCCGGGGTCGGGACACCGATTCCCGACTCCTCCGGATCGTTCACGATCCGGAGACGGCCGCTCTCTCGCCCGATCCGCGCCGACGGGCGGTCGGACGAGGAGCCTGGGTGCATCGCGAACCGCAGTGCATCACGACAGCGCTCGACCGCAAGGCCTTCACCAGGGCCCTGCGGATCGCCGGGAACGTGTCCCAGGACGCGCTCACGGAGGTACTCGAGGCACTACGCCTCGGGCACGACATCACCCGCCGACCGCTCGGTTCGGCAGGGGGAGCACAAGAGAAGGAACGGACCAGACACGATGAGCACACCGTGAAGCTCCAGCGATGAACGTCCATCGAATGTAGACCGAGGTCGCGCGGCCAGCCCTGCCGTGGAGACCTCGCAGTGAGGAGAGCAGTGGCAGGCAAGCCCCGGGTACACGAGCTGGCAAAAGAGTTCGGTATCACCAGTAAAGAACTTCTGACGAAACTCCGCGATCAGGGAGAGTTCGTCAAGTCCGCGTCCTCGACGTTGGAGGCCCCGGTCGTCCGGCGCCTGCGTGAGGCACATGCACCGGCAGGCGGCGACTCCGCCCCCGCCCCGTCTAAATCCGCAGGAGGCGCTGCGCCCAAGCCGGGTGCACCCTCGAAGCCGGCACCGGGCCCCCGTCCGGGCGCGGATCCGCGCTCGGCGGCTCCCAAGCCCGCGGCCGGCCCCACCCCGGGCGCCAAGCCCGCGGCCCCCGCGCCGGCTCCCAAGCCGGAAGCCGGTCCGACTCCGGGCGCCAAGCCCGCGGCCCCCACGCCGGCTCCCAAGCCGGAAGCCGGTCCGACTCCGGGCGCCAAGCCCGGTTCCCAGCGTCCGACCCCGGGGGCGACCCCCGGCGCGGCCGCCGCAGCCTCCCGTCCGGCTCCCGGGCCGCGCGCGGCGGGGCCGAAGCCCGGTCCCAAGGCGCCTCGCGTCGGGAACAACCCGTACTCCAGCGGCACCACGCCCGCGCCGCGTCCGCAGGGCGGTCCCCGCCCGGCACCCGGCCAGGGTGGTCCCCGTCCCGGAGGCGCCCGTCCGGGCGCACCCGGTCAGGGTGGTCCCCGTCCCCCGCAGCGGTCGGGCGCACCGGGCCAGGGCGGTCCCCGTCCCAACCCCGGCAACATGCCGGCGCGTCCCAGCCCCGGTCAGATGCCGGGACAGGTCGCACGTCCCGCCGCGGGTCGCGGCCGTCCGGGTGGTCCCGGTGGCCGTCCGGGTGGCGGCGGTTTCCGTCCCGGTGGCGGCGGCGGTGCCCCCGCAGCCGGTGGCGGCGGTTTCCGGGGTCGTCCCGGTGGCGGCAACCGTGGCCGCGGTGGTGCCGCGGGTGCGTTCGGTCGTCCCGGTGGCGCCCCGCGTCGTGGTCGCAAGTCGAAGCGGCAGAAGCGTCAGGAATACGACTCGATGCGGGCCCCGGAGGTCGGCGGCGTCCGGCTTCCCGACGGTCGCGGGCAGGTCCTGCGACTGGCACAGGGTGCTTCGCTGAGCGATTTCGCGGACAAGATCGACGTCAACCCCGCGCAGCTGGTCCAGGCCCTGTTCAACCTGGGTGAGATGGTCACGGCCACGCAGTCGGTCACCCCGGAGACGCTGCAGTTGCTCGGTGAGGAGATGGGCTTCAAGGTCCAGATCGTCAGCCCCGAGGACGAGGATCGCGAGCTGCTCGATTCGTTCGACCTATCCTTCGGTGAGGACGAGGGTGACGAGAGCGATCTCGAGATCCGTCCCGCGGTCGTCACGGTCATGGGTCACGTCGACCACGGCAAGACCCGACTGCTCGACAGCATCCGGTCGGCGAAGGTCGGCGAGGGTGAGGCCGGTGGCATCACCCAGCACATCGGCGCCTACCAGGTGACGGTGCCGGTCGACGACGTGGATCGCACGATCACCTTCATCGATACGCCGGGTCACGAGGCGTTCACCGCCATGCGTGCCCGCGGCGCGAAGTCGACGGACATCGCGATCATCGTGGTCGCGGCGGACGACGGCGTGATGCCGCAGACGGTCGAGGCGATCAACCACGCGCAGGCGGCAGAGGTGCCGGTCGTGGTCGCGGTCAACAAGATCGACAAGGAGGGCGCTCAGCCCGACAAGATCCGCGGCCAGATGACCGAGTACGGCCTGGTGCCGGAGGAGTACGGCGGCGACACGATGTTCGTCGACATCTCCGCCAAGCAGGGTCTCAACATCGAGTCGCTGCTCGAGGCGGTCGTCCTGACCGCCGACGCGTCTCTCGACCTGCGGGCGAACCCGGACATGGACGCGCAGGGTGTCGCCATCGAGGCGCACCTGGACCGCGGTCGCGGTCCCGTCGCCACGGTGCTCATCCAGCGCGGCACGCTGCGGGTCGGCGACTCGATCGTCGCCGGCGACGCCTACGGCCGCGTCCGGCGCATGGTCGACGAGCACGGCGAGGACGTCACCGAGGCGACCCCGTCGCGTCCGGTCCAGGTCATCGGCCTGACCAGCGTCTGTGGCGCCGGTGACACCCTGATGGTGGTCGAGGAGGATCGGACCGCACGGCAGATCGCCGACCGTCGTAACGCGCGCAAGCGCAACGCGATGGCCGCCCGTAGCCGTCGTCGGATCAGCCTCGAGGACCTGGATTCGCATCTCAAGGAGACGAGCCAGCTCAACCTCATCATCAAGGGCGACAACTCCGGTACGGTCGAGGCCCTCGAGGAGGCCCTCCTGGGGATCGAGATCGACGACGAGGTGCAGCTGCGCGTCATCGACCGCGGTGTCGGTGCCGTCACCGAGACCAACGTCAACCTGGCGGCCGCGTCCGACGCGGTGATCATCGGGTTCAACGTCCGGGCGGAGGGCAAGGCCACCGAGCTGGCCAACCGCGAGGGCGTGGACATCCGGTACTACTCGATCATCTACCAGGCGATCGACGAGATCGAGAGCGCGCTCAAGGGCATGCTCAAGCCGATCTACGAGGAGAAGAAGCTCGGCCAGGCGGAGATCCGCAACATGTTCCGCTCCTCCAAGGTGGGCAACATCGCGGGTTGCATGGTGCTCGACGGCATCATGCGTCGCAACGCTAAGGCCCGGCTCATCCGGGACGGCAAGGTCGTGGCGGAGGAGATGACCATCTCCTCGCTGCGTCGCGAGAAGGACGACGCGACCGAGGTCCGCGAGGGCTTCGAGTGTGGTCTGACGGTGACGTACTCCGACATCAAGATCGGTGACATCATCGAGACCTACGAGCTCGTCGAGAAGCCGCGCGACTGACGTCGCAGGGCACTGTCGTGGGGGCGGGATCCGTTGGAAACGGACCTGCCCCCGCGGCATGCTCGTCAACCCGTGGTCGCCGTGCGACCGCATCACGCCAAGGAGGATCCCCATGACCGGTAAGGGACGCGCGGGACGGCTCGGAAAGCGGATCGGCGAGATCGTCGCGACGGCCATCGAGCACGAGATCAAGGACCCCCGGCTGGAGTTCATCACGATCACCGATTCGCGGATCACCGCGGATCTGCGGGTGGCGACGCTGTACTACACGGTTCGTGGCGTGACCCTCGACGAGGAGCCGGACCACGAGGCCGCGGAGGCTGCGTTGACCGCCGCGCGGGGCCGCCTGCGCACGATGGTCGGCAAACAGACCGGGGTGAAGTTCACCCCGGAGTTGACCTTCGTGCTGGACTCCGTGCCGGACGCGGCGCGCCAGATGGAAGAACTGCTCGCCAAGGCCCGGGCGCAGGACGAACAGGTCCGGCGCGTGGCCGAGGGGGCCCGTCCGGCGGGCGACGAGGACCCGTACCGCAAGCCGGAGGAGGCGGACCGGCCGGAGGACGACGATCGGTGACCGAACCGGTGGACGCCGCCGGCGCGGCGGACGTGTTGGCCCGTCACCACGAGGTGACCGTGCTGTGCCACGTCCGCCCGGACGCGGATGCGCTCGGTAGCTCCTCCGGTCTCGCCCGGGCGTTGCGTGCGCGGGGCGTGACCGTCCACCACTCGTTCGATCCCGGCGTCGTCCCGGGGGCGATGAGGGCCATCCCGGGGACCGACCGGGTGGTGCCCCTCGCGCAGGTCCCCGCCCATCGGGGTCTCGTCGTGACGTTGGACTGTGCGAGCCCGGACCGGGTGGGCCGGTGGGGCCGGCTCGCCGACGCGGCAGCGGAGGTCCTCGTCGTCGACCATCACCGGTCCAATCCGGGCTTCGGTTCCCACATGCTGCTCGACCCGGACGCCGCGTCGACGGCGTCGCTCGTCCTGGACGTCCTCGACGCGGGCGGGTTCCCCGTGGACGCCGTGACGGCCACGAGCCTCTACGCCGGGCTCGTCACCGACACCGGATCCTTCCGTTGGGGCGGCGCGAACTCGCACGAGACCGCCCGACGACTGCTGGCCGCGGGCGCGGAGACCACCGAACTCACCCACGCCCTGCTCGACGCGCACTCGTTCGCCTGGCTGCGGGTGCTGGGCGGGCTGTTGAGGACGGTGCGTCTGGAAGTCGACACGGTGGGCGGGCGCGGATCGGTGTGGCTGGCCGTCCCGCACGAGGTGATCTCGGCAGCGGACGAGGACGACGTGGAATCCCTCGTCTCGCACCTCCGCGGCGTCCGGGAGGCCCGAGTGGCGGTGCTGCTGAAGGAGTACCTGCCCGGCGAGTGGGCCGTCTCCCTCCGCTCGCGACCCGGTGGCCAGGGCGCGGACGCCGTGGACGTCTCGGCCATCGCGGCCGCGCTCGGGGGCGGCGGCCATCCGTCGGCCGCCGGCTGCACGATGCGCGGTGATGTGGAGACCATCAGCACGAGGCTCCGTGAACTCCTCGGCTGACGTGACGCACACCGGGCCGGATCCGGCCGTCGGGCTGGGAGCGATCGGACGCCGACTCTGGTCGATCGCCTTGCCGGTCCTGCCCGTGCTGTCCGCCGAGCCCGTCTATCTCTTGGTCGACGGGATCATCGTTGGTCGCCAGGGCCCGGAGGACCTGGCCGCGCTCGGCGTGGGAGCCCTCGTCCTTCTGGTGCTGGGCACCCAGATGAACTTCCTGTCCTACGGGACCACCGCCCGATCGGCCCGGTTGCACGGGGCGGGCCGCCGCGGCGACGCCGTGGCCGAGGGGGTGCAGGCGACGTGGATCGCCGTCGCCGTCGGCGCGCTGGTGGTGGCCGTCGTACTGGCGTCGCGCGGGCCGATCACCCGGGTACTCGCCGCGGACGCGGACGTGGCCGCCGGCGCGGCCGAATGGCTCGGGGTGGCCGTGTGGGGCATCCCGTGCATCCTCGTGGCGTCAGCCGGCCACGGGTGGATGAGGGGCGTCCAGCGCCTGCGCACCCCGCTCGTGCTCGTCGGCGTGGGCATCGGCGTGTCGACCGCCGGGTGCGTGGTGTTGGTCCCCGGTCTGGGGCCGGCCCCGGCGCTGGGGTTGGTCGGGAGTGCCTGGGCGAATCTCGCGGGTCAACTGCTCATGGCCGCCGGTTTCCTCGTCGCGCTCGTCCTCGAGCGCCCGGGGTCGCTGCGGCCACGCCGCGCCGTGATCGTCAGCCAGCTCCGCATGGGCGTGGACCTGATCATCCGTACCGCGTCGTTCCAGATCACCTTCGCCGTCGCCACCACCGCGGCAGCCGCCGCCGGCGTCGACTCGCTCGCGGCGCACCACCTCGCACAGCAATTGTGGGCGCTGTACTCGCTCGTGTTGGACTCGGTCGCGATCGCGGCCCAGTCGCTCGTCGGCGCCGCGCTCGGGGCCGGACTCGCCGCCCACGGCCGGGCGCTGGCACGAGCGGTGGTGGTGTGGTCACTGGGTCTGGGAGCGGGGCTCGCCCTGCTGACGGCCGTGTTCAGAGCACCCCTGGCATCGCTGCTGTCCGGGGATCCCGGGGTGGCTGATCGCCTGGTCGTCGCCCTGATCGGGATGGCGGTGGTGGTGATCCCGGCCGCGGTGGTGTTCGGACTCGACGGCGTGCTGCTGGGCGCCGGTGACGCGGCGTACCTGCGCACCAGCACCGTGGTCGCGGCGCTTCTGGGTTTCCTGCCCGTGCTGCTCGTCACCCGCCACCTCGGGTGGGGGCTGCCGGGGATCTGGGTCGGGATGGGGGTGTTCGTCGGTCTCCGACTGATCGCCGTCGTGGCCCGGGTGCGCGGCGACCGGTGGATGGTGCTGGGAGCGCAGACGCCGGGCGCACGGGCCCTGCAGGAGGTGGACGGATGACCGCCGGGGCGACGGGCGTGCAACCGACCCTGCGCGCGGTGTCCGACCTGCACGTGGGACATCGGGGCAACGCGGACGTCGTGGACGAGATCCACCCCGCGCACCCGGGGGACTGGCTCATCGTGGCCGGTGACGTGGCCGAGAAGGTCGACCACGTCGTGGACGCGCTCGAGCGACTGGCGGCGCGTTTCGAACGGGTGATCTGGGCGCCCGGCAACCACGAGTTGTGGATCGGCCGCGACGACGAGGGGATCACGTCCACCACCAAGTACGACCGGCTGGTGGAGGCGTGCCGGGCCATCGGGGTCGACACCCCGGAGGACGACTACCCCCTGTGGACCGGACCGGGCGGGCCCGCGTGGGTGGTGCCGATGTTCCTGTTCTACGACTACAGCTGGACGCGGGTGGCAGGGCAGCCGCGGGCGGACGCCCTGGCCGGTGCGCGGGAGCGTCGCGTCGTGGCCTCGGACGAGTTCCTCATCGACCCCGCCCCCTACGGTGACGCGGTCGCCTGGTGTCGGGAGCGTCTCGTGGGTACGACGACGCGGCTGGCTCGCCTCGATCCCGCGCACCCGACGGTGCTCGTCAACCACTGGCCGCTGCTCCGGGACCCCACCCGGGTCCTGCGGCACCCGGACTTCGCGCTGTGGTGCGGGACAGATCAGACGGCAGACTGGCACCGCCGGTACCGCGCCACCGCGTGCGTCTACGGTCACCTGCACATCCCGCGGACCACGGTCCACGACGGCGTGCGCTTCGAGGAGGTCTCCCTGGGTTATCCGAGGGAGTGGAACGGGCGTGGGCGGCCGGATCCGCTCACCCGTCAGATCCTCCCGGCGCCGGACGGTCCGCAGGTCCAGTGGGTCCGCGACGAGGGTGGCCTGCCGAGGATCGCCCGGCCCGGTGACCCCGGCCCCTATCTGGAGGACGAGCGGTGATCGACGACCTGTTCCCGCCCGACGTGGTGGGGGTGACCGACGCCGAGCTGGGCCTGGACGACGCGGCGCTGTTGGCGTCGCTGTACCCGGTGGAGGTCGAGCAGATCGGGGCCGCCGTCGAGCGGCGCCGGATCGACTTCGCGGGCGCGCGTGCGTGTGCCCGGGAGGCCATGTCGAGGCTCGGCGTGCCCGCCGGCCCCGTCCTGCGCGGGGGTCGGGGCATGCCGGTGTGGCCGCCGGGCCTGGTGGGCACGCTGACGCACACGGAGGGGCTGCGGGCCGCCGCGTTGGCGCCGACCGCCCGCGTCCGGTCGCTCGGACTGGACGTGGAACGCCACGCACCGCTGGCCGCGGGCGTCCTCGAGGCCGTCTCCCTGCCCGAGGAGGCGGCGTGGGTCCGTGCGGCACGCGCCGAGGTCGCGGACGTCGCCTGGGATGCGCTGCTGTTCACGGCGAAGGAGGCCACGTACAAGGCGTGGTTCCCGCTCACCCACCGGTGGCTGGGGTTCGGTGACGCACACATCACCCTGGTCCCGGACGGCGACGACGACGAGGTGGTCACCGGCACGCTGCGATCGCGGATCCTCATCGACGGCCATGCCGTGGACGGGGGGCCCGATCTGGTCGAGTTCCGGGGCCGCTGGGCCGTCCGGGACGGGTACGTGGCCTCGGCGATCGTGCTGCGACCCGCCGGGGTCGCTAGCGTGGGCCCGTGACGCCGCGCAGACCCGACCCCCGCCCCGCTCCCGACCCCGGCCTGGTGGTCGTCGACAAGCCGGGGGGAATGAGCAGCCACGACGTCGTCGGACGGCTCCGACGCTACTTCGGTACCCGCAAGGTCGGCCACGCCGGAACGCTCGACCCGATGGCCACCGGGGTGCTCGTGGTGGGCATCGAACGCGCCACCAAGATGCTCGGACTGTTGGCACTGGAGACCAAGTCCTACGAGGCCACCATCCGTCTCGGCCAGACCACGACCACCGACGACGCCGAGGGGGAGACCACCTCGACCACCGACGCCTCCGCCGTGACCGACGAGGCGATCGACGCGGCCGTCGCGGCGCTGACCGGGGAGATCGACCAGGTCCCGTCCGCGGTGAGCGCGATCAAGGTGGACGGGAGGCGGGCCTACGACCGGGTGCGGGCGGGGGAGGAGGTCGAGCTCCGGTCACGGCGGGTCACCGTCGCCCGGTTCGACGTGCTCGAGCGGGCCCGCTCCGGTGCGGTGATCGACCTCGTCGTCGTCGTCGACTGTTCCACCGGAACCTACATCCGCGCGCTCGCCCGGGACCTCGGCTCCGCCCTCGGGGTCGGCGGTCACCTCACGGCGCTGCGCCGCACCCACGTCGGGCCGTTCGGTCTCGACGTGGCACGGACCCTCGACCAGCTGGAGACCGATCCGACACTGTCGCTGGACCTCGACTCCGCCGCGCTGACCGCGTTCCCCCGACGCGACATCGACGCCGACGAGGCGGAGGGACTGCGCCACGGCCGATGGCTCGAGGCCCGCGGTGACGCCGGGGTCGTCGCCGCCGTCGGCCCGGACGGCCGGGTCGCGGCGCTGGTCTCGGAATCGGGGCGGCGTGCAGCTCCGGTCGTGGTCATGCGCCCGGCGGGCCTGTGAACGCCGCGCGTAAGGTGGTCGCCGTGCAATTGTGGCGGACGTTCGACGAGATCGTGATCCCCGACGGCGGGACCTCCGTCGCCCTCGGCGTGTTCGACGGGCTCCACCGGGGTCATCGGAGCCTGGTGGACCGCGCCGTCGGCCACGGCCGGGACCTGGGCGCGAGTCCCGTCCTCGTGACGTTCGACCCCCACCCCGTCGAGGTCGTCAGGCCGGGGACCCACCCGTCGGTCCTCACCCCCCTCGAGCGGCGTGCCGAGCTCGCGGGCGGGTTCGGGATCGACGCCGTGTTCGCGTTGCCGTTCGACCGCGAGATGGCGTCGTGGGAGCCCGACGAGTTCGTGGACCGGGTCCTCGTCCGCGGCCTGCGGGCCCGCGCGGTCACCGTGGGGCGGAACTTCACGTTCGGTCGACGCGCGGCCGGTACCCCGGAGACCCTGCGCGAGCTGTGCGCCGACCGCGGCATCGTCTGCGAGATCGTCGACCTGCTCGAGGCCGGGGGAGAGACCGTCTCCTCCAGCCGTGTCCGCCGGTTGCTGTCCGAGGCCGACGTGGCCGGCGCCGCCGAGGTCCTCGGCCGACCGCACCGGGTCTCGGGCGTCGTGGTCCACGGTGCCGGGCGCGGGGGGCGGGACCTGGGTTACCCGACCGCCAACCTCGACCTTCCCGAGTACACCGCCGTGCCCGTCGACGGCGTGTACGCCGGGTGGTTCACCGTGCTCGACGACGGCCCCGTCGACGGCACGATCGTCCCGGGACGGCGCTACCCGTCCGCGATCTCCGTCGGCACCAACCCGACGTTCGGGGACTCCGCCCGCAGCGTCGAGGCGTTCGTCCTGGACGAGTCGGCCGACCTGTACGGACGACTGGCGGCGGTCGACTTCGTCGACCACGTCCGCGACATGGTGAAGTTCGCCTCGGTCGACGAGCTGCTCGTGGCCATGGACCGCGACGTCACCACGACCCGGACCGTGCTCGGGGCGGACGTCGACCGGCCGTGACCTCGCATTGGGCCGACACGTCCGTGGACTGGTAACGTCTCCCGTCGGCCCTCCTGTGGTCCGCGGCGGCGGGGCCCAACATTCACGCGGACTGGAACAACCAGGAGTCACCATGGCGCTGAGCACCGAAGACAAGAAGGCCGTCCTGGCCGAGTACGGCCTCCACGAGACCGACACCGGCTCGCCCGAGGCCCAGATCGCCATGCTCACCAAGCGGATCTCCCAGCTCACCGAGCACCTCAAGACCCACCAGCACGACCACCACTCGCGGCGCGGCCTGCTCCTCATGGTCGGCCGTCGGCGTCGTCTGCTCAAGTACATCGCCAAGACCGACATCGCGCGCTACCGCTCGCTGATCGAGCGTCTCGGCCTGCGTCGCTGACGCACGACGACCACCGCGTCACCGACCCCGCCCGGTCCATCCGGGCGGGGTCGGTGCATTTCCGCGAACCGGGCCGCCGGGTCTCGGGGGCGTCACCCGCGCGCGCCCGGTGACCCGGACGGTTTTCCCTGATAGCCTCGGTGGAGCCGGTGCACACGTGCCGGGGTGGTCGACAGGTCCGATTGACGGTCCTCGGTAGTGGCCGCCGGAACCCGACGCCCGGGAGCATCAGCATCCGTGGCACGCGTTCCGGCCGCTTCGATCGAAGACCGAGGTCGAACCGGGACCCCCTGACGTGACGCCCGGTGGCCCCGGCGGGACGATTCCGCCGTGCGGCCCATGCACCCGACACGACAGGAAACACATGCCACAGATCACGGCCGTCGAGGTCGAAGACGGGGTCTTCGAGACCGTCGCGACCATCGACAACGGCGACTTCGGTCGCCGCGAGCTCCGCTTCGAGACCGGCCGGCTGGCCAAGCAGGCCGCCGGTGCGGTCGTCGCCTACCTCGACGACGACACCATGCTGCTGTCCGCCACCACGGCGGGCAAGCACCCCAAGGAGCACTTCGACTTCTTCCCCCTGACGGTGGACGTCGAGGAGCGGATGTACGCCGCGGGACGGATCCCCGGTTCGTTCTTCCGCCGCGAGGGGCGTCCCAGCACGGACGCCATCCTCACCTGCCGGCTCATCGACCGGCCGCTCCGCCCCACCTTCGCGGACGGGGTCCGCAACGAGGTCCAGGTCGTCGTGACCGTCATGAGCCTCGACCCCAAGGACCTGTACGACGTGGTGGCCATCAACGCCGCCTCCGCCTCCACCCAGCTGTCCGGCCTGCCCTTCTCGGGTCCGGTCGGCGGCGTGCGCGTCGCGCTCATCCCGACGTCGGCCGACCCGGCCGGCCAGTGGGTCGCCTTCCCGACCGTCGAGCAGCTCGACGACGCCGTGTTCGACATGGTCGTCGCCGGCCGTGTCGTCGGCTCCGGTGACACCGCCGATGTCGCGATCATGATGGTCGAGGCCGAGGCCACCGACGACGTGATCGAGAAGGTCGCCGGGGGCGCGCAGGCCCCCACCGAGGACGTCGTGGCCCGGGGGCTCGAAGCCGCCAAGCCGTTCATCGCCGAGCTGTGCGCCGCACAGCAGGCACTGGCCGACGCCGCGCCCGGCACGCCGCGGGAGTTCCCGCTGTTCCCGCCGTACGCCGACGACGTCTACGCCGCCGTCGCCGAGATCGCCGAGACCAAGCTCGGCGAGATCATGCAGATCGCCGACAAGCAGGATCGCGACGTCGCGACCGACGAGCTCAAGGCGACCGTCCTCGAGCAGCTCACCGAGCGGTTCTCCGACCGCCTCGGCCAGGTGGGGGCCGCGTTCAAGTCGCTGACCAAGAAGGTCGTGCGCCAGCGCATCCTCACCGACCACTTCCGGATCGACGGCCGCGGCACGCGGGACATCCGCGCGCTGTCCGCCGAGGTCGAGGTCATCCCGCGCGCCCACGGTTCGGCGCTGTTCGAGCGCGGCGAGACCCAGATCCTCGGCGTGACCACGCTCGACATGGTCAAGATGGCCCAGCAGATCGACTCGCTCGGGCCCGAGACCAGCAAGCGCTACATGCACCACTACAACTTCCCGCCGTACTCCACCGGTGAGACCGGTCGCGTGGGTTCGCCCAAGCGTCGCGAGATCGGCCACGGCGCGCTCGCCGAGCGCGCGCTCATGCCGGTCCTGCCGAGCGTCGAGGAGTTCCCCTACGCGATCCGCCAGGTCTCCGAGGCGCTCAGCTCCAACGGCTCCACCTCCATGGGCTCCGTCTGCGCCTCGACGCTGTCGCTGCTCAACGCGGGTGTGCCGCTCAAGGCCCCCGTCGCGGGTATCGCGATGGGCCTGGTCTCCGACGAGATCACGAACGAGGCCGGTGAGTCGGAACGACGTTTTGTCGCGCTGACGGACATCCTCGGGGCCGAGGACGCCTTCGGCGACATGGACTTCAAGGTCGCCGGCACGGGCATGTTCGTCACCGCGCTCCAGCTCGACACCAAGCTCGACGGCATCCCGTCCGAGGTGCTGGCCGGCGCGCTGACCCAGGCCCGCGAGGCCCGGCTCACCATCCTCGACGTGATGGCCGAGGCGATCGACGAGCCCGACGAGCTCAGCCCGTTCGCGCCCCGCATCATCGCGATCAAGGTCCCGGTCGACAAGATCGGCGAGGTCATCGGGCCCAAGGGCAAGATGATCAACTCGATCACCGAGGAGACCGGCGCGTCCGTCTCGATCGAGGACGACGGCACCGTGTACATCGGGGCCACGGACGGCGAGTCGGCCCAGGCCGCGATCGACAAGATCAACGCCATCGCCAACCCGCAGCTGCCCAAGGTCGGGGAGCGCTTCCTCGGTACGGTCGTGAAGACCGCCCCGTTCGGCGCCTTCCTCTCGCTGCTGCCGGGCCGCGACGGTCTGGTCCACATCTCCAAGCTGGGCCAGGGCAAGCGCGTCGGCAAGGTCGAGGACGTGGTCAACGTCGGCGACAAGATGCAGGTCGAGATCGCCGACATCGACAACCGCGGCAAGATCAGTCTCGTCCCGGTCGGTGACGACTCGGACGGCGGAGCCGACGCGGACTCCGGCACCGACGACTGAGACCCCGCCGGTCCGCCCCCCCCCACGGCGCCCGGCACCCCACGAGGCACGCACCCCGCGCGCGGGGTGCGTGCCTCGTTCGTCGACAGAAGGGAAGGACCGTGAACCCGACGATCCGCGTGGACCGGTCGATCCCGGGCGTGCGTGTGGTGACCGAGGACCTACCGTGGTGCCACACCGCGGCGGTCGGTGTCTGGATAGGGTCCGGATCCGCGGACGAGGGCCCCGGGGAACACGGCGCCGCGCACTTCCTGGAGCACGTCCTGTTCAAGCGCACCAGCTCGGCGTCCGGTCTGGAGTTGTCCCAGCGTATCGACCTGCTGGGTGGTGACCTCAACGCCTTCACGGGACGCGAGCACACCTGCTATCACGTCCACGTCCCCGCCGAGGGGCTGGACACCGCGGTGGACGTCCTGGTGGACGTCGTCGCCAACGGATCCTGCGACCCCGCCGACGTCGAGATCGAGCGTGACGTCGTGCTCGACGAGCTCGCCGGCCGTGCGGACGACCCGGAGGACCTCGCCTGCGAACTGGTCGCCACCGCGGCCCTCGGTAGCGACCCGCTCGCCCGCCCGATCATCGGGACCGAGGAGTCGGTGGAAGCACTGGACGCCGAGACCCTACGGGCATTCCACCGACGCATGCTCGGTGCCGGCGACGTCGTGGTCGCGGCGGCCGGGCGTCTCGATCACGACGCCCTCGTGCGCCGGATCGCCGCCGGGCCACTGGCGGCGGCGGTGTCCCGCAACGGGACGTCGCGGGACGGCGCCGATCTCGGCGCCGGGACCGGCGGTGGCGACACCGGGCCGGGCGCGGGGGCGCCCGGGTGGGCCGCGACGTCCGTCCTCACCGGTGAGGACGACGACTCCGAACAGGCGTTGATCGCCCTCGCCCGCAGAACCCCGGCCCGGGATCACCGGGACCGGGCCGCGGCGCAGGTCGGCACCGCGGTTCTCGGCGGGGGACTGAGCTCCCGGTTGTTCCAACGCATCCGCGAGGAACTCGGTCTGGCGTACACGGTCTATGCGGGCATGGACCAGTTCCGGCCGACCGGTCTGCTCACGGTGGTGGCCGGCGCCCCGGTGGACCGTGTGGACGCACTGTGCGACGAGGTGGGCGAGGTCGTGTCCGGGATGCTGGCCGCGCCGCCCGCCGCCGACGAGGTGGGTCGGGCGATCGGCCACCTCACGGGGTCGATCAGGCTCGGGTTGGACGATCCGCTCTCCCGCATGACGCGGATCGGTCGACACCTCCTGGACCGCGACACGGTGGTCCCCGTCGAGGAATCGGTGGCCAGGCTCCGTCGGGTCACCCGCGACGAGGTCGCCGCCTACTGGACCGACGAGTCCGCCCCGTGGTGTCTGGCGGCGGTCGGCCCCGGGATGCCCGGCGACGGCGCGGCTGGACTGCTCGGGCGCGTCGGCGGATAGGCTGGACGGGCTCGACGAGGACCACGTGAGGAGACGATGACGGTGACGAAGGTCGGAGTGCTCGGCGCACGCGGCAAGGTGGGGACGGCGATCTGTGAGGCCGTCCGTGACGCGGAGGACCTCGAACTCGTCGCGGAGGTCGACCAGGGCGATCCGCTGGACGCGCTCGTCAACTCCGGTGCCGAGGTGGTGGTGGACTTCACCCACCCGGACGTGGTGCTGGACAACCTCGAGTACTGCGTGGCCAACGGCATACACGCGGTGGTCGGCACCACCGGGTTCACCGAGGACCGTCTCGCCACCCTCAGGGGGTGGCTGGAGGACAGTCCCGGGACCGGTGTACTGGTCGCGCCCAATTTCGCCATCGGTGCCATCCTGATGATGCGGTTCGCGGTCCAGGCCGCGAAGTACTTCCCGTCCGCCGAGATCGTCGAGCTGCATCATCCCAACAAGGCCGACGCGCCGTCGGGGACGGCCCACCGCACCGCCGCCATGATGGCGGCGGCTCGCCGGGAGGCGGGGCTCGGGCCGTCGCCCGATGCCACGTCCACGGAACTCGACGGGGCCCGCGGCGCCGACGTCGACGGGATCCGCGTGCACTCGGTGCGACTGTCGGGCCTCGTCGCCCACCAGGAGGTGCTGCTCGGGACGCAGGGGGAGACCCTCACCCTCCGGCACGACTCGCTGGACCGCACCTCGTTCGCGCCCGGAGTGCTTCTGGGGGTCCGCTCGATCGCCGGGGCCCCGGGCCTGACCGTCGGGCTCGACTCCTTCATGGACCTCTAGGACCACCGCCGTGGAGCGCATCGTCAAGCCCCTGGTCATGGCCCTCACGGCGCTGGGCCTGGTCGTGGCCTTCGGGTACCTGCTGTACCTCGGCTGGTCGATGGTCAGCGCCTCCGACTATCTGGCCGTGCGCGGGCTCGGGGCGGGGATCATCCTGCTCACCGGCGTCGGCGCCTGGGCGACCTGGGCCATCTTCCGCAACGGCCTCGAACTCCAGAGGATCTCGGCCGCCGCCGCGGCGGAGGGGATCGAACTCGATCTCGCGGACATGGAGCGACGCCCCTCCGGCCGACTCGAGCATGACGCGGCGGACGCGCTGTTCGACCGGGTCAGCGCCGAGTACCAGGCCGCCCCCGACGACTGGCGGACGACCTACCGGCTGGCGCGGGCCTACGACCACGCCGGCGACCGCGTCCGCGCCCGGGAGGTCATGAAGGCCGCCATCGGGCTGCGCGAGACGGAACTCACCTCGGGGAAGGGTCTGGGATGAGCACGGTACTGGTCGTGCACCACGCCCCGTCACCACGCCTGCGCCGCATTCTCGAAGCACTCGTCACCGGTCTCGACCATCCCGAACTCGAAGGGATCGCGGTCGAGTCCGTCCCCGCGTTGGCCACCACCGACGACCACGTCCTGCGCGCCGACGGCTATGTCCTGCTCACCCCGGCCAATTTCGGGTACATGTCCGGCGCGCTCAAGCACTTCTTCGACCGCACCTACTACACCTGCGAGGGAGCGGTGGCAGGCCGGCCGTACGCCCTGTGCGTACACGGGGACAACGACACCGCGGGAGCGGTCAACTCGGTCGAACGGATCGCCACCGGCTGGGGACTGCAGGCCGTCGCCCCCGCAGTCCAGTTGACCGGCGAACCCGGACGCCAGGATCTCGACACCGCCGCCGAGGTCGCGGCCACCGTCGCCGCACATCTGCTCGGCTGAACCGCCGGGCACATCACCGAAGGAGACCCACGATGTCCGAGCTCGTCCGGCGGCAGGTCCGCCTGGTCGCGCACACCGAGTTCATCCCGCCCGACGAGGTCGAGTGGGAGACGGACGCCGAAGGCGGATCGGCGCTGGCCGAGTTCGCGGGGCGGGCCTGCTACCAGAGCTGGGAGAAACCGAATCCACGCACCGCGACCAACGCCGGGTATCTGCGGCACATCCTCGAGGTCGGGCACCTGTCGGTGTTCGAGCACGCGAGTGTGTCGTTCTACATCACCGGGATCTCCCGCTCGTGCACCCACGAACTGATCCGGCACCGCCACTTCTCCTACAGCCAGTTGTCCCAGCGTTTCGTCCCCGAACACGATTCGAAGGTGGTGCCCCCACCGGCGATAGCGGACGATCCCGAGCTCGTCGAGATCTTCCGGCGCGCGACCGACGCCTCCCGTGACGCCTACGCGGAGATGCTGGCGAAGCTCGAGGACAGGTTCGCGGACGTGCCCAACCCCATGCTGCGGCACAAGCAGGCCCGGCAGGCCGCCCGCTCCGTGCTACCGAACGCCACCGAGACCCGGATCGTCGTGACGGGGAACTACCGCTCGTGGCGCCACTTCATCGGCATGCGCGCCACCGAGCACGCCGACACCGAGATCCGGGGCCTGGCGATCGACGTACTCCGTCGTCTCCGCGAGGCGGCGCCGGCGGTGTTCTCGGACTTCGAGATCGCCACGCTGGAGGACGGCTCGGAGATCGCG
The DNA here is from genome assembly GCF_057773105.1 of Dietzia sp. IBK-p2-15D. Taxonomy (NCBI): domain Bacteria; kingdom Bacillati; phylum Actinomycetota; class Actinomycetes; order Mycobacteriales; family Dietziaceae; genus Dietzia; species Dietzia sp. IBK-p2-15D. Next base: position 118,667 of record NZ_JBYMTK010000003.1, read on the forward strand.
GTCAGCCCCTACGTTCTCGAGGGATGACGACGCCCCCAGGGTGGGAATCGGGGTCTGCCGGGTACTGCGGGTAGTCTGGGAGACCATGACACACGTGACCACCGGGGGCCCTGTCGGCCGGCAAGCGCCGACCGACCGTGGCTGGGCCCCCGCCGATACAGGGCGCCCCGCGCCGTTCGGCACGGTCGTCACGGCGATGGTGACCCCGTTCGGGTCCGACGGTTACGTCGATCTGAAGGCCGTCGCACGTGTCGCGCGGCATCTCGTGGACTCGGGGTGCGACGGTCTCGTCGTCTCCGGCACCACGGGGGAATCGCCCACCACCACCGACGCGGAGAAGATCGCGGTCCTCGAGACCGTCCTCGCCGAGGTGGGGGACCGGGCGACGATCGTCGCGGGTGTCGGTACGTACGACACCGCGCACTCGGTGCACGCGGCCAAGCAGGCCGCTGCCTCCGGGGCGCACGGACTGCTCGTGGTGACGCCGTACTACTCGAAGCCCACCCAGGCAGGACTGGACGTCCACTTCCGGACGATCGCCGACGCGACCGACCGGCCCGTGATGCTCTACGACATCCCGCCGAGATCGGTGGTCCCCATCCAGGCGGACACCCTGATCGGTCTGTCCGACCACCCGAACATCGTGGCGGTCAAGGACGCGAAGGGCGACTTCCACGACGCCGTCACCGTCATGTCCCACTGCGACCTCGTCTACTACTCGGGGGACGACCAACTCAACCTCCCGTGGCTGGCCGTCGGAGCGACCGGGTTCGTCAGTGTGATCGGCCATGTAGCCGCATCACGGCTGGTCGACCTGCGCCGTGCGTACCTGAGTGGCGACATCGAGACGGCACGACGTATCAACCTCGGACTCCTCCCTCTCTTCGACGCCCAGCGGGCGCTCGGAGGTGTGTCGATGTCCAAAGCAGCACTAGAACTTCTCGGGGTCCCGGCCGGTGTGCCGCGACTCCCGCAGTTACCACCAACCGACGAGCAGCGAGACGCCCTCGCGGCGCTGCTGCACAGAGCAGGAGTCACCAGATGACGGAAAGTACCTCCACCGGCCGCGGACGCGGCCGCACCCGACGTGCCGCAGGACGGCCCTCGGGAGAGCCGGCGGCCACGGCCGCCGTGCAGTTCACCGAGCCCACCCCGGTAGCCGACGCCCCCGCCGCAGACGCGGGGCAGGGACGCTCCGATCGGGCCAAGGGTAGGCAGGACCAGCCCCAGCAGGGTAGGAACCAGCAGGGCGACGGCCCGAAGGACGGCGGCCAGAAAGACAGCGGCCAGAAAGACAGCGGCCAGAAAGACAGCGGCCAGAAAGACAGCGGCCAGAAGGACTCGCCTAAGGGCGGATCGCGTGGCCGGGGCAGGGGTTCGTCCTCGGGAGCCAAGGGCGGATCCTCGAGCGGCGACCAGAACGGCGGCCAGAACTCAGGCGGCCAGGGCTCGGGGGGTCAGAAGGGCGGCCGTGGTCGCAGCGGACGCGGCCGCGGTCGCGGCGACACCTCCACCGCCGAGTTCGGTGGCGTGAAGACCATGCAGGGCGGCGACATGACCGTCCGCCTACCCAGCCCGCCCAAGCCCCGCAAGGGTGCGCTGCGCTTGGTGGCGCTCGGCGGCGTCACGGAGATCGGCCGCAACATGATGACCTTCGAGTACGACTCGAAGCTGCTCATCGTCGACTGCGGCGTCCTCTTCCCGAGCTCGACCGAGCCCGGCGTCGACCTCATCCTCCCGGACTTCGGCCACATCGAGGATCGTCTGGACCAGGTCGAGGCGCTCGTGCTGACCCACGCCCACGAGGACCACATCGGGGCGATCCCGTTCCTGCTCAAGCTGCGCCCGGACATCCCGGTCATCGGATCGCGGTTCACGCTCGCACTGGTCGCCGCGAAGTGCCGCGAGCATCGCATCAAGCCGGTCTTCCGCGAGGTCGACGAGTCCAGCGTGAGCACCCTGGGCAAGTTCGAGGTGCGCTACTTCGACGTCAACCACTCGATCCCCGAGTGCCTCGGCCTGGTCATCCGCGCCGGTGGCCAGTCGGTGATGATGACGGGTGACATCAAGCTCGACCAGCTGCCCACGGACAAGCGCCCCACCGACCTGCCCAAGATGGGGCGATTCGGCGACGAGGGCGTCGACCTGCTGCTGATGGATTCGACCAACGCCACCACCCCGGGGGTCAGTCGCTCGGAGTCGGAGATCGGTCCCGCGCTCCAGCGGCTCATCTCCGACGCGCGTCAGCTCGTCGTGGTGGCCTGCTTCGCCTCCAACGTCTACCGCGTCCAGTCCGTCATCGCGGCCGCCGCCGCGAGCGGTCGCAAGGTCGCGCTCACCGGTCGGTCGATGATCCGGAACATGGAGATCGCCCTCGAGATGGGCCTGCTCACCGATCCGAACAAGGTGATCGTGGACATGGACACGGCCGCCAAGCTCCCGTCGGAGAAGGTCGTCGTCATGACGACCGGGACCCAGGGCGAGTCCATGGCGGGGCTCTCCCGGATGGCCCGCCGCGAGCACCGGCAGATCAACCTCTCCGAGGGCGACACCGTGCTGTTCTCCTCGTCGATCGTCCCGGGCAACGAGGAGCCCGTCTTCAGCGTGCAGAACAGTCTGTCCCAGATGGGTGTGAACGTGGTGACCAGCCGCGAGGCCAACATCCACGTCTCCGGCCACGGGGACGCGGGCGAGCTGCTCTTCGTCTACAACGCCGTACGACCGAAGAACGCCATGCCGGTCCACGGTGAGTGGCGGCACCTGCGCGCCAACAAGGCCCTGGCGATCGCCACCGGGGTACCGGAGGAGAACGTCGTCCTCGCGCAGAACGGCGTCGTGGTCGACCTCGTGGACGGCAAGGCGTCCGTGGTCGGTCAGATCCCCGTCGGCAACCTGTACGTCGACGGCCTGTCCACCGGCGACGTCGGCGACACGGTCCTCGCGGACCGCACCGCGCTCGGCGAGGACGGCTTCATCGTCGCGACCGTCGTGGTGGACCCGCGTACCGGCCGGCCGGTGAGCAAGCCCCAGATCATCGGTAAGGGCTTCACCGACGAGCCGGGTGCACTCGACCCGGTCGTGGAGCTCGTGGAGAACGCCCTGTGGGACCTGGCCGGCGAGGGCGAGACCGATCCGTACCGTCTCGCCCAGGCCGTGCGGCGCGTGGTCGGCCGGTGGGTGTCGGACAAGTGGCGCCGCAAGCCCATGATCGTGCCCACCGTCATCACCTCCGCCGTCGCGCAGGTCTGAGTCCGGTGAGTCCCAGCCGTCCGACCCTCGCGCAGCGGGAGCGCAGCGCTCTCGTGGAGAGCATGCGTGCCATCGGGCCCGACGCCCCGACGCTGTGCGAGGGCTGGACGACCAGGGACCTGGCCGCACACCTCGTCGTGCGGGAGTACCGACCCGACGCGGCGGCGGGGATAGTCGTCCCCGCCCTCGCGGACCGGATGGAGCACCTGCGCCTGCGGGAGGCCGAGCGCCCGTGGGAAGACCTGCTCGACACGATCGCCGGGGGAGCTCCCTGGTACTCACCGCTGCGCTACGCGGACCGGGTCGCGAACCTGGCCGAGTACCTCGTCCACCACGAGGACGTGCGCAGGGGGCGCCCCGGGTGGGCACCCCGCGAGTTCGAGGTGGACGACCTCGAACGGGTCTGGTCCCTCGCCACGACCGTGGCGAAGACCTTCCTGCGCAAGGTCGCGGCCCGCGTCGACCTGCGCACCCCGGCCCACGTTGGATCGGCCACGATCGCGTCGGTCTCGACGGGCGCGGCGCTCGCCCCGCTGGTGAGCATCACGGCGGATCCCGTCGAGTTCCTCCTGTGGACGTTCGGTCGCGACGAGGTCGAGATCGACATCTCCGGTGCCCAGCGGGGGATCGACGCGCTCGAAGCCGTCCCACGCGGCATCTGAACCACCCCACCCCCGTGTGGCTGCTGTTACCAGTGGTGCTCCAGACGATAGAGTGACGGCCATGGCATCCAGCTCGAGCACGCGCTCCACCCGTGCCCCCGGCGGCCGACGTCCGGCTTCGACCTCGGGAGCACAGCGATCGACCAAGTCCACCCCGTCGTCGTCGCGGGGAGGCGGTTCCCGTCGCGGTGCGGTCGTCTCGACCCCCAAGAAGGGGACCCGCAGCGGTCCTCGGACCGCCGCCCCGGCGCCGGAACGCACCTCGGGTGCGTTCGGTGCCGTGGGGCGTGGGCTGCGCGGAGGGTGGTCCGCGATGGCGAAGGGTGTCGGCCACGGGGTCCGTGGCCTCGGGGGTGGAGACGACGACAAGGTGGTCCCGCCGCACCGCCGTGACGGTCTCGGTCTGATCCTCATCGGCGTGGCGATCGTGTTCGTCGGCGCCGTGTGGTTCGGCGCGGCCGGTCCGATCGGCCACTGGATCGACACCGGGATCCGGACGGTGGTCGGTACCCCCGGTGCCCTCCTGCCGCTCCTGCTGGGCGGATGGGGCGTGCTCGTCATGGCCCGCGAACCCCGTCCCGACGTGCACTCGCGCTGGCTGGTCGGGACGACCGTCGCCGCTCTCGGTGTGCTCGGACTGTGGCACCTGGGGTCCGGCTCGCCGACGGATCCGGACGGGGTGCGGTCCGGCGCCGGGGTGCTCGGCCGGATCGTCGGTGGAACGCTCGAGGCCGGCCTGTCCGTCTTCGTCGCGGTACCGCTCCTCGTCCTGCTCGTCGCGTTCGGGATCCTGGTGATGGTGGGGCGGCCCGCGCGCGAGATCCCCGGCATCGTCCGCGGGTTCTTCGGCTGGGACGGCAGCGGCGACATCGTCGACCACGACTACGTCGATTCCGACGAGGACTGGGACGACGAGATGACCACGGCGTACCCGATCGCGGAGACGACGCGGACGTCCGAGACCGAGCGCTCGGCGACGCGGCGCAGCTCCCGCCGCCGGATCGCCGCGTGGTCCGATACCCCCACGGCGGGCGAGACGGTCGAGATGCCCCGCGCCGCGCGGCCATCCGCCGAGCCCGAGGCGGCCCCGGAGGTCGCCGACCTCCCCCCGGAGGAACCGGCCCGGGCCCCGGCACGTCGGAAGCCCGCCCCCCGCAGGACCGAGGTCCTGCCTGCGGGCGCCGACGCCGACGAGGCCCCGGCCCGCCCGCCGGCCTCGGCCACTCCGTCCTCGCCGGCCACCGCGCCCCGACGTCCCGTCTCGACACCGTCGGTGGACACCTCCGCGGTCCCGCAGACCAACGTCCCGTCCACCCACACCGCCTCCGAGAGCGACGCGGAGCGGCTCGACTCCCAGACCCAGCTGCTGAACGGCGTGGACTACGCACTGCCGCCCGTCAGCCTGCTCACGGCCGGCGACCCGCCCAAGGCGCGCAGCGAGTCCAACGACCAGATGATCGAGGCCATCCAGGGCGTCCTGGAGCAGTTCAAGATCGACGCGGCCGTCACCGGATTCACCCGCGGCCCGACGGTCACGCGCTACGAGGTCGAACTGGGCCCCGGCGTGAAGGTCGAGAAGATCACCGCCCTGCACCGCAACATCGCCTACGCGGTCGCCACGGACAACGTGCGGCTGCTGGCACCGATCCCCGGCAAGTCCGCGGTCGGCATCGAGGTGCCCAACCTCGACCGCGAACTGGTGCGGCTGGCGGACGTGCTGACCGACCCCAAGACCGCCAGCAAGCACAATCCGATGCTCATCGGACTGGGCAAGGACATCGAGGGCGACTTCGTCACCGCAGACCTGGCCAAGATGCCGCACCTCCTGGTGGCCGGCTCCACCGGTTCGGGTAAGTCGAGCTTCGTCAACTCGATGCTCGTGTCCCTGCTCACGCGGGCCACCCCGGACGAGGTCCGCCTCATCCTCGTCGACCCCAAGATGGTGGAGCTCACGCCGTACGAGGGCATCCCGCACCTCATCACGCCGATCATCACCCAGCCCAAGAAGGCGGCCGCGGCGCTCGCGTGGCTCGTCGAGGAGATGGAGCAGCGCTACCAGGACATGAAGTCCACCCGCGTTCGCCACATCACCGACTTCAACGAGCGCGTGAAGTCGGGAGCCATCACGACGCCGCCCGGCAGCGAGCGCGTCTACCGCCCCTACCCGTACATCGTGGCGGTGGTCGACGAGCTGGCCGACCTCATGATGACCGCGCCCCGCGACATCGAGGACGCGATCGTCCGCATCACCCAGAAGGCCCGTGCGGCCGGCATCCACCTCGTCCTGGCCACGCAGCGGCCGTCCGTCGACGTGGTCACCGGCCTCATCAAGACCAACGTGCCGTCCCGCCTGGCGTTCGCCACGTCCTCGCTCACCGACTCCCGGGTCATCCTCGACCAGGCCGGGGCGGAGAAGCTCATCGGTATGGGCGACGGGCTCTTCATCCCGATGGGTGCCTCGCGCCCCATCCGTATGCAGGGTGCGTTCATCACCGACGAGGAGATCCACGAGGTCGTCGACTACGCCAAGAACCAGGCCGAGCCCGAGTACGACGAGTCCATCACCGCCGCCAAGGAGGACGGCAAGAAGGACATCGACGCCGACATCGGCGACGACCTCGACGACCTGCTCGCCGCCGTGGAGCTCGTGGTGTCCAGCCAGTTCGGCTCCACCTCGATGCTGCAGCGCAAGCTCCGGGTCGGCTTCGCCAAGGCCGGCCGCCTCATGGACCTGATGGAGTCGCGCGACATCGTCGGACCCTCCGAGGGGTCCAAGGCACGCGACGTGCTGGTCAAGCCCGAGGAACTCGCCTCGGTGCTCTGGATGATCAAGGGCGGGGCCCCGCCGGAGGAGGATCCGGACGACGAGCCGGCCGACCTCCGCGACCCGGCCGAGACCCCGGTGGGGTAGCGGCCGGGCGGGGTATGCGTCAGGCGAGGGCGCCGAAGACCGGCTTCCACTCCCGGACCGTGATCTCCGAGACCATTCCGCGCAGGCAGTGGGGGTCGTCGCCCACGAGCGATCGTGCGGCCTCGTCGTCGTCGGCCTCCACCACCAGCAACGCCCCGGATCCGTCGACGAACGGTCCCACGGACCGGACGGACCCGTCGTCGACGCGGGCGGACAGCCACTCGCGGTGGGCGGGCTTGTTGGCCTCCCGCTCCTCGGTCTGGGCGTCGGAGTAGCGGTAGGTGACGGCGAAGAGCGGCATCGTGGATCTCCTGGGATCGGGGTCGGGGGTGCGTCGCGACCAAGGGTATTCCCGCCGTCCTCGCTAAGGTGAGGGGGTGACTGCTTCCACGCGCGAGAACAGGCGCCGAACCGACGAGGTGCCCGTCCTCAACATCGCGAACGTCCTCACGGTGGTGAGGATCCTCCTGGTCCCCGTCTTCGTGGTCCTGTTCTTCGTCGCCGACGCCCAGGATCCCTGGTGGCGGGTGGGGGCGTTCGTCGTCTTCGCCGTGGCGATGTTCACCGACTACGTCGACGGTCACCTGGCCCGCAAGCTCGGGTTGGTCACCGACTTTGGCAAGATCGCCGACCCGATCGCCGACAAGGCGCTCATCGCCGCCGCGCTCATCTCGCTCTCACTGGTGGGCGAGCTGTTCTGGTGGGTGACCGTGGTGATCCTGGTCCGCGAGGTCGGCATCACGCTGTGGCGCCTGTTCGGGGTGGACTACGTCGTGGCCGCGAGCAGGGGAGGCAAGCTCAAGACCGTCACACAGACGGTCGGCATGGGGATGCTCATCCTGCCGCTGCCGCACTGGGTGTGGCCGGTGGAATGGATCGTGGTCGGTGCGGCCGTGGTGCTCACCGTCTTCACCGGCATCGATTACCTGGTCAAGGCCCGCCGGGCCGCACGCACCGCGGACTGACCCCCGTGGATCCCTCCGCCGCCGTGTCCCCGCCGGCGGCCGCCGCCGTCTCCGCACTGCGGGACCGCGGATGGACCCTGGCGACGGCCGAGTCCCTCACGGCCGGGCTGCTCGCGGCCACCGTCGCCGAGGTGCCGGGGGCCAGCATGGTGCTCCGCGGCGGGTTGATCGTCTACGCGACGGAGCTGAAGCACGACCTCGCCGGGGTGCCGACCGAGGTCCTGGAGCGGCACGGGGCCGTGTCCGCGGAGACCGCCCGCGCACTCGCGCGCGGGGCTGCGCGGCGCTGTGGTGCCGATGTCGGCGTGGGCCTGACGGGGGTGGCGGGGCCCGAGCCCCAGGAGGGCAGGCCGGTGGGGACCGTCCACGTCGGCCTGACGGTTCCCGGGAGGGAGCCCTGGTCCGTGACGCTGGCGTTGAGCGGCGACCGGAGCCGTATCCGTACGGCGGCGTGCACGGCGGCGTTGGAGCTGGTCATCGCGGCGGCGACGGGGGAGGGGACCGGTGACGACGACGACGGGAACGAATCCGGGATGTGATGCGTTGTACCCCGTGATGCCGAACATCCAGATGACCACCCTGCCCAGACCGGACCAGCCCGGCGGTGCCCCTCTGCTACGCGAGACGCTCGGGACGGTCCTGCGCGGCCTGCGCGGGGAATCCGGTCGGACCCTGCGGGACGTGGCCGACGCCGCCCGTGTGAGCCCCGGGTACCTCTCGGAGATCGAGCGCGGCCGCAAGGAGGCCTCCAGCGAACTGCTGGCCTCCATCTCCGGGGCGCTCGACGTCTCCCTGGGCGAGATCCTCATCCGCGCCGCCCTCGAGGTCTCCCCTCCGGGCACGTTCACCGAGCCGGTGCTCGCGGCCTGACCGCGCGCCCGTCACGCCCGGTGGTCGCAACCGTGCGTTGTTCGGTACCGTTGAACAGACCCGTCGTCCGAATCGGCAGAAGGACACTACGCAGCGATGGCCAATCCGTTTACCAAGGCATGGCGCTACCTCATGGCGTTGTTCGATTCGAAGATCGACGAGAAGGCCGACCCCAAGGTCCAGATCCAGCAGGCGATCGCTGACGCGCAGCGTCAGCACCAGCAGCTCTCGCAGCAGGCTGCGGCGGTCATCGGCAACCAGCGCCAGCTGGAGATGAAGCTCAACCGGCAGCTCGCGGAGATCGAGAAGCTCCAGGGCTCCACCCGGCAGGCATTGCAGATGTCGGAGCAGGCGCGCCAGAAGGGTGACGCGGCCAAGGCCACCGAATACGAGAACGCCGCGGAGGCGTTCGCGGCCCAACTGGTCACGGCCGAGCAGAGTGTGGAGGACCTCAAGGGCCTGCACGACCAGTCGCTCCAGGCCGCCGCCCAGGCCAAGAAGGCCGTCGAGCAGAACGCGATGGTCCTCCAGCAGCGCGTGGCCGAGCGCACCAAGCTGCTCAGTCAGCTGGAGCAGGCCAAGATGCAGGAGCAGGTCAGCGCCTCCCTGCAGTCGATGTCGGAGCTGTCCTCGGGCGGCAACACCCCGAACCTCGACCAGGTCCGCGACAAGATCGAGCGACGCTACGCCAACGCCCTGGGCTCGGCGGAACTCGCACAGAACTCGGTGCAGGGTCGCATGCTCGAGGTCGAGCAGGCCTCGACCCAGATGGCCGGCCACAGCCGCCTCGAGCAGATCCGCGCGTCGATGGCGGAGGGCGGCCAACTCGGGTCCGGTACCGGTGCCACCGGCCAGCTCGGCCAGGGCCAGTCCGAGCCGGCCGCGCCGCCGCAGCAGCAGCAGGCGCAGACCGAACAGCAGTGATCTCGCGGCAACGGGCCGTCGGCGACCACGCCGGCGGCCCGTCGTCGTCCGTAGGGGAGGGCGAGACGTGACCCTGACCGAGTTCCGCGCACGCACCGTGGAGGCCTTCGGTGAACTCCGCGCCGACAGTCTGACCAGATCGCACCATCTGGCGGAGTGTGGCGGGAGGACCGCCCTCGAGGCGATCGACGCCGGCCTCCCCGTCAAGCGAGTGTGGTTGGCGTTGTGCGCCGAGTTCGAGGTACCCGAACAGCTGCACTAGCGCTCCGTCCGCGGCGTGTCGGTCGACCTCGAACACCCGTTCGCCTACACTGGGTGTCACGTGATGACGGTTCGCCCCGTCCACAGGGCGCCCTTCCTCCACAGGAAAGCGGTCGCCGGGTTCGCGCGAGACGTTCGTGTCGTACCCGGCCCGTAACGTCCGCAACTGAATCACCACCCAGACCGATCGGCCGGACGCCGGGGGTCGCGCAGGAACGGAGAGCACCATGGCACCCAAGACCACCGCGAAGTCGGGGACCAAGACGGGCGTGGCCCAGAATCGCGAACAGGCGCTGGAACTGGCCCTCGCGCAGATCGACAAGGCCTACGGCAAGGGCTCGGTCATGCGGTTGGGTGACGACAACCGGCCGCCGGTCCAGGTCATCCCGACCGGGGCGCTGTCCCTCGACGTGGCACTGGGCGTGGGCGGCTTCCCCCGGGGACGCGTCGTGGAGATCTACGGGCCGGAGTCCTCGGGTAAGACCACGGTCGCGTTGCACGCCGTGGCCAACGCGCAGGCGGCTGGCGGGATCGCGGCGTTCATCGACGCGGAGCACGCCCTGGATCCGGAGTACGCCCGCAAGCTCGGCGTGGACACGGACAACCTCATCGTCTCCCAGCCGGACACGGGTGAGCAGGCCCTCGAGATCGCGGACATGCTGGTCCGCTCCGGGTCGATCGACATCCTGGTGATCGACTCCGTGGCGGCGCTCGTCCCCCGTGCCGAGATCGAGGGGGAGATGGGCGACAGCCACGTCGGCCTGCAGGCGCGACTCATGAGCCAGGCCCTGCGGAAGATGACGGGCGCGCTGCACAACACCGGCACCACCGCGATCTTCATCAACCAGCTGCGCGAGAAGATCGGCGTCATGTTCGGCTCGCCCGAGACCACCACCGGTGGTAAGGCGCTGAAGTTCTACGCGTCGGTGCGGTTGGACGTGCGCCGTATCGAGACGCTCAAGGACGGTGCCGACGCGGTCGGTAACCGCACCAAGTGCAAGGTCGTCAAGAACAAGGTCGCGCCGCCGTTCAAGATCGCGGAGTTCGACATCCTCTACGGCGAGGGGATCAGCCGCGAGGGCTCGCTCATCGACATGGGCGTGGACAACGGCTTCATCAAGAAGTCGGGGTCCTGGTTCACCTACGGACCGGACCAGTTGGGCCAGGGCAAGGAGAACGCCCGTCGGTACCTCAAGGAGAACCCGTCGGTGCGGGACGAGATTGAGCGCAAGATCCTGGACAAGCTCAATATCGGCGCGGGGGCGGAGATCGCCGAGATCGAGGCGGAGTCCGACGAGGACGCGCCGATCGACGTGGTGCCCGTCGAGTTCTGATGTCGGGCAGGGACACCCGCGGGCCCCGCGGCGCCGGGGCGCCCGGGGCGGAGGAACTCCGTACGGCGATCGCCGCGGTGGAGGCCAGGCCCTCCGGGTCCTCGGACCTTCCGCCCCTGGCCCCCGAAGCACACGAGGCCGCGAACGCCGCGCTCCGACTACTGCGCTACCGGCCGCGCAGTGAGCACGAGTTGCGCGAGCGGCTGCTCGACAAGGAGTACGCCGCGGAGGCTGTCGACGAGGCGCTCGGCAGGGTCAGGGCGTGGGGACTGGTCGACGATGCCGACTTCGCCGAGGAGTGGGTACGTGGCCGTAGGAGACGCCGTGGCCGTTCGCGCGGCGCCCTAGAGCGCGAGCTGCGGGACAAGGGCGTGGCGGAGGCGCACATCGCCCGGGCTGTCGGCGAGATCGACGAGTCGGATGACCGTCGGCAGGCCGCCGAACTGGTACGCGGTCGGCTGGATCGCCGGCCGCGCGCCGCACTGTCCGGGCCGGACGTGCAGGGCGAGCGGCGCAGGCTCATCGCCTTCCTGGCCCGGCGGGGTTATCCGACGGGGTTGGCGGTGAAAGTCGTGGACGCCGAATTGGCGGCCCACGCATCGCCCTGAGTACCCTGGCCTGCGTGGATACTCTCGTGACCGACCTGCAGGCGGCGGCGCAGGAAGCGCATGCCGAGGGCGACGCCCGCCGGACCTACCAGGTTCGCACCTTCGGATGTCAGATGAACGTCCATGACTCCGAGCGTCTCGCCGGGGTCCTCGACGCCGCGGGGTACGTGCCCTTCGAGGGCGACGCCGACCCGGCCGGAGGTCACCTTCCCGATCTGGTCGTGTTCAACACCTGCGCGGTCCGGGAGAACGCCGACAACCGGCTCTACGGCACCCTCGGTCACCTGCGGCCGTGGAAGGACGCGAACCCCCGCCTGCAGATCGCCGTCGGGGGGTGCCTCGCGCAGAAGGACAAGGACGTCGTCGTCTCCCGCGCACCGTGGGTCGACGTCGTGTTCGGCACCCACAACCTCGGACACCTGCCGACGCTCCTCGACCGCTCCCGCCACAACGAGCGGGCCGAGGTGGAGATCGCCGACTCCCTGCAGCATTTCCCGTCGACCCTGCCGGCCACCCGCGAATCCTCATACGCCGGGTGGGTCTCGGTGTCCGTGGGATGCAACAACACCTGCACGTTCTGCATCGTTCCGTCCCTGCGCGGCAAAGAGGTCGATCGTCGGCCCGGCGAGGTCCTGGCCGAGGTGCAGGCGCTCGCCGACGAGGGCGTCCTCGAGGTCACGCTGCTCGGCCAGAACGTCAACGCCTACGGGCGGTCCTTCCACGACCCCGACGAGCCCTCCGACAAGGGAGCCTTCGCCTCACTGCTGCGGGCGGCCGGCCGGGTCGAGGGGATCGAACGGATCCGCTTCACCTCGCCGCACCCGGCGGAGTTCACCGACGACGTGATCGAGGCCATGGCCTCCACACCGACCGTCTGCCCCCAACTGCACATGCCGCTGCAGTCCGGGTCCGACCGCGTCCTGCGCGCCATGCGACGCTCCTACCGGTCCGAGCGCTTCCTCGGGATCATCGAGCGCGTCCGCGCGGCCATGCCGCACGCGGCCATCACCACCGACATCATCGTCGGGTTCCCCGGGGAGACCGAGGAGGACTTCCAGGCAACCCTCGACGTGGTCGAGAAGGCCCGGTTCTCCAGCGCGTTCACCTTCCAGTACTCGCCCCGCCCGGGGACCCCCGCGGCCACCATGGAGGACCAGATCCCCAAGGCCGTGGTCCAGGAACGCTACGAGCGGCTGATCGAGCTCCAGGAGCGCATCACCCTCGAGGAGAACCAGAAGCAGGTCGGGCGGGTCGTCGAACTCCTCGTGACCGCCGACGAGGGCCGCAAGGACGCGGCCACCGCACGGATGACGGGCCGGGCCCGCGACGGTCGGCTCGTGCACTTCGCACCCATCGGCGACCACGCCGATCGGGTGCGTCCGGGTGACGTGGTGACCACCCGCGTCACCGCAGCGGCCCCTCACCACCTGCTCGCCGATGACGGGGTGCTCAGCCACCGGGCCACCCGGGCCGGGGATCGTCACGCGGCGGGCCACAAGCCCGAGACCCCGCCCATCGGGGTCGGGCTCGGACTTCCCACGCTCCGGCGCGACACCGTCAGCGCCCCAGTCACCACCGAGAAGGGATGCCCCACGTGAGCACCGACGACCGTCCCGATCCGATCGCGGGGATCATGGAAGTCACCCGGAACGCGGAATCGGAGATGCGAGACCGTGACCGCGTCCTCGGGCGCACCCTCGTGATCGGGCGGGCCTACCTGGCGTCCGCCGTCCTCATCGTCCTGTTGGCCGTCGCCCTGGCCCTGCCGCACAGCGAGGGGGTGCGGGGACTCGACGTCCTGTTCTTCACCGACGTGGCGCGTGAGCAGTACACGACCCTGCCGTCCCATCTGTTCGTGCTCCTGTACTCCGTGGGCACCATCGCGTTCGGGGCAGCGATGATCATGACCCAGAAGTGGTGGGCCGCCGGGATCGCCTGGAGTGCGACGTGCGTGTCCGCCGTCTACGGCGTGTTGGCGATCTGGCTCCGCCAGTCCGGTCGCGGGCCCAACCCTGATGTGCAGGACTTCGGCGGGCCCGGCATTGGCCTCTACCTCAGTGAGATCATCGTGTTCGCGCTGGTCATCACGCTGGCGAGCGTGCTGTGGGCGCGGACCCCGGAGCAGATCACCCTCGAGGAGAACGCCCGTCACGGAGACGGGCGCTGAACCGACCTCCCGGACGACGCACGGTGGGATGACCGGCGCGAGAAGAGCCCGGCCCCGTCGTGACGGGCCGGGCTCTTCTCGTCTGCGAGTTCTCGTCGCCCGTCGGCGGGTGGCCGCCGGTGGGGCGCGTCAGCGGGTGTCGACAGCCTTCTCGGCTGCCTCCGCCCACTCCTTCCACTGCGCGGCCTGGGCCCGGGCGCTCTCGGCGTCCTTGTTCTTGCCCGCAGCGTCCGCCTTCGCGGCCTGCTCCTCGAAGTCGTGGACCCGGTCCCAGAACTGGCCGGCGCGGGCCTTGGCCTCCGGGTCGGTTCGACGCCATTCCGTGTCCGCCGCGTCGGCGACACGCTTCTCCAGGGCCCGGATACGCCCCTCCAACTGACCCATCCGCTCGCGCGGGACCTTGCCGATCTCCTCCCACCGCGACTGCAGCTGCCGGAGAGTGGACCGGGCGGCGCCCAGGTCGGCCGCAGGATCGATCCGGCCCTCGTACTCGGCGAGCAGGGCCTCCTTGGCTTGGGCGTTGGTCTCGAACTCGGCGTCCCGTTCCGCAGCGGCGGCGTGGCGGGCGTCGAAGAACGTGTCTTGGGCCGCCTTGAACCGCTTCCACAGGGCCTCATCGGCATCCCGCGGGGCCCGGCCGGCGGCCTTCCACTCGTCCATGAGACGACGGAACGCCGTGGCCGTGTCGTTCCAGTCGGTGGATCCGGACAGGGCCTCCGCCCGCTCCACCAGGTCCTCCTTGACCTTCTTGACCGAGGCGCGGTTGCGGTCCAGTTCGGCGAAGTGCGAGCCCCGGCGACGGTTGAACGCCTCCCGGGCCTTGGAGAACCTCTTCCACAGGGCGTCGTCCGTCTTGCGGTCGATACCCCGGATCGTCTTCCATTCCTCGAGGATCTCTCGCAGACGGTCCCCGGCGGACTTCCACTGCGTCGATGACGCCCCGATCTCCTCGGCCTCGTCCGCCAACGCCTCCTTCCGCGCGATCGCGGCCGCCCGCTGCTCGTCCTTGCGCTGCTTCGACACGGCCTCGACCTCGCCGGAACGCTCGATCACCGCAGCCACACGCGCGGTGAGAGAATCCAGATCGCCCACGGCGGCGGCGGTGGGGATCTGTTCGGCCAGGGTCTCCGCCGAGGCGCGGGTCTTCCTGGCGTCCTGCGGATGGGACTCGAGACGGGTCTCGAGCAGGGCGACCTCGGCGGCGAGGTCATCGAAGCGCAGACCGAAGTGCGCGAGGCCCTCCTCGGGAGCGCCGGCCTGCCACGACCCGACCTGACGCTCACCGTCGGAGGTCCGGACGAACACCGCGCCCGACTCGTCGACGCGACCCCACTGCGAGGGGTCCGAGGCGCGCGTGACCCCCGGGGTACCCGCGGGGGTCGGCCGCGGTGCCACCTTGCGTGCCAACGCGGCGGGGGATGGCGCACCCGGCCTCGGACCGGGGGTCGGGGTCGCTCCGCCCGAACTCGATCCGCCCGAACTCGATCCGCCCGGACTCGATCCGCCCTGGGCGGTGGGTGACTGCTCGGTCATGTCGTCCTCGTTTCCTTCTGCCGCGTGTCACGGCACCGTCACCGGGATCGCACCGGTCATCGCCTCGCCGCCCCGTATCGAGGAGACGGCATCCTCCTAGTGTGTACCAACCCCCGCCCGGGTGTCCGGCGTATCCCCGCCGTATCCCCGCGGCATCCCCGGACGGGTCCGTTCCGCGGCGTCGGGGGCGGTCAGTAGGGTTTCCGGATGTGAGCCCCTCTGTCGTCCTGGTCCCCGGAGCGCCGGTCCTCGTGCCGGAGCTGTCCGGCTCTGCGGTGGCCGAGACCGAGGGCGGTGTGGCCACGATATGCGAGATGCTCCGCCGGGCCGGACGCGGCGCGACACGGGTCGTCGTCCTGGGGACCGACCACGCGGGCAGAAGTCTTGGGGACATGCGCTCCTCGCTCTCCAGATGGGGGGTCGACGTGCCCGTGGGCCCGCCCGGTGCCCCGCCGGCGCCGCACGCTGCGGTTCCCGACCCGGCGTTGATCGCCTGGTGGCTGCTCGACCTGGCGGGTATCGACCTCCCGAGGAGGTTCGTCGGCGTGACCGGGGGACCGCAGCCCGTCCCCACGCCGGTGTCGGACGACCTCGTCGTCGTCGTCGCCGACGGCCCCGCCTCCCTCACTCCGCGTGCTCCCGTACCGGAGGACCCCCGCGGTATCGCGCTCGACGGGCGGCTCGCCCGGTGGTTGCGCGCCTCGGGCGGGCTCCCCGACCCCGGCGAGCGAGTGGCTGACGAGATCGGCTGGTGGAGCCGGCCCTCGTGGCTCGTCCTGGCGGAGCTCGTCGCAGACCGAACTGCCGTCGAGGCGCTGTCCTGGGCACCGTTCGGCGTGGGGTATCACGGCGCGTGGTGGCCGCCGAAGGCCGCCGCGCATGCCACGGTGGTCGTCGACGCGCCGGCCGCCACGCCCGGCGAACCCGGGGCACCGTCATGACCGGGCGAAACCCCGTCGCCGTGGTGGGGCCGACCGGGACCGGAAAGTCCGAGCTGGCCCTCGGCCTGGCCGAGCGGCTCGGCGGTGAGATCGTCAACTGCGATGCCATGCAGCAGTACCGCGGCATGGACATCGGCACCGCCAAACTGACACCGGCTCAGCGGCGGGGGATCCCGCACCACCGGCTCGACGTGCTGGACGTCACCGAGACCGCCAGCGTCGCGGACTTCCGCACCGAGGCGGAACGCGAGATCTCCGAGATCCGCGATCGCGGCCACGTGCCGATCCTGTGCGGAGGGTCGATGATGTACATCCAGGCGCTTGTCGACGGGTGGTCGATCCCGGACACGGACCCGGACGTGCGCGCCCACTACGAACGTCGCCTCGAGCAGATCGGGGTGCAGGCCCTGCACGCCGAACTCGCCGTGGTGGACCCCGAGGCCGCGCAGACCATCCTCCCCAGCGACCCCAGGCGCACCGTGCGCGCATTGGAGGTCGTGGAACTCACCGGCAAGCCCTTCTCCGCCTCCCGACCGACGATCGGGGAGCCGCGCTGGGGCACGCGCATGCTGGGCCTGCGCTGCGGTCTGCCCGAATTGGACGAGAGGCTGACGACGCGTACGGCCGCGATGTTCGCCGACGGGCTCGTCCCGGAGGTCCGCCGGCTCGTGGGAGTCGGGCTGCTCGAGGGCGTCACCGCACGGCGCGCGATCGGGTACGCCCAGGTGCTCGACGAGATGGACGGGCAGCAGCGGATCGACGACGCCGGGGCGGCCCGCGCCGAGGAACGGACGGTGATCGGGACCCGCCGCTACGTCCGGCGCCAGCGGTCATGGTTCGGCCGGGATCACCGGATCCGGTGGATAGACACCGACACCCACGGACGCGACGCCCACGCACCCCGCCCGCTCGAGGCCGCGCTGGGGATCCTCGGGGAGGGCCGACCGTGAGCAGCCCCGGACCCGGGCGGCCGCGGGTCCAGTCCGTCGACCGGGCCTTCGACCTACTCGACGCGCTGAGCATCCGCGGGGGTCGGGCGAGCCTCGGGGACCTCGTCGCCGACACGGGTCTGGCCGCCGCCACCGTCCACCGGTTGTGCGGCACGCTCGCCGAGAGCGGGCACCTCCGGCGCGACGCGGGCCGCGACTACCTGCTCGGACCGCGCCTCCAGCGGATCGGCGACGTCGCCGGACGCGCCACCGCGTCCTGGGCCGTGCCGGTGCTCACCGCCGTGGTCGAGGGCACCGGGGAGACCGCCAACCTGGCCGTCCGGGAGGGCGACGGGGTGGTCTACCTCGCCCAGGTGCCGTCCCCACACTCGATGCGGATGTTCACCGAGGTGGGACGACGGGTGGACGTGCACTGCACCGCGGTGGGCAAGGCCCTGGTCGCGGGCGACGACGACGACGAGGTCCGCAGGATGCTCGACAGGGCGGGCATGCGCCGCTTCACCGACTCGACCATCGTCGAGCCCGACAGGTTGATCGACGAACTGCGGCTGGTGCGACAGGCCGGGTTCGCCACCGATGAGTCCGAGCAGGAGGAGGGCGTCCGCTGCGTCGCCATCGCGGTGGGTACCGGGGACGCCGCCTTCGCGGTGTCGGCATCCGGCCCGGAGGCCAGGTTCACGCGCGATCGCCGCGACGCCGCCGTCGCGATCCTGCGTGCGGCCGTGGCCGGGCTCGTCCCCTGATCTCGCGTCCGGCGAGCACGCCCGCCCGCCGGACGCCATCGGGCCGGGCGCAGGACGCCCGCGGCCGTGAGAGCGGAGAATCCGCCACCCCCGCCCGGAACCGGCCCCACCGGCGTGGGATCGGAAGTCGGGCGGACGTGGCGGATTCTGCGGGTCGGCGGGTGGGCCGGCGCCGGTCTAGCCCGCGTTGGCGGCCTTGAACTCGCGACGACGGCGATGCAGGATCGGCTCGGTGTAGCCCGACGGCTGCTTGGTGCCCTCGAGGATCAGTTCCCGGGCCGCCTGCCAGGCGATGGACGAGTCGAAGTCCGGTGCCATGTTCCGGTAGGCGTCGTCGCCGGCGTTCTGCTTGTCGACGATCTCGGCCATCCGGCGCAGCGAGTCCTCGACGTCGTCGGCGGTGATGATGTCGTGACGGATCCAGTTGGCCAGCATCTGCGAGGAGATCCGCAGGGTGGCGCGGTCCTCCATGAGGTTGACGTCGTGGATGTCCGGCACCTTGGAGACGCCGATGCCCTGCTCGACCCACCGCACGACGTAGCCGAGGATGGTCTGGCAGGAGTTGTCGACCTCTTCCTTCTTCTCCTCGTCCGTCCAGTCCGTGGACGGGGCCAGGGGGACGGTGAGGATGTCGTCGACACTCGCGCGGGCACCCCCGGCGAGCAGCTCTTCCTGCCGGGTCATGACGTTGACCCGGTGGTAGTGGGTGGCGTGCAGCGTGGCGCCGGTCGGCGAGGGCACCCACGCGGTGTTGGCGCCGGCCTCGGGCTGGCCGATCTTCTCGGCGAGCATCTCGGCCATGAGGTCGGTCTTGGCCCACATGCCCTTGCCGATCTGGGCACGGCCACGCAGGCCGCACGCCAGACCCGTGTCGACGTTGAAGTCCTCGTAGGCGTTCATCCACCGGGCGCCCTTCATCTCGCCCTTGCGGATCATCGGCCCGGCCTCCATGGAGGTGTGGATCTCGTCGCCGGTCCGGTCGAGGAAGCCGGTGTTGATGAACACGACCCGTTCGGTGGCCTCGGCGATGCAGGCGGCGAGGTTGACCGAGGTACGACGCTCCTCGTCCATGATGCCCACCTTGAGGGTGTTCTCGGGCAGCCCGAGGAGCTTCTCGACACGACCGAACAGCTCGGTGGTGAACGCGACCTCCTCCGGCCCGTGCTGCTTGGGCTTCACGATGTAGATCGACCCGTGGCGGCTGTTCCGGCGCTCGTTGCCCTCGGCGATCCCGTGCATGCCGGCGAGCGAGGTGACCAGTGCGTCGAGGATGCCCTCGGGCATCTCGTTGCCGTCGGCGTCGAGCACGGCCGGGTTGGTCATCAGGTGGCCGACGTTGCGCACGAACAGCATCGAGCGGCCGTGGAGACGGACTTCACCCGAACCATCGGGCGCGGTGAAGACCCGGTCGTCGTTGAGGACACGGGTGAAGGTCTTGTCGCCCTTGGTGATCTCCTCGGACAGGTCTCCCTTCATGAGACCCAGCCAGTTGCTGTAGCCCTGGGTCTTGTCCTCGGCGTCGACGGCGGCGACCGAGTCCTCGAAATCCATGATGGTGGAGACGGCGGACTCCAGGACGACGTCCTTGACGCCGGCGCCGTCGGTCGAGCCGATGGGGGAGTCCGGGTCGATCTGGATCTCGATGTGCAGACCGTTGTTGCACAGCAGGACCGAGGACGGGCTCGAGGGCTCGCCCAGGTAGCCCACGAACTTCTCCGGGGCCGCCAACCGGGCGGTCGACCCGTCGGACACGGTCACCTGCAGGCCTCCGTCGACCACGGCGTAGGCAGTGGAGCCCACGTGGCTGCCCGACTCCAGCGGTGCGGCGTCGTCGAGGAATTCACGGGCCCAGTCGATGACCTTGTCCCCGCGGACTTTGTTGTATCCCGAGCCCTGCTCGGCGCCGTCGGACTCCGGGATCGCATCGGTGCCGTAGAGGGCGTCGTAGAGCGAACCCCAGCGGGCGTTACCCGCGTTGATCGCGAACCGGGCGTTCATGACCGGCACGACGAGCTGTGGGCCGGCGACCGTGGCGATCTCCGCGTCGACGTTCTCGGTCGTGACGGAGACGGACTCGGGCTCGGGCACCAGGTACCCGATCTCCCGCAGGAACGCCTTGTAGGCGCCCGGGTCGATCGGCGCCGGGTTCTCGTGGTGCCAGGCGTCGATCCGGGACTGCAACCGGTCGCGGGTGTCGAGCAGTTCGCGGTTGCGGGGGGCCATTTCGGTGAAGATCTCGGAGGCGCCCGCCCAGAACGCGTCGGGATCGACCCCGGTGCCCGGGATCGCCTGGGAGTTGACGAAGTCGTACAGGACCTCGTCGACCTGGATTCCGCCGACAGTGATGCGTTCGGACATCGATGCTCTCCTGGAGGTAGGGGACCGTTCTCCAGGCCGACTCTAGTGGGCGTACCGTCCGGCATCATCCGACATTTCCACAGTGCGGAACGGCCCCCGCCGGCGAGTACGATTTCGCCATGACTTCGACGCGCCAGGCCTCGCAGCCCGACGGTATCGCCTTCCTCAAGGGCCACGGCACCCTCAACGACTTCGTGATCCTCCCGGACGATCAGGCCGACCTGGACCTCGACGTGGACCTCGTACGGGCACTGTGCGATCGGCGTGCCGGAATCGGCGCCGACGGAGTCCTGAGAATCGCGACCGCCGGAGCCCTCGTCGACCGGGGCGTGCTCGCGACCCTGCCGCCCGGCGTGGACGGTGGGGACTGGTTCATGGACTACCGCAACGCCGATGGTTCCATCGCGGAGATGTGCGGCAACGGGGTCCGGGTCTTCGCCCACGCCCTCGTCGCGACCGGGAGAGCGGAGTCCGGCTCCATCCCGGTGGGCACGCGGTCAGGGGCCCGCCCCGCCGAGGTCCTCTCCCACTCGGGTGATGACGCGGTGGTGCGGGTGGACATGGGGGAGCCGCGTCTGCTCGGACTGTCCTCGGCGGAGGTCGGTGGCCGGACCTTCGCGGGACTCGCCGTCGACATGGGAAATCCGCACCTCGCCTGTGTGGTCCCCGATCTGGACGCCGCGGACCTCGCCGGGCTGCCGGTGCAGGAGACCCCGGTGTACGACCGGGACTTCTTCCCCGACGGCGTCAACGTCGAGATCGCCACCCCGATGGTGGACGGTCGGGTCTCGATGCGGGTCCACGAGCGGGGATCAGGGGAGACCATGTCCTGCGGAACCGGAATCGTCGCGACCGCGGTCGCCGCGCTGGCCGACTCGGGGGAGGCGACGGGCGACGTCGTCGTGGTGGTCCCCGGCGGCGAGGTCGAGGTCTCACTCACCGAGGCCGGGTCCTCGCTCACCGGGCCGTCCACACTCGTCGCCCGCGGTCATTACCACCGTGGTCGGTAGCACACCGTCTCGCACGGGACACCGGGGGGCCCGGTGTGAGAAGATGAACCCGAATGACTACTGATCACACGGCCGCTGACCGGCCGACACGCGACCTCGATCCGTCCATCGGTGATTTCCAGCTCGAGGAGAGATCCTCGATGCGCCGGGTGGCGGGACTCTCCACCGAACTCCAGGACGTCAACGACGCCGAGTACCGCCAGCTCCGACTCGAACGGGTCGTGCTCGTCGGTGTCTGGACCGAAGGGTCCGCCGCGCAGGCGGACGCCGCGATGGACGAGCTCGCCCAGCTCGCCGAGACCGCGGGATCGGAAGTGTGCGACGCGCTCATCCAGCGCCGCGACAAGCCCGATGCCGCCACATACATCGGGTCGGGCAAGGTCAGCGTCCTCAAGGACGTGATCGCCGCGACCGGCGCGGACACCGTCATCTGCGACGGCGAACTCACCCCGGGACAGTTGCTCGCGCTGGAGAAGGCGGTCAACGTGAAGGTCATCGACCGTACCGCGCTGATCCTCGACATCTTCGCGCAGCACGCCACCAGCCGTGAGGGCAAGGCCCAGGTGACCCTCGCCCAGATGGAGTACATGCTCCCCCGTCTGCGTGGGTGGGGCGAGTCGCTGTCGCGCCAGGCGGGCGGTCGTGCCGGGAGCAACGGCGGCGTCGGTCTCCGTGGCCCGGGTGAGACCAAGATCGAGACCGATCGGCGTCGGATCCGCGAGCGGATGGCCCGTCTGCGCCGGGACATCAAGGGGATGAAGCAGGCCCGAGACACCAAACGGCACCGACGGCGTTCCACTCCGGTGCCGTCCATCGCCATCGCCGGATACACGAACGCCGGGAAGTCGAGCCTGCTCAACAGGATCACCGGAGCCGGCGTCCTGGTTCAGAACGCCCTGTTCGCCACACTCGACCCGACGACGCGCAAGGCCGAGTTGCCTGACGGCAGAGCAGTCGTCTTCACGGACACCGTGGGATTCGTCCGACACCTGCCGACCCAGTTGGTCGAGGCGTTCAGGTCCACACTGGAAGAGGTCGTCGACTCCGAGTTGCTCCTCCACGTCGTGGATGGTTCGGATGCCTTCCCGCTCCGCCAGATCGAGGCGGTGCGCAAGGTGATCAACGAGGTGGTCGAGGAGCAGAACGCGGAGCGGCCTCGGGAACTCCTGGTGATCAACAAGATCGACGCCGCGGATCCCGTGGTCCTCACCGAGTTGCACCACGCGCTGCCCGACGCCGTGTTCGTCTCGGCGGTCACCGGGCAGGGTGTCGACGAACTCCTCGAGCGAATCACGCAGATCGTCGCCTCGGGGGACACCGAGGTGACCCTGTCCGTCCCGTACTCCCGCGGGGACGTGGTGTCTCGGGTCCACGCCGAGGGCGCAGTGGTCGAGGAGGAACACACCCAGGACGGAACCCGGCTGGTGGTCCGACTGCCCGCGTCCGTGGCCGGCGAACTGGACGAGTTCGCCGCCCGCGGTCCACATGACGGCGCCGCCTGACCCCTGCGGGGACGGGCGGCGCGTCGTTCGAACCGGGACTCAGAGTTTCCGGAACACTGTCACGACCTTGCCGAGGATCGTCGCGTGCTCGCCCGGAATCGGGCTGAACGACGGATTGTGGGGCAGCAACCAGACTCCGCTCGAGTCGTTCCGGAAGGTCTTGACCGTCGCCTCCCCGTCGATCATGGCGGCGACGATCTCCCCGTTGTCCGCGACGTTCTGCCGCCTGACCACCACGTAGTCGCCGTCGCAGATGGCGGCGTCGATCATCGACTCGCCGACGACCTTGAGCATGAACAGATCGCCTGATCCGACGAGGTCCGACGGCAGCGGGAAGATCTCCTCGACGGCTTGCTCCGCGAGGATGGGCCCGCCCGCCGCGATCCGGCCGAGCACGGGGACGTAGACGGGTTCGACCGCGCCGCCCGGACGCTGGGGCTCCGGAGCAGGTGACCGACGGCCCCGTGACTTCTGCCCCGGGACACCGTGGACATCGACCGCCCGCGGCTTGTGCGGATCCCGCGTCAGGAAGCCCTTCTTCTCCAGCGTGCGGAGTTGATGCGCCACCGACGACGTGGACTGCAAGCCGACCGCGTCCCCGATCTCGCGGATGCTCGGCGGATAGCCACGCTCCTTGACGGTGTCGTGGATGTGGAGCAGAACGCTCTTCTGTCGGTCCGTCAGTGACTCGAAATCGGGCTTCGGCATCTCGTGTGGTCCCTTCGGCGAATGGATGTTCGACGCTGTGATCTGTCTACACCCTAGTGCCACGGGCTGCGGCGCGCCACACACGTGTTCGAAGAAATTCCTCCGTGGATCGTGACTGTGTCGGAGTCGCGTGATACAACTCTAGGGGAGTTCGGATTCGAACAGATGTACTGAGAAACACATACAGGTGTGCGAATCACGATCGCACACCGTATCGAGTAGGGAGCCACCATGACCGTTGTCGAGCTTCAGTCCCACCCACGTCCGGCCGCGCGGTGGACCGAGGTCTGCCCCGACGACCATCGTGGACGGGTCGCGCACCTCGACCGGCCCGGTGACGTGTCGGCGCGGTCCACCCGTGCGCCGCGACGCCCCCTGGCCCGACCGGAGGGCAGCCGGCCCGCCGTCACGTCCTCGCGTGCGGAGAATCTCGTCCGGCCGCGGGTGACCGCCCGTCCGGCCGCCGTCACGTCGGTCGCCCCGGGTCGCCGCGTGCTCGTGCGCCCGGTCTCCACGGACCGCGTGCGGGCGTGCCATGTCGAGGCCCCGGCGTCCACCGGGGTCGTCGACGACGTGCCGGCCTGGGCGCTACTGGCGTGCGGGATCGCATTCGGCGTGATCATGCTTCTCGCAGTGGCCTTCCTCGGTGGACCCGCCTACGCGTGACCGGGCAGCGGGCCTCCTAGAATGGACCGTGGGCGGTGGTCTACCGCCCCCGCGTTCCGTCAGGCACGATCCGAGACGCGTGAACTCCGGTCGACGAAGGGCCCCACGGGAATGTACTGCCCGACATGCCACCACGAGGACTCCCGGGTAATCGACTCACGATCCGTCGACGAGGGTCAGGCGATCCGGCGTCGCCGGGAGTGCCCCCGGTGTGGACACCGGTTCACGACGCTGGAGACGCCCCTGCTGACGGTTCTCAAGCGGAACGGGGTGACCGAGGCGTTCAGTCGGGACAAGGTCGTCCGCGGTGTCCGCCGCGCGTGCCAGGGACGATCGGTTGACGAGGACGCTCTGCGTCGCCTCGCCCAGCAGGTCGAGGACGCTGTGCGATCCGGCGGTGCGTCCGAGGTTCCCGCCCACGAGATCGGGCTCGCCATCCTGGGCCCTCTGCAGGATCTGGACGAGGTCGCCTACCTGCGGTTCGCGTCCGTGTACAAGCAGTTCAGCTCGGCCGACGACTTCGAACGCGAGATCATCGCCCTCCGGGAGCGCCGCGCGAGCCGCTGACCACGCGGCATCATCGGGACGACCGCGGGGCGAGCGCAGACGCCACCGCCTTGTCGATCCGCTCTGCCGAGACCGGCCGGGCGGTACCCAGTGACTGCGCGAACAGCCCCACCCGGTACTCGGCGAGCATCCACCGCAGGTCGCGGCACGCCCGTGCGCCACCCGGCCGCCGCCGCAGCGCGGCGCACGCCTCCTCGACGATCGACTCGGAGCGGTTCAACTTCGCCGTGAGTTCGCCGTGCCGGGCGGGTGACTTCTCCGCGAGGTCCAACCGGAGGCCGACCGCCCGCACATGTCGCTCCAGATGTGGAAGCACATCCGAGGGATGGCGGGCGAGGAATCCGCGCCCGACGAGGAAGTCCAGTGAAGGACGGACATCGTCGGCGACATCTGCGGGCGCCCCCGCCAGACGGCCCGACACGGACTGGGCGGCCATCAGCGCGGGAACCGCCGACGAGATCGCGGACGCCACCGCACCGGGGACCTCCGCCCGCGCAGTGGCCTGGAGTTCGTGGAATTCCGCGACCGTGAGAACCGGTGCGCCCTTTCGCCGGGCGATGATCCGCCCACTCGCAGCGAGCGATGCATCCGACACCAGGGATTCCATCCCTCCGTGCGGGTACTGGGTGAGCGCGAGTCGCTGCTGGACCGGACGGCCGCGCAGAATCGACGCCGCGGAGACCAGGCCGGCCGAGACCAGCGTGAGCACCGCCGACGCCTGGGTGGATCGACGCTCGTCCTCCGTGGCGCACGCCACGAGGTGAATTCCGTCCCCACCGACACGCAGGGCGGGGTAGACGGTCACCTCGACCCCGTCCACCGAGCCGGTGACCGACTGCGGGAGGTCGCCGACGGTGTCGGATGTCCACTCCCGGTAGGGCCCCCTGTCGGGTACCAGACGGGCGTTGAGGGTCGCCCGTACCCTGTCCACCAACCGGGTCCTCAACTGCGCGAGATCCGTTCCGGAGGCCACGACCTCGTCCCCGTCGACCACCTCGAAACGCATCCGGAGATGGCCCGGTAGCTGGTTCTGATCGAAGTCACGCGGGTCGACCGTGGTACCGATCCGAGTAGACAGCGCCCGCGCGAGCGCGACGGACAACGGGGCGGACCGGGGCGAGACGTCTCCCGCCAACAGGGACGCGAACTCGGCGGGCGGAGAACACAGTCGACGCAGATACTTGGGCAGCGTGCGGAGCATCTCGGTATAGAGCTCCTCCCGCAGCCCCGGCACCAGCCATTCGAACCCGGCGGTGGTGACCGAGGACAGCTGCGGCAGCGGGATGCGCACCGTGATCCCGTCGGTGGTGACGCCCGGATCGAACGCGTACCGCAGTTCGAAACTCCGCTCTCCCTGACGCCAGAGGGGCGGGAAATCGGCGGCATCGGGCACCGCCTCGGAGGTGCGTATGTCCTCGGGGGTGAGACGGAGGGCCTCCTGGTCGCGATGACCACGCTTCTTCCACCAGGACTCCAGATGCCGGCCGGAGGTGATGTCCTCGGGCAGGCGATCGAGATAGAAGGCCACCAATGCCTCGTCGTCGATCACCAGATCCCGACGGCGGCTCCGCGTCTCCAGTTCACGGGCCTGCTCCACGGCCTCGGCGTTCTCGCGGATGACCGGGACCCGGGTATCCAGGCGTCCTTCCACGATCCCGTGGCGGACGAGCATCTCGCGGGCGAGCGGGGCGTCGACCCTGGAGAGCAGGATCCGCCGCGCCTCCACCACGGTCAATCCCAGCAGCAGCACCTTCTCATACGCCATCGCCGCACCCTGGGCGTCCGACCAGTGCGGTTCGGAGTACTGGGTGCGGGTGAGGTGACCCCCGAGTTGCTCGATCCACCCCGGATCGATCCGGGCGACGTCACGCGCCCACAACCGGGACGTCTCGACGAGTTCGGATGCCATCACCCAGCGGGGAGGCTTCCTGGACAGGTCCGACCCGGGGAACACCTGGAACCGGATGCCCCGGGTGCCCCGGAACTCGCGGGTCTCCTCGTCTCGCATACCGACATTGGTGAGCAGACCGGTCAGGACCGCCTTGTGGAGGTCGTCCTCCGCGGCGTGTCCGGACGCGGGATGCCACCCTCGTTCACGGCACATGCTCCGCAGCTGGGCGTTGAGGTCCTGCCACTCTCGGATGCGTAGCCAGTGCAGATACTCGGCCTTGCACATCTTGCGGAAGGCGCTGCCGGACAGCTCACGGCGCTGCTCGGTGATGTACCTCCACAGATTGAGATATCCGAGGAAGTCGGACGTCTTGTCCGCGAAGCGGCGGTGCAGCAGATCTGCCTTGTCCCGCTCCTCCGCGGGACGTTCGCGGACGTCCTGCACCGTCAGTGCGGCGACCACCACCAGCACGTCCGACAGCGAACCGTTGCGGTGGCCCTCGACCACCATCCGGGCGAGTCGGGGATCGAGGGGGAGTGCCGCCATGTCACGGCCCACCTCGGTCAGGTGAGGGCGCTCGTCGTCGTCGACCCTCACCGCCCCGAGTTCGGAGAGCAGGGTGAGGCCGTCCCGGACGGCCTTGCGGTCCGGGGGTTCCACGAACGGGAAGTCGTCGACGGGGCCCAGGTCCAGATCCGCCATGGACAGGATCACCGAGGCGAGGTTCGTCCGCAGGATCTCCGGGTCGGTGAACTCGGGGCGCGAGTCGAAGTCCTCCTCGGAGTAGAGGCGGATACAGATCCCGTCGGCGACGCGGCCGCAGCGTCCCGCGCGTTGGGCGGCGGAGGCCTGGGACACCGGCTCGATGGGCAGTCGCTGCACCTTGGTCCGGGTGGAGTAGCGGGAGATCCTCGCCAGGCCGGTGTCCACGACGTAGCGGATGCCGGGCACGGTCACCGAGGTCTCGGCGATATTGGTCGACAGGACCACCCGCCGGGTGGAATGGGCCCGGAACGCGCGCTGCTGTTCGGCTGCCGTGAGGCGGGCGAACAGCGGGAAGATCTCGGTGCTCGGGAACTTCCGGCCCCGCAGCACCTCCTCGGCGTCGCGGATCTCACGCTCACCGGAGAGGAACACGAGTACGTCACCGTCGTCCTCGCGTAAGAGTTCCGCCACGGCGTCGGCGAGCGCGTCGAGGGGATCAAGGTCGACCACGCGATCGGCGTGTACGACCTGTAGGGGCCGGTACCGGACCTCCACGGGATAAGTGCGCCCCGAGACCTCGATGACCGGGGCCGGGCGCCCCTCCGGGCCGGCGAAGTGACGGGCGAAACGGTCCGGGTCGATCGTGGCGGAAGTGATGACGAGTTTGAGGTCCGGGCGACGGGGCAGGATCTGCTTGAGATAACCCAGCAGGAAGTCGATGTTGAGACTGCGTTCGTGGGCCTCGTCGATGATGATCGTGTCGTAGGCCCGCAGCAGCCGGTCACGCCGGATCTCGGCGAGCAGCACACCGTCGGTCATGAGCTTGACCGCCGTCTCGGGGCTGGTGCGGTCGTCGAAGCGGACGGCGGAACCGACCGGGCCACCGATCTCCACCCCGAGCTCGTCCGCGATCCGCTCGGCGACGGAGCGGGCGGCCAACCTCCTCGGCTGGGTGTGGCCGATCATGCCCTTGACCCCGCGCCCCAGTTCCAGGCAGATCTTGGGGATCTGGGTGGTCTTGCCCGACCCCGTCTCGCCGGCGATCACCACCACCTGGTTGTCCCGGATCGCCTCGGCGATCTCGTCCTTGCGTGCGCTGACCGGGAGCTGTTCCGGGTAGCGGGGGGTGGGGATCGACTCTGATCGGCGCCGCACGCGCTCGGCGGCCTCGTCGATCCTCCGTCCGAGGTCATCCAGTTGGTCGACCCGGGCACGCCGGACCCGGGACCGGAGACGATGGGCGTCGAGGGTGCCGACATCGTCGAGACGGGCGAAGAGTTCGTTTCGGGCTCGGCGGAGATCGGGGGTGGGTGAGGAGGACGACGGCATGGTTCCGCAAGGATATCGACTCGCGTCCCCGGGCTCCGACCGGCGCGGTCCCTAGTCGACGACGCCGTCCCGCCGACTCTGGATCCTCGCGTAGCGCTCGTGCAGCCGCTCCCGCACCTCATCGGGCTCGTAGGAACGCCGACGCCGCTCGGAACGGGCCGCCAGGATCCCCGTGGCGGCCACCCCCGCTGCACCCGCCGCGCCGATCACCTTGAGCCACTGTCGTCCTCTGGGAGCCATACGGCCGAGACTAGGCGGGTACGCACGGGCGGCCTGGCAGGATCGCGGTATGAGCGTCGACACCGTCCCCCTGGCCGCCGCGGCGCACCGCACCCGCACCGGGGACCTCTGGCTCTTCCGCGGCCGGAGCACGGCGGACCGGTTGATCCAGACCCTGACGAACGCACCCGTCAATCACGTGGGCGTCGCGGTGGTCCTGGACGACATGCCGCCGCTGCTGTGGCACGCCGAGATGGGACGGGCGCTGCCGGACGTGTGGACGGGTCGCCACCAGCGTGGGGTGCAGCTGCATGACCTCGAGTCGGCTGTCCGGCAGTGGGCCGGGCCGTACGGCCAACGAGCGTGGTTCCGCCAGATCTCCCCGGAGGTGGGTGGGGAACACGAGGACGCGCTACTGGCGTCGATCGCCCGGTTGAACGGGGTGTCCTTCCCCTCCGCGGGACGTCTCACCGCGAGGTGGGCACGGGGACGGTGGGCGGCACGTGGGACGCGGCCGGACGCCAGGGGTCGCAGCGGCCGCTCGGGATCCGATGCCGGTGCGGCGATGCGTATGGAGGCGGCGTACTGCGCGGAGGTCGTGGGGGTCACCCTGGAGGCGATGGGTGTACTCCTGCCCGCGGGTGAGGCGAGTTGGTACGACCCGGGCCGTTTCTGGAGCGGTGACGACCTGCCGCTGGCCCCGGGATGGGACTACGGACGGGAGATCGCGGTGACGGTCACCCGCCCAGGACGACCTCGCTGATATCGGCCTCGACCTCCTCCGGGGCCACCACGAGCAGTTCGTCGCCGGGCTCGAACGGAACGTCGGGTTCGGGGACGATCACCCGCCCGCCGCGCAGGATCGCGACGAGGGCGGCGTCCCGGGGAAACCGAACGCGGGACACCGACCGCCCCGCCAGCGGGGTCTGGTCCGGCAGCGTCACGCTCACCAGGTTCGCGCCTCCACGGCGCAGGGTCATCAGACGGACCACGTCGCCGACGGAGACCGCCTCCTCGACGACCGAGACGATCAGCCGGGGCGTCGACACCGCCACGTCGACGCCCCAGCGCTCGTCGTAGAGCCACTCGTTGCGGGGATCGTTGACGCGGGCGACGACCCGGGACACCGCGAATTCGGTCTTGGCCAACAGGCTCACCACCAGGTTGGCCTTGTCATCACCCGTGGCGGCCACCACCACGTCCGCCGCCTGCACGTCCAACCGTTCGAGGACACTGAGCTCGCAGGCGTCGCCGACCTGTTGATCCGCCCCGTCGACCGGGTCGGCCGAGAACACGGTGGAGCGCTTGTCTATCAGCGTGACGTCATGGCCGCCGGTCACGAGTTCGCGTGCGATCGACCGTCCGACGACACCGGCTCCGGCCACCACCACCCGCATGGTCGCGGAGTACACGGTCCTGGCCGGGGCTCCGGCGAGCAATCCCGAGCCGTCGGCGTAGTCGGGGACGGAATTCTCAGACATCGGAGGGTCCTTCCTGCACCAGGTCGTCCAGTTCCGACACCGTCTGCGAGGGCACGACGATATGGAGGACATCGTCGGCCTGGACGAGCGTGTGAGCGTCCGGGAGGCGGCTCTCGCCGAAGCGGGTGACGGCCGCAGCACGTCCTCCGACCGCGGCCGCGAGCCGGTCGACCGGGACCCCGACCCACGCCGCCGGTGCGTCGAGGGCGACGAGGGACACGGAGTCCGTCTGGTCCCGCCACTCGACGGGACTCGACCCGGCGGTGATGTAACGGACCAGACGACCGGTGGCCCACGGAACCGTGGCGATGGTCGAGATCCCCAGTCGTTCGTAGACCTCTGCGCGCCCCGCGTCGTAGATGCGCGCTATCACCCGGTCGACGCCGAAGGTCTCCCGGGCGACACGCGCGGCGATGATGTTCGAGTTGTCCCCGGAGGACACTGCGGCGAATGCGTCGGCCCCCTCGAGCCCGGCCTCGGTGAGCACCGTCTTGTCGAAGCCCTGGCCGGTCACCGTGCGCCCCGAGAACTCGGCCGACAATCTGGCGAACGCAGCCGAGTCGCGGTCGATCACCACGACCTGGTGGCCGGCTGCGTCGAGTTCGACGGACAGCGCGGCCCCGACACGACCACAGCCCATGACGACGACCCTCATGACGAGTCCACTCCTCACGGCCCACGCACGTGAGCCAGTGACGGACACGCTACTCACACCCACGGATGCTGCCCGGCGGGGCTCGCGGGCCCTACGATATGTCGGTGTCCAGGATCTCGAAGGTCTCCGTGGGAACCAAGCGTCTCCTCGTGGGGCGTCCCTCGCGCAGCGACACCATCGGTGCCACCAGCCTCCGCAAACGGATCGCGTTGCCGGTGTTCGCGTCCGACGCGCTGTCCTCGGTGGCCTACGCCCCGCAGGAGATCTTCCTCGTGCTCTCCATCGCCGGGGTCTCGGCACTCACGTTCACCCCGTGGGTGGGACTGGCGGTGGCGGCGGTCCTTGTGGTCGTCATCGCCTGTTACCGGCAGAACGTCCGTGCCTACCCGTCGGGAGGAGGCGACTACGAGGTCGCCACCGTCAATCTGGGCCCCCGTGCGGGCCTGGCGGTCGGCGCGGCCCTGCTGTTCGACTACGTCCTCACGGTGGCCGTGTCGATTTCGGCCGCCGCCGCGACCATCGGATCGGCGATCCCGTTCGTCCAGTCCAGGGAGGTCCCGTTCGCCGTCCTGGCGATCATCCTCCTGGCGGCGCTCAACCTGCGTGGACTCCGTGAGACCGGCGCGATGTTCGCCGTCCCCGTCTACGCGTTCCTCGCGTCCATGACGGCACTCATCGCCTGGGGGTTGTTCCAGGTCGAGATCCTGGGTCGCGACCTCCGGGCCGAGTCCGCGGGATTCGAACTGGTCCCCGTGGACGGTGCGGAGGTGGCCGGACTCGCACTCGCGTTCGTCGTCGCCAAGTCGTTCGCGTCCGGATGTGCCGCCCTGACCGGGATCGAAGCCATCCACAACGGTGTCCCGGCCTTCCGGAAGCCGCGGGCCCGCAACGCCGCCGTGACGCTGGCCGTCCTCGGGGTCCTCGCGGTCTCGTTCCTACTCGGGCTCATCGCCCTGGCCGGCCGACTCGGGGTCCGTATCGCCGAGCAGCCCGCAGCACAGTTGATCGGGGCTCCGGAGGGATACCGGCAGAAGACGATGATCGCCCAGTTGGCTCGGCCGGTCTTCGCGGGGTTGCCGATCGCGTTCTACGCCGTCATCATCATCACCGCGCTGATCCTGGCGCTCGCCGCCAACACCGCGTTCAACGGGTTCCCGGTACTGGCCTCGGTCCTCGCGCGCGACAAGTACCTGCCCCGTCAGCTCGCCACCCGCGGGGACAGGCTGGCGTTCTCCAACGGGATCGTCCTCCTCGCGATCGCGGCGGTCGTGTTGGTCGTGGCGTTCGACGCCCAGGTGTCGCTCCTCATCCAGCTCTACATCGTGGGCGTGTTCGTCGCCTTCACGCTCGGCCAGCTCGGCATGGTCCGACACTGGACCCGGCGCCTGGGCCACGAGCGGGTCCCCGCCGTGCGTCGGCGGATCCACAGGTCCCGATCGATCAACGCCGTCGGGTTCCTCCTCACGGCCGGAGTCCTGGTGATCGTGATGGCGACCAAATTCCTCTCCGGCGCCTACATCGCGGTCCTGGCGATGCTCGGTGCCTTCGGGATCATGCGGCTCATCCACCGGCACTACGTCTCGGTCGCCCGCGAGCTCGACGACTCCTCGTGGGAGGTCGTCCTACCCAGCCGGACACACTGTGTGGTGTTGGTGTCCAAGCTGCATCTGCCCACCCTGCGTGCACTGGCCTACGCACGAGCTGCCCGGCCGGACTCCATCGAGGCGTTGACGGTGAACATCGACACCGCAGAGACCCGGGCCCTCGTACGGGAATGGGATCGCCGCGGGATCTCGGTTCCGCTCAAGGTGGTCGAGTCCCCGTACCGTGAGATCAACCGTCCCGTGGTGGACTACGTGAAGCGCGTGCGCGATCAGGCACCACGGGACGTGGTGACCGTGTACATCCCCGAGTACGTGGTGGGCCACTGGTGGGAGCAGATACTGCACAACCAGAGCGCGCTGCGGCTCAAGACCCGCCTGCTCTACGAGAGAGGTGTCATGGTGACCAGCGTCCCGTGGCAGTTGTCGTCCTCGGACGGCCGCGCTGAGCAGGCCCGCGACGAGCCCATCGTCGGACGCTGGGGTGGACCGGAGGAAAGATGACCCAGGACCGAGCGACCGACTGGACGGGCCGTGTGGTGCGCCTGCGCATGGAGGGGCCGGCGCACGGCGGCGAGTTCGTGGCGCGCCACGAGGGTCGGGTGGTGTTCTGCCGCGGTGGGATCACCGGCGAGCTGGTCGACGTCCTCATCGACAACGACCCCGGTCGCGCGTTCTGTCGAGGGACGGTGCAGGCGGTGGTCGAGGCATCCCCGGACCGGGTGGTCCCGACGTGTCCGGCGGCCGCCGCCGGCGCCGGCTGTTGCGACTGGACCCATATCGCGTCCGATGCCGCCCGCGGCTTCGCCGGCAGGATCCTGGCCGAGCAGGTGTCCCGGATCGGCCGGGTCGAACTCCGGGAGGGTCCGGTCCGGGTCGAGGTCCCCGGCGCGGATCCCGCGACGTCCGGCTGGCGTACCGCCGCCCGTTGGGTCACCGGCCCGGACGGTGTGCCGGGGGTGCGGAGGGCGCGCTCCCGCGAACTGGTGACCGAGCCCTGCGTCCAGCCCGATCCGCGTCTCCGTGATGCGGTCGCCGCCGCCACGTTCGCCCCGGGCCGCGAGGTGCTCGGGGTGCTCGGTGACGACGGGACCGTGCACATCGCACACCGCCCGGCCGTCGGCGACGCCCCGCGCGGCCGGGGCGGCCGGTCCCGCCGGTCCTCTGCGACCCGCGCCCGGGCGCGTCATTCGCGGGCGGTCGGCTGGGAGATCGTCGCCGGGGGACCGACCGTCGTGAGACGGGTGGGCGGCCACGAGTGGCGGTTGCCTCCCGACGCGTTCTGGCAGGCGCACCGCTCCGCCGCGAGCCACTACAGCCACGAGGTACGCACCGCGGTGACGCGCACCCCCGACCTGACCGACATCCCCGAGATCTGGGACCTCTACGGAGGCGCCGGGTTGTTCGCCGCCGGGGTTCGGGACGCGATCCCGGGCGCCCGCGTGACGGTCGTCGAAGCCGCCACGGCGTCGCTGCATGCGGCCACGGACACCCTCGGCGGCGCGCCCGGCGACGGCTCCGGCGGGGGAGTGAGGACCCTGCGTTCCCGGGTCGAGACGTTCCTCGAGGACCGCGACGACCCGCCGGGGGTCCACCCAGATCCGCAGGTCATCATCCTCGATCCCCCGCGCGGCGGAGCGGGGATCCCGGTCATGCGCCGGCTCGCGGCGACAGGTGCGTCCCGGATCGTGCACGTGGGCTGCGATCCGGCGAGTCTGGCGCGGGACATCGGCGTCCTCGTGGCCGCCGGCTGGACGCTCACGGACCTCCACGGGGTGGCGGCCTTCCCGGGCACCCATCACGTCGAGGGGATCGCCGTACTGGACTCGCCGGGACGCTCCTGATCCAGCACCGCAGGTAGGGGCCCACACGTCCGCCCGTGGGCGAGGTCGCGCGGCGCCAGCCCGTAGACTGACCATTCGACCCAGCAGGGTGTCGGTCACGAAAGGGGCAGTCGACAGCAATGAGCGTGCTCGAACAGGTTGACGGCCCCTCCGATCTGCGGCGGCTCGGCCCCGGGGAGTTGGCGCGGCTGTGCGGGGAGATCCGTGAATTCCTCATCCGTAAGGTCGCCGCGACGGGCGGGCACCTCGGCCCGAATCTCGGCGTCGTCGAACTGACCGTCGCGTTGCACCGGGTCTTCGACTCCCCCCGCGATCCCGTCATCTTCGACACCGGACACCAGTCCTACGTCCATAAGATCCTCACCGGTCGTCGCGACCAGTTCGACGGGCTCCGCACCCGCGGGGGGTTGTCCGGTTACCCGTGTCGCGCGGAGAGCGAGCACGACGTGGTCGAGTCCTCGCACGCCACGGCCTCCCTGTCGTACGCGGACGGGTTGGCCAAGGCGTTCTCGTTGCGCGGGGAGTCCGATCGGACCGTCGTCACCGTGATCGGCGACGGTGCGATGACCGGTGGCATGGCATGGGAGGCGCTCAACAACATCGCCGCCGCCAAGGACCGCCCCATGGTCATCGTCGTCAACGACAACGGACGCTCGTACTCGCCGACCATCGGAGGGCTCGCCGACCGCCTCGGCGCGCTGCGGCTCCAGCCGGCGTACGAGAAGGCGATGGACCGCACGAAGAACGCGCTCACGGGCCGCAAGGACGTCGTGGGAAAGGCCGTCTACTCGGTGCTCCACGGCATCAAGACGGGCGTCAAGGACGTCGTGTCGCCGCAGGAGTTGTTCGCGGACCTCGGGCTCAAGTACATGGGGCCGGTCGACGGGCACAATCTCGCCGCCACGGAAGCCGCCCTGCGCCTCGCGAAGGACTTCGGCGGCCCGGTGGTGGTCCACGTCGTCACCCGTAAGGGGATGGGCTACGTCCACGCCGAGAACAACGAGGCGGACCAGATGCACGCCACCGGGATCATCGATCCCGAGACCGGCAAACCGCTGGCGACCTCCTCTACCGTGGACTGGACATCGGTCTTCTCCGAGGAACTGTGTGCGATCGGTGCCGAACGCGATGACGTCGTGGCCATCACGGCCGCGATGGCCGGGCCGACCGGTCTGGCCGCGTTCGGGGAACGGTTCCCGGAGCGGATGTACGACGTGGGGATCGCCGAACAGCACGCCGTGGCCTCGGCGGCAGGGCTCGCGCTCGGTGGGCTGCACCCCGTCGTCGCGGTCTACTCGACCTTCCTCAACCGGGCGTTCGACCAGTTGCTCATGGACGTCGCGCTGCTCCGCCAGCCGGTCACCATGGTCCTGGACCGGTCCGGCGTCACCGGCCCGGACGGTGCGAGCCACAACGGGATGTGGGACCTGTCGCTCACCGGCATCATCCCCGGGGTACGCGTGGCCGCGCCCCGGGACGCGACCACCCTCCGGCAGGAACTGCGCGAGGCGGTGGCCGTCGACGACGGTCCGACCGTCGTCCGGTTCCCGAAGGGGTCGGTCGGTGATGCCCTACCCGCCCTCGCCACGTCCGAGGACGGGGTCGACCGCGTGCACGGATCCGGTGACGCCGAGGTCCTCATCGTGGCGGTGGGGTCGATGGTCGCGCCCGCCATCGCCGCCGCCCGTGCCCTCGGGACCGAGGGCATCTCCGTCGACGTCGTGGACCCCCGATGGGTATACCCGGTGCCCGCGTCGATCGTGGACGCCGCCCGTGGACGCCGTCTCGTGGTCACGGTCGAGGACAACGGTCTGCACGGTGGCGTCGGGTCGGCGGTGTCGGCATGCCTGGACACCGCCGCGGTGCGGGTCGATCGGATCGCACTGGGTATCCCGCAGGAGTTCCTCGACCACGGCTCCCGGGGGGAGATCCTGGCCGACGCCGGTCTGACCCCCGAGGGCATCTCGGACAGCATCCGGACCCGACTGGGCTGACCGGCCCGGATCGCCGGACCCGTGCACCCGCGGGCCCGTACCCACGCGTGACGGGGCGGCCGCGGGCGGTGTCGGTGGCCGGACTCAGGAATCCGCGCGGAAGCTCAGCACCGCCTCGAGCAGGGTACCGGTGGTCAGTTCGATCTGCCAGGCACGGGCGCTCTCGGCGAGCAGGACGTCGTGGAGAAGTTCCGCGTCGTCCCCGGACCGGGTCGTGGCCGCGCGCCACACCCACAGTCTCAGCGTCGAGGGTTTGAGCAGGAGCCCGGGCTCCAGGCCCAGGTCGTCGGCGAGTGCGCCGATCCGCTCGCGGGCGATCTCGAGCAACTCCGCGGCCTCGGGCTCGTTGCGCTTCCACGACGCGTGCGGCGGATGCTCGGCGGGCGGTCCCTGCCGGGAGGGCAGGTCGGCCCGCCCCAGCCCGTCGGCCCACTCGAGGGCGGCGAGCCATTCCCCGACGAGCCGTCGGCGGTGAGGACCGTCGAACCCCTCGATCGCCAGCAGTGCGGTTCTGTTCGTCGGCCCCACCCTGGCGGCCTCCACGATCGCCGCGTCACCGAGAAGCCGCTTGGGTGCGATGTCCCGCTCGGCCGCGACCCGATCCCGGGCCATCCACAACTCCCTGGCGCGCGCTAATTGCCGGCCCTCGCGCAGGCTCGACAGCCGGGACAGTCGACGCCAGGGGTCCGGCGCGGCAGGCGCCGGGCCGGACTCCACCAGATACCGACACTCCGCCTCGAACCATTCGCGGCGGCCGAGCTCGTCGAGCCGCGGGAGGACCTCGTCCGCCAGTTCGTGGAGGAACAGCACGTCATAGGCGGCGTAGTCCAACCACGCCTCCGGCAACGGGCGACGGGACCAGTCGGCGGCGGAGTGCGCCTTGGCCAGGCCGATCCCGAGGTGCTCGGAGATCATCGCCCCGAGGTTGACCCGTTCGGTACCGAGGAAACGTCCGGCCAGTTCGGTGTCGACGAGCGAGGTCGGGGAGACCCCCAGCTCACGCAGCGACGGGAGGTCCTGACTCGCGGCGTGGAGCAGCAGGGGCCGGGTCGACAGGACGTGGGCGAGGGAGCCGATGGTCCGACCCGGGGTCTCCGGGTCCACGAGCAGGGCGGGGCCGGTCGGGGCGCGGAGCTGCAGGAGGAAGGCCCGGTCCGCGTACCGGATCCCCGAGGCGCGTTCGACGTCGACCGCGACGGGGCCGGTCGAGGATCCCAGGGCGTCGGCGACCGCCTCGATGGCGGGGATGTCGTCGACGAACTCGTACTCGGCCGGGGGTGGCTGCGCCCCGGGCGGGGTCTCGCCGCGGCGGCGCCCGCTCACGACCGCCGGTGCAGGGAGGTCACGCCGACGGGTGGGAGGCCGGCGGCCAGGGCCAGCGTCGTGCAGAAGGCGGACGCGTGGCCGGTCAGGTCGGGCTCAAGGGCGGTCCAGGACGCGCGCAGTTCGAGCTGGTGGGACTGGGGAGGACCGGCGATGTCGCCGTAGCGGACTGAGGCGGTGCTGGTCACGGTCCCACCGAGCGAGGTGTACGGCCCTGCCTGCTCGCCGAGGGCCTCGGTGAGCCAGCTCCACGCCACCTGGGGCAGGAGCGGGTCCCCTGCCAGGGAGGCCTCCATGTCGGCCTGGATGTAGGCCACGAGTCGGAGGGTGCCGTTCCACGCGTCGTCCCCGGAGGGGTCGTGCAGGAGGATGAGACGGCCGAAGGCGTCGCCGTCGGAGAATTCCGGCACGTCGTCGCCGGAGGGTGGGATAATCTCGACGCCGAGGGCGTGACTGTAGGGCGCCAGTCGCTGCGGCGGGCGGATCGGGCCGACCGAGATCTCGGGGCGGACCTCGAGTCGCGACAGCGACTCGACCGCCTCCCGGAAGACCTCGGGCTCGCCGTCATTGACCGATGTACTCACGGGTCGTCACGCTAGCGACCGCCCCGGCGTGCCCCGAGGAGGCGCGCCGTCGCCTGCCCGGGTGGGCTGACCGGCCGCGGCGGCGGCGTCATGGGACGATGGGGGGCGTGTTGAACTCTGATGCGTCCTCGACCTCCCGTTCCGCCGACCCCGCCACCGGTGCCGCCGCCGGCCGCCGCGCCGGGACCGGGCCATACCTCGACGAGGTGACCGGAGTCGGTGGCGCCCACACGCCGGTGTGGTTCATGCGCCAGGCGGGCCGCTCGCTCCCGGAGTACAAGGAGGTCCGCGCCGGGTCCACCATGTTGGAGGCCTGTTTCGACCCGGCGATGACGTGTGAGATCACCCTGCAGCCGGTCCGTCGCCACGGGGTGGACGCCGCGATCTTCTTCTCCGACATCGTCATCCCGTTGGCCGCCGCCGGGGTGGACATCGACATCGTGCCCGGGACCGGGCCCGTGGTGGCGGAGCCGATCCGGGACGAGGCCGGTGTCGCCGCGCTGCCCGAGCTCACCCCGGACCGCCTCGAGAAGATCGGGGAGGCCGTGCGGCTGGTCGTGGCCGAACTCGACCCGCGGGTGGCGCTCATCGGCTTCGCCGGGGCCCCCTTCACCCTGGCCTCCTACCTCATCGAGGGCGGTCCCAGCCGCAACCATGAGCACACCAAGTCACTGATGTACTCGCGCCCCGACGTGTGGAACGCGCTCATGGCCAAGCTGGCGGACCTGACCACGGTGTTCCTGCGCGCGCAGATCGATGCCGGGGTGGACGCCGTCCAGCTCTTCGACTCGTGGGCGGGCGCGCTCAGCCAGCGGGACTACCGGTCGCTGGTGCTCCCGCACTCGACCCGCATCTTCGCCGACGAGATCATCTCGACGGTTCCCCGCACACACTTCGGCGTGGGCACCGGCGAGCTGCTCGGGGCGATGGGCGAGGCCGGCCCGGAGGTCGTCGGCGTGGACTGGCGCATCCCCCTGGACGACGCCGCCGGGCGGGTGCCGGGCAAAGTCCTGCAGGGCAATCTCGACCCCGCGATGCTCTTCGCCGACCGGTCGGCGCTGGACGGCGAGGTCCGCCGCATCCTCGACGAAGGCCAGCGGGCGCGCGACCTCGGCGCACGCGGCCACGTGTTCAACCTCGGCCACGGTGTCCTACCCACCACCGACCCGGGTGCGGTGACCCACGTGGTGGAGCTCGTCCACGAGCTGACCGGGAAGTGACGGTGGGCCCTCGCGTCGCCGTGGTGGGCGGTGGGCTCAGCGGGCTGACGGCCGCCTATCAGCTCTCGCGCGAGCTGCCGGACGCCCACATCACCGTCCTCGAGGCCTCGGACCGGCCGGGCGGGGCACTCCACACCGTCGACTTCCCGTCCGGTCCGATGGAGCTCGGCGCCGAGGCCTTCATCGGCCGCCGACCCGAGGCGAGCGACCTCGTCGCCGAACTCGGCCTGACCGGGTCGCTGCGTCATCCCGGGCCGCTCGGACCGGCGATCCTCACCGGGGGTCGGATGGTCCCCATGCCCATCGGCACGTTGATGGGTCTGCCGTCCGACGTCGGGGCGTTGGCGGACGTGCTGAGCCCACGGGAGCGGGCCGCGGCCGCGCGCGAGGCCGACCTGCCGCTGGACTGGGAGCCGGGCGGTGACGTCTCGCTCGGATCGATGGTCTCCGAGCGGTTCGGACACGCGGTCGTCGCACGGCTCGTCGACCCCATGCTCGGGGGCGTGTACGCCGCGCCCAGTAGCGGGCTCGGGCTGCGGCAGGTGATCCCGGGGCTGGCGCAGGCACTGGACCGTGGTGCTCCCAGCCTCACGGCCGCCGCGCGGGAGCTCGTCGCGCACCGCGTGCCGGGCCCGGTGTTCGCCACCCTCGACGGGGGTTACCGGCTCCTCGTGGACGCCCTCGTCCGGGCCTCCGGTGCCGTGATCCGTACACACGCCACCTGCACCGCCCTCCACCGGGACGGTTCGGGCTACTCGTTGGCGGTCGCCGGCGACCGCGGGTCGTGGTCCGAGGAGGCGGACCTCGTCGTCGTCGCCGTCCCCGTTCCTCACGCCGCCCCGCTCCTCGAGGGCGCCGGGGGTCTCGACGCCGCCTCCCGGGACCTGTCCGGGATCCGGACGGCCTCCTCGGCCGTCGTCGCGTTGGAGGTCGACCGGTCCTTGGACCTCCCCGAGCGGTCGGGGGTCCTGGTCGCGACCGACGAACCGGTGCCGTTCAAGGCGATGACCTTCACCAGCCGCAAGTGGCCCCACCTCGACACCCGGCCCGGGCACCTGGTCCGGGTGTCGTTCGGGAGGATCGACGACGACGAGGTGCTCGCCGCCGACGACGCGACCCTGACCCGCATGGCCGAATCCGCGCTGGGGGGACTGTGCGGCACCGCGCCGACGGTCCTGCACTCGCGGGTGCGCCGATGGACCGACGCGCTGGCCGAGATCGGTCCCGGACACGACGCTCGGATCTCGGGCGTGCGTGCCGAACTGGCCGAGCGGTTGCCCGGGGTGGAGCTCGTCGGCGGCGCGACCGAGGGCGTGGGGGTGCCCGCCTGCATCGGCTCGGCGCGGGCCGCGGCCCGGCGACTCGCCGCGGGGTGGCAGGATTGAGCCATGGCACGCCTTGACTACAAGAAGCTCAACTCGACCCTTCGCTACCTGATGTTCTCCGTCTTCACGGTGACGCCGGGGCAGCTCGGGGAGGACCGGGACGCGGTCGCCGCGGACCTGGAGGAGTTCCTCGCCCGCTACGACGGCACCGACGTGGTGGTCCGGGGTCTCTACGACATCTCGGGCCTGCGCGCCGAGGCCGACTTCATGATCTGGACCCACTCCGAGCACATCGAGGACCTGCAGCGGTTCTACAACGAGTTCCGACGCACCACGATCCTGGGCCGGGCAAGCACC
Source organism: Dietzia sp. IBK-p2-15D (assembly GCF_057773105.1). Taxonomy (NCBI): domain Bacteria; kingdom Bacillati; phylum Actinomycetota; class Actinomycetes; order Mycobacteriales; family Dietziaceae; genus Dietzia; species Dietzia sp. IBK-p2-15D. Next base: position 160,124 of record NZ_JBYMTK010000003.1, read on the forward strand.
GCCTACTGGTCCAACACCGCGCTGCACCGCCCCGCGGAGTTCAACAAGAGTCACATCCCGGCGTTCCTCGCCGAGGAGGAGCCGGGTGCCTACGTCTCGGTGTACCCGTTCGTGCGCTCCTACGAGTGGTACCTGCTCCCCGACGAGGAGCGGCGCCAGATCCTCGCCCAACACGGCCGCGCCGCCCGCGAGTACCCGGACGTCCGCGCCAACACCGTGCCGTCCTTCACGCTGGGGGACTACGAGTGGATCCTGGCCTTCGAGGCCCCGCAGCTCGACCGGATCGTCGACCTGATGCGCGAGATGCGGGCGACCGAGGCCCGCCGCCACGTGCGCGAGGAGATCCCGTTCTTCACCGGGCCGCGCGTCACCGCCGGTCAGCTGGCCGCCTCGATGCCCTGAGGTCCACCGCGCGCCGACGGCTCGACCTGACGCGAGTGAGGGCCGACCGGGAGCAGTCCCGGTCGGCCCTCTCGTCTCCGTGGGCCGGATGCGGCCGGTCGGGTTCAGCTCTCGGCCGGCTCCAGCGTCATGCTCAGCGAGTTGATGCAGTACCTCAGGTCGGTGGGGGTGCCGTAGCCCTCCCCGGAGAACACGTGACCCAGGTGGCCGTGGCAGTTCGCGCAGATCACCTCGGTGCGGGTCATACCGAGCGAGGTGTCCGTGCGCTCGATGACGGCGCCGCCTGCCAGCGGGGTGAAGAACGAGGGCCAACCGCAGTTGGACTCGAACTTGGCGTCGCTGCGGAACAGTTCGGCGCCGCATCCGCGGCAGCGGTACACGCCCTCGGTCTTGGTGTCGTTGTACTCACCGGTGAAGGGACGTTCGGTGCCGGCCTGCCGCAGGACCTGGTACTCCTCGGGGCTGAGTCGACGACGCCACTCGGTGTCGTCCAGCGTGAAGTCCGGCCGGGGGGTGTGGGTATCGGTGGGCTCGCTCATGCCCGCAGGCTACGCCGACGCGGCGGCCGGTGCGATCCGCTCGTGCCGGCGGGGGTCGCTGCGGCGCCACAGCAGCACCACGAGCACGGTGGCCAGCAGCAGCAACCATCCCAGGGTCGGGTGCGCGAACTCGAGTAGCCGCCCGTAGTAGGGCCAGCGCGCCGACTCCCAGAAGTCGAGGGTGAAGAACCCGTACGCGGCGAGCCACGCCGGCCAGTTGCGCACCAGGGACCTGTCCAGCACCACCGTGAGCATGATCGGGATGAGCATCATGGAGTAGTACATCTGGCCGAGGGTCGAGACCAGGAACACACCGGCGAGCACGACCCCGGAGGTGGTGGCCAACCACAGCACCTCGTGGTTGTGGCGGTAGTCCATCAGCAGCCACACGGCGACCAGGGTGGCCACCACGACCAGGATGCGGGCCACCAGGATGACCGGCTCGGGCACGCCGTAGTACAGGCCCATCCCGGCGATCGAGCTGTTGTAGTAGTCGCGCACCTCACCCATGTACGTGAGCGTGGTGTCGAGGTAGCTGCGGGCGTCGACGGTGAGGGCCCACCCCGCGGCCATGGTGACGGCGGGGATCGCGGCCGCCGTGACGAACGGCTGCCACTGCTTGCGGATGAGAGGCAGCACGAGCAGCGGAGCGAGCATCGGTTTGACGGCCAGGGACAGGCCGATGGCCACGCCCGCCCACCAGAGGCGCCGCCGGTGCAGCAGGTAGAGGAACGCCACCTGGCACAGGAAGATCACACCGTTGACGTTGGTGAAGACCAGCGTGTTGGTGACCGCCTCGGTGCAGAACGCCGCCAGCAGGATGGCGGGGGCGGCGAACGAGCGGACGTCGAGGTCGAACAGCCGCATGAGCAGCCACAGCGCCGCGATGATCGCGGCGGTGTTGATTGCGATGAACAGCCAGCGGGCCAGCGTGTAGTTGTCGATCAGGCCGAACGGGGCGAGGACGAACGTCCCGCTGGGGGCGTACAGATAGTGCGGTTGCACCGTCAGCAGGTTCTCGACGTACACCGGCTCGCCGGCCAGGAATCGCCTGGTGGCGGCGTAGACGGTGCCGAAGTCGTTCGTGATGGATCCGTTGACGGCGTTGATCAGGACGCGGTGGATGACGGTCATGATCGCCAGCGGCCACAACACGTGGGTGAGGACGCGGGGCACGGTCGACGTGCTTCGGGTGGGCAGCGGCACGACTCGCAGGGTACCGCCTGGCCTCCCGCGTCCCGGTGAGGCACCCCGGCCCGTCAGGACGGGCAGGCCGTGGAGTCCTCGGCGGCATCGGGGTCGTCGAGGAAGTCGGCGACCGCGTCCCGTGCGCACCCGGAGTGCAGGACCACCTGTGCGCCCGGGGCGCCCCAGGTGACGACCCGCACGTCGGTGGCCCCGGCGGCGCCGAGGGCGGCGGCGGTGGGTTCGAGTGCGGCGGCACCGGCCCGGGGGTCGGCGATCCCGCCGACCAGGAGTACCGGGGTGTCGGCCGGCAGGGAGACGGGCGACCGACCGGGCACGGGCCAGGTGGAGCAGGCGGAGAGCTGCGCGGCGATGATCTCCCCGAACGGCGCGGTCTGCTCCCATTCGGCCCGCAGTTCCTCCACGCGGTTGACCGGGACGCGGCGCGACAGGTCGGAGCATCCGGCGACATAGGGCAGCGACGTCCCGGCCAGTTCGGCGGCGCGGTCACGGACGCTGTCCGGGGTGTCGTCGGGGGCGGCGGCCGCGAGGTCACCCAGGATGACGTCGCCGGGGGAGGCGTCGGCCGCGGAGGCGCCGGACAGGTCCGCCAACGCCGACCGGACCACGTCGGACAGCAACGCCGCCGGGACATCCGCACCGGGTTCGCGGGCGCGGTCGAGCGCGCGGGTCACGGCCTCGACCTTCTCGTCGGCGTCGCCGGGTCCGCACTCGGTCCGAGTGCACGAGGCGGCCCACAGGCGCAGCGCCGCGTCGGAGCCGTCGAGGGCGGCGCGGGCCGCGGCCTCCTGGTCCCCGTCGGCGGGGGCGGGGGAGTCGAGCACGAGCAGGGAGAGTCGACCCGGGTGTGCGCCGGCGTAGGCGAGGGCGGTGCGGGCCCCGGTCCCGATCCCCATCACGGCGAGCCCGGGCACGTCCCACTGCTGGCGTAGACGTTCGAGGTCCTCGGCGGCGCCGGCGGAGCCGAAGTCCAGTTCGCGGCCCTGGAGCTGGTCCGTGCAGGACTGTGAGGTGTCGGCGAGGTCGCCGCGCAGTGCGGGCGAATCGGGGTCGGTGCCCCGGTCCGCGAGCCCGTCGAGGGTGCGGCGGGCCGGGAAGGTCAGGCACGTACCGGCCGGGCCGGTCCGTCCGCGGTGGTCCACGACGACCAGCGGTCGGGCGTCGGTGAGTTCGGGGCCGGCCGAGGCGAGTCGGGAGACGAGGTCGTCGGCCGGTGTCGCGGGACCGGCGACGACGACGAGGGGCGCCGCGTCGTCGGGTGTTCCCGTCGCGGTGAGCCGCAGGACGGGCGTGTCCCCGAGGAGGGAACACTCCACGGCGGCGCCCTCCGGTATCCCGCCGGTCCGGCCGTCGGGACACGGGACCCAGGTGTGGTCGCTGCGCGGCGCGAGCCAGTCGGGTCGGTCGGCGGTCTCGGCCGCCTCGTCGTCACCGGCGGATCGCCCGGGGCCGTCCCCGGTCGCCAGGCGCGGTCCCGTCGCGGGCAGTGGGGCACACCCGGCGATCGTCACCGCCAGGGCCGCCAGCCCCACGCCGAGTGCCCGGACGTGCCGGTGCCGCGTGACCGCGCGTGTTCCCGCTCGACGGTTCCTCACCCGTCGGCCCCGGTGACGACCCAGCGGGTGTAGAGCCCGCCGCGGGGGCACGTGAAGGCCGCGGCGACGCGCAGCGGAACCCGGGTGGCGTCGGTTCCGACGGCCAGTCGCGAGTCGTCGCCGCCGACGATGATCTCGGGGGCGACCGACAGGACGAGTTCGTCGATCGCGCCCTCGCGCAACAGCGTCCCGAGCAGCTGCGGACCGCCCTCGAACGTCACCTCGGAGGCCCCGAAGTGTGTGGCGAGGGAACGGACGGAGGTGCGCAGCGGACCCGGATCGAGCACGTGCACCGTGACACCCCGCTCCCGGGCGGCCTCGAGTCGGTCGCCGGGCACTCCGTGGGCGGCGACCACCTGCAGTCCGTCGCCGGCGTCGGCGCAGTGCTCGATGAGCGCGTCGCCCAGCGCGCGGGTGAACACCAGGACGATCGGCGGGGGACCGGGTCGTCTGTCCGCCCACACGGCGGCGGTCCGGGCGGGGCCGTATCCCTCGGCCAGAACGGTGCCCGAGCCCACCAGGATCAGGTCGGCCCGGGCCCGCATGGCGTCGTAGACCAGCCGGTCCGTCGGGGTCCCCAGCCCGCCGCTGCGACCGTCCACGGTGGTCGTGCCGTCGACGGAGGAGATCATCACCGCGCGGATGCACGGCACGGGCAGACCCGGTTCGGGGTCCAGCGCCGCCCACAGGGCCTCGAGGGCGGCGGGGTCGTCGTCGATCACGGTGGGCCGTGTCATGTGCACCGGGGACTCCTTCCGTTCTGACGCCGGGTGTCCCCACGATAGGCTCTGCCCATGGTCTCTCGCCTCGTTGACGTCACCCCGGTGGTCCCTGCCGATCAGCTCGTGGCACAGATGGTCCCCCCGTCGATGTTCGACGATGTCAGTTTCGACTCCTACATCCCGGACCCGGCCGAGCCCTCGCAGGCCGCCGCGGTCAAGGCGTGTCGCGAGTTCGCCGAGTCCGTGGTGGCCCGTCGCACTCCCAAGAAGGGACTGTTCGGCCGGCGACCGAAGGCGGTGCAGGGGACCGGCATCTATCTCGACGGCGGCTTCGGGGTGGGTAAGACCCACCTGCTGACGTCGATCTATCACAACTGTCCCGAGCCCAAGGCGTTCGGGACGTTCGTCGAGCTGACCCACGTCGTGGGTGCCCTCGGCTTCAACCGGGCCGTGGAGGAGCTCTCCGGTCACTCCGTCCTGTGCATCGACGAGTTCGAGCTCGACGATCCGGGCGACACCATGCTGGTGTCCCGCCTGCTCGCGGAGCTCACCACCGCCGGTGTCAGCGTCGCGGCCACCTCCAACACTCTGCCGGAGCAGCTGGGGGAGGGGCGGTTCGCGGCCAAGGACTTCATGCGGGAGATCCGCAAGATGTCGGGGATCTTCGAGTCGATCCGGGTCGACGGCCCGGACTACCGGCACCGTAACCTGCCCCCCGCCCCGGACCCGATGGACGACACCGAGCTCGAGGCCGAGGCCGAGACGGTGGAGGGTGCCACGCTCGACGACTTCGACGCCCTGTGCGAGCACCTGTCGACCCTTCACCCGTCCAAGTACAACCGCCTCGTCGACGGCGTCACGCGGGTCTGCCTCAGCGGGGTCAAGCCGCTGCCGGATCAGTCGATCGCCCTTCGTCTCGTCGTCCTCGCCGACCGGCTCTATGACGCGGGGATTCCCGTGCGCAACTCCGGCGACAAACTGGACGCGATCTTCACCGACGAGATGATCGCCGGCGGCTACCGCAAGAAGTACCTTCGTGCCACTTCCCGACTCCTGGCGCTGTCCCGGTTCGAGACCGTCGGCGGCTGACCGGCAGGCCCCGCTCAGAGCGCCAGTTCGTACACGACGTCGGTGTTGGCGACCCCTCCGACGTCGAAGGTCCGGTTCCCGCGTGGTTCGAAACCACGCTTGACGTAGAACCTGCGGGCTCGGGCGTTGGCGACGTTGGTGGCCAGCCAGATGCTTCGCGTGCCCGCCGCCCTGCACCGACGGCACACCTCGTCGAGCATGTCCGACGCGATCCCTCCGCCGTGGTGGTCGGGATCCACATAGAACTTGCTGACCCCGGTCGTGGGTCGGTGGATCACCTGTCCGGCGCAGCCCGGGTCCATCTCGGTCCCGGCGATCAGCAGGACGTACCCGACCATCTCACCGTCGTCGCCCCGGGCCACCAGGACCTCGTGGCCCGGCGTGACGAGGTGAGCTCTGAACGCCTCCGGGCCGAGGTGCTCGGCGATGAAGGCCCTGATCTCGACCGGCCCCAGTTCGGGAGGGCACGCCAGCGGGAACGTCCGGGCCGCCAAGGCCGAGACGGCGTCGAGATCGGCCACCGAGGCGTCACTGAGTCGGGCGGTCACCCCACGAGCCTATAAGGCGCCGTTCAGGCGTGCAGGTGCAGGCTCTCGCCCGTCCGTGCCCCTCTGATGACGAGTTTCTCCGCGTCGTCGCCGCCACCGAGGATGAGCGTGACCTCGAATTCATCGGTTCCCGTGCGCTGCAAATCAGCGAGGACACCGGTGGTGTGCCGGAAGTCGACGACGCGGCCGCGCATGGCCGCGATGTCGGCTTGGTCGATCGTCGTCGAATGGTGGAGGTGGGGCATCGCGGACATACCATCATGATCAGTGACCGACGTCACGTCGGGAGTACGTTCCGGTACCGAACGGGCGACAGTCCGGGAAATGAGAAACGCCCCAGCCGGGGCCGGGGCGTTGTGTGGTGCGCGATACTGGGATTGAACCAGTGACCTCTTCCGTGTCAGGGAAGCGCTCTCCCGCTGAGCTAATCGCGCGGGTCGTTCCGTCCGAACGAATCCGGACGTGGAGGTGGAGACGGGAATCGAACCCGTGTTGACGGCTTTGCAGGCCGCTGCCTCACCACTCGGCCACTCCACCGCAAAGGTATCGAGCCTGGTGAGGACGTCCTGGCTCCTCGATCCCTCCGAGCGGATGACGGGATTCGAACCCGCGACCCTCACCTTGGCAAGGTGATGCGCTACCAGCTGCGCCACATCCGCATCGCTCCCCGGCTCGCTGCTGCTCACCGCGTTGCGAGAATGAACATTAGCCGACGACATTCGCGGAACACAAATCGGCACCCGGAAACACCGTACGACCTGCTCCGACGTCGATACTCGACGGCTGTGGGTGCACGGTGACGACGGGGGACTCGGTGAGGCGCGCCGCCGCGGACGCGCGAGTGGGCGTGCGGCAGGTTAGTTCCGGCGGGGGTGGGGAGTGGCCGAGTGCCGCGAGGCTCAGTGCGGCCGGCGTGTCCGTGCCCCCGGGGTGCGGGTCGAATTGGGAGCTGGCAGAGGTCTTGCTACAGTGTTGCGGTGCCCGGGCGGACCGCTCGGAGACGCGAGGTCCTATAGCTCAGCGGAAGAGCGCTCCGTTCACACCGGAGAGGTCACTGGTTCGAACCCAGTTAGGACCACCATCACGACAAGAACCCCTCCCGCTGCCCGGGAGGGGTTCTTCTCGTTCGCGTGTGGACCGTCAGCCCTCCGAGCCGGCCCGCGCCTGCTCCAGGGCCCGCTCGAACACCTCGACCGGTTGGGCCCCGCTGACGGCGAGTCGGTCGTCGAACACGAAGAACGGCACCCCCCGGACCCCGAGACCGCGGGCCGTCTCGACGTCGCGGTGCACCCGGTCGGCGTACGCGTCCCCCCGGAGCACCCGGTCGACCTCCTCTGCGGGTAACCCGGCCCCGCCCCCGATCTCATGTAGCACCGCCGGGTCCGAGATCGCCCGTCCCTCGGTGAAGTGGGCGCGTCGCAGGGCCTCGTCCACCGCGTCCGCCCGTCCGTGCTCGGCGGCCAGGGCGGCCAGGCGGTGGGCGTCGAAGGTCGAACAGATGCGCGCGGACCGCCAGTCGAAGTCCAGACCGAGTTCGGTGAACCGGGCGGCCATCTGCTCCTGGCCGGCCTCCGCCTCGGTGAGCGACATCCCGTACTTGCGCGAGAGCATCTGTGCACTCGTCTCGGTCGGCTCGTCGCCGACGACGCGGGGAGCGGAGGGGTCGAGTTCGTAGGCCCGCCACACCACCTCGACCGTGGTCTCGGGGTGTCGTTCACGGAACGTCTCCAGTGCCGCCTCGAGGTGCCGCTTGCCGATCCAGCAGAACGGACAGACGACGTCGGACCAGATGTCGATGCGCATGCCGGGTGCAACGTCGCGCCGCGGTCCGGGATTCCGTCAGGGCCCCGGGTAGCATGGACCGGCCCGGTCCCTGTCGTGGACCGGTGTCAGCCCGGGTGGCCCACCGGCACCCGACGTCCACTGCCCGAGGAGATCTCCCCCCGTGTCCGAGAACCGCATTCCGGAAACCGATGTCGACGCGACGGGTGCGGCCCCTGTGACGACCGTCGTCCCGGCCGGTGAGCCCGCGGGCAAGATCCTCGCCGAGCGGGAGCTGCAGTCGCGCAGCGGCCCGGAGACGATCGTCGTGGTGCGGGATCCGGAGGGGGCCCTCCGGGACCTGTCCTGGGCGCCCGCCGAGGACACCGAGGTCGAACTGGTCCGCGCCGATTCGGAGGGCGGGCGGTCGGTGATCCGGCATTCGTGCGCACACGTGCTCGCCCAGGCGGTGCAGGACAAGTTCCCCGAGGCCAAGCTCGGGATCGGCCCGCCGATCGAGAACGGCTTCTACTACGACTTCGACGTGGCCGAGCCCTTCACGCCCGAGGACCTCAAGGACCTCGAGAAGCGGATGAAGAAGATCATCAAGGCCGGCCAGCGCTTCTCGCGGCGGGAGTACGCCTCGCTCGACGAGGCGCGCACCGAGCTGGCGGGCGAGCCGTACAAGCTCGAGCTGGTCGAGGACAAGGGCCGGGCGGACGCCGGTGACGCCGACGGCGCGGTGGCGCTCGAGGACTCCGAGATCATGGAGGTCGGCGCGGGTGCGCTGACCGCCTACGACAACCTCAACCCCCGCACGGGCGAGGTCATCTGGTCGGATCTGTGCCGCGGCCCGCACACGCCCACCACCAAGTTCATCCCCGCGTTCACACTCACGCGCTCGTCCGCCGCCTACTGGCGGGGCGATCAGAACAACGCCGGTCTCCAGCGGATCTACGGCACGGCCTGGGAGAGCACCGAGGCCATGGACGCCTACCTCGACCGTCTGGCCGAGGCGGAGAAGCGGGATCACCGTCGGCTCGGGACCGAGCTGGACCTGTTCAGCTTCCCCGACGAGATCGGGTCCGGGTTCCCGGTGTTCCACCCCCGCGGCGGGATCATCCGCAACGAGATGGAGCAGCACTCCCTCAGGCGCCACCTGTCCGCCGGGTACTCGCTCGTCAACACCCCGCACGTGACCAAGGGCGACCTGTTCCGCAAGTCCCAGCACCTGAGCTGGTACTCGGAGGGGATGTTCCCCCCCATGGTCCTGGACGCGGAGTACGACGCGGACGGCAGGGAGACCAAGCCGGGGCAGGACTACTACGTCAAGCCGATGAACTGCCCCATGCACAACCTGGTCTTCGACTCCCGCGGCCGCTCGTACCGCGAGCTCCCGCTGCGAATGTTCGAGTTCGGCACCGTGTACCGGTACGAGAAGTCCGGGGTGATCCACGGTCTCACCCGCGCCCGCGGCTTCACCCAGGACGACGCGCACATCTACTGCACCGAGGAGCAGATGGAGGGCGAGATCGCCTCCGTGCTGTCCTTCATCATCTCGCTCCTGCGCGACTACGGCCTCGAGGACTTCTACCTCGAGCTGTCGACCAAGGACCCGGAGAAGTACGTCGGCGGCGACGAGATCTGGGAACGCGCGACCGACACGCTGCGTCGGGTGGCCACGAACTCCGGCCTCGAGCTGGTCCCGGACCCGGGCGGGGCCGCCTTCTACGGCCCCAAGATCTCGGTCCAGGCGCGTGACGCGATCGGGCGGACGTGGCAGATGTCGACTGTCCAGCTGGATTTCAACCTGCCCGAGCTGTTCGACCTGACCTACAACGCCGCGGACGGCACCAAGAAGCGGCCGGTGATGATCCACCGCGCGCTCTTCGGCTCGATCGAGCGGTTCTTCGCCGTCCTGCTCGAGCACTACGCCGGTCTGTTCCCGGCGTGGCTGGCGCCCGTGCAGGTGGTGGGCATCCCCGTGGCGGAGGCGCACGAGAAGCATCTCGAGGACGTGATCGACGAGCTCCGGGGGCGCGGTATCCGCGCCGAGCTCGACGTCTCCGACGAGCGGATGCAGAAGAAGATCCGCAACCACACCACCGGCAAGGTCCCGTTCATGCTCCTGGCCGGTGACCGCGACGTCGAGGCGGGCGCGGTGAGCTTCCGGTTCCCGGACGGGACGCAGCTCAACGGGGTCTCGCGGAACGCCGCGATGGACAAGATCTCGTACTGGGTCAACTCCCGACGCAACGATGTGCCGACCGCGGAGCGCGTGTGACGGCCGGAGATCCGTCCTCCACGGGCGTCTACCGCCAGTTCGGGGTGGGGGAGGACCACCTCCAGTTGTTGTGGGCGCCCTACCGGATGTCGTACATCGCCGAGTCGCGTCCCGAGCCGGCCGAGGGGATGACGGGGGAGCCGTTCCTCGACATCCCGAGGATGAGCGACGAGGACGGGCTGGTGGTCGCCCGGGGCGAGCACGTCTACGTCGTGCTCAACCTGTTCCCCTACAACCCGGGTCACTCGATGGTGGTGCCGTACCGCAAGGTGGCGGACCTGGAGGACCTCGACGACGACGAGTCCCGCGAACTCATGTCGTACACGCAGCACCTGATCCGGGTCATCAAGGCGGTCTCGAACCCGGACTCGTTCAACGTGGGGCTCAATCTGGGTGGCGCGGCCGGCGGGTCCCTGTCCGAGCATCTGCACCAACACGTCGTGCCACGCTGGATCGGTGACGCGAACTTCATTACCGTGACCGGCGGGACCAAGGTGCTGCCGCAGCTCCTCCGACAGACGCGGCAGCTGCTCTCGGAGGCGTGGTCCACCACGGTGTCATCGGATGGCGTGTCCGGACCAGACCGCACCTCGAAGTAGGCAGGGAGTCGAATGCTCAGCGAGTACGGAAGGTCGGGGGTCGCCAGGGTGGCCCACCCCCTGGCGGCGTTCCTCGTCCGCAGCGGCGCCACCGCCAACGGGATCACCCTCGCCGGCCTCCTGCTGACCTGTGCCGCGGCGATCACCCTGTTCGGACCCGGTCACCTGGTGGCCGGCGCGATCGTCATCGCACTGTGCACCCTGTTCGATCTGGTGGACGGTGCGGTCGCCCGCGCGAGCGGGGGCGGGTCACCGTACGGGGCCCTGGTCGACGCTGTCTCCGATCGGGTCGCGGACGGCGTGATCCTGGCGTCGCTGGTGTGGTGGCTGGTCCACACCGAGCCCGACAACCGGTACGCGCTGGTCATGCTCCTGGCCTGCCTGATCCTGTCCCAGGTGGTGTCCTACTCCAAGGCCCGCGCCGACGCGGGCGGGCTGCGCACACCGGGCGGGCTGATGGAGCGCGCCGATCGCCTGGTCCTCATCCTGCTCGGCGCCGGCCTCGAGGGGCTGGGGGTGCCGTGGGCGCTCGAGGTCGGGCTGACCGCCGTCGCGGTGGGCAGTTTCGTCACGGTGATCCAGCGGGTGTGGGGCGGCCGCACCGACTACCTCGAACGCGTGGCGCGTAGCGATGCCCCTGCGGTGGGAGACCGATGAGCGCACTCGGCGATCGCCTGACCGATCTCGGGTACGCCGCCGGATGGGCCGTGGTGCGCGCCCTTCCGGAGCCGGCCGCGCGCGCCCTCTTCCGAACGGGCGCCGATCTCGCGGCCCGCCGACAGGGTCCGGACTCGCAGCTGCGCCGGAACCTGGCTCGCGTCCTCGGGGTCGCCCCGGCCGAGGTCCCCGACGACCTCATCAGGGATTCCTTCCGCTCCTATGCCCGCTACTGGCGCGAGGCCTTCCGTCTCCCCTCGATGGACCGCGAGGCCGTGGCCCGCGAGATGGACCGGACGATCGCCGGGGTCGAGAACCTCGACGCGGCGCTCGAGCAGGGGCGCGGGGTGGTCGTCGCGCTGCCGCACTCGGCCAACTGGGACCTGGGCGGCACCTGGCTGGCGCGACGCTACGGCGGGTTCGCCACCGTCGCCGAGAGACTCGAGCCGGAATCGCTGTACCAGCGCTTCCTGGACTTCCGCGAGGGCCTGGGCTTCACCATCTACCCGCACACGGGCGGACCCACCCCGCCGCTGGACGCGCTGCGCGAGTACCTCTCAGGGGGCGGGATCGTCTGCCTACCGGGGGAGCGGGACCTGCGCCGGACCGGGGTGCCCGTGACGTTCTTCGGCGAGCAGACGCGCATGCCCGCGGGTGCGGCCCGGCTCGCGGTGGAGACCGGCGCGCCGCTGCTGGTCGCCCAGTTCTGGTACGCCGACGAGGAGACGATGCGGGTCCGCATCACCCCGCCCATCGACGTCTCAGGTGGTATCGACCCGGCGGTCCAGGCGATGGCCGACCTGTTCGCCGAGGGGATCGCCCGGCACCCCGCGGACTGGCACATGCTCCAGCCATTGTGGCTGGACGACCTGCCGGCCGAGCGGCGTGCGCGGATCGAGGGCTGACCCCGCCGTGCGCATCGGCATGATCTGCCCCTACTCGTTCGACGCCCCGGGCGGGGTGCAGGCCCACGTCGTGGACCTGACCGAGGAGTTGCGACGCCGCGGGCACACTGTCCGGGTCCTGGCCCCGGGCAGTCCCGGCAGCGCGCCGGTCTCCGGGATGACCCTGACGGGGCCGGGCGTCCCGATCCCCTACAACGGGTCCGTGGCCCGGCTCAGCTTCGGCCCCGCCACCTGGCGGGCCACCCGGCACTGGCTCCGCGAGCAACCGCTGGACGTCCTGCACATCCACGAGCCCAACGCCCCGGGCGTCGGCATGTTCGCCCTGGCGATGTCCTCCGGGCCCATCACGGCCACGTTCCACACCTCCACCACGGGGTCGATGATCCTCGGCGCCGCCGACGGGGTCCTGGCCCCGCTGCTGGAGAAGATCCGGGGACGGATCGCGGTGTCGACCCTGGCCCGCCGCTGGCAGATGGAGGCCCTGGGCTCCGACGCCGTCGAGATCCCCAACGGCGTCGACGTGTCCGCGTTCACCGACGTCGACACCTCCGCCGAACCGACCGACGCACCGACCGTAGCGTTCCTCGGCCGCTACGACGAACCCCGCAAGGGGATGGGCGTGCTCGCCGCAGCGCTCCCCGCCGTCCTCCGGGACGTTCCGGACCTGCGGCTGCGGGTCATGGGCGACGGCGACGAGCGGACACTGCGCGCCGCCCTCCCGGCCGGGTTGGACGTGGAGTTCCTCGGCCGGGTCGACGACACCCGCAAGGCCGCGGTGCTGGCCGCGGCGGACGTCTACTGCGCACCCAACACCGGCGGGGAGAGCTTCGGCATCGTCCTCGTGGAGGCCATGGCCGCCGGGACCGCCGTCGTGGCCGCCGACCTCGACGCGTTCCGCCGTGTCCTCCGGGACGGCGAGTGCGGGGAACTCGCCACGGTCGGCGACGCCGGTGCCCTCGCCGCAGCCCTCACGAGGGTCCTGACCGACCCCGGTCGCCGCGCCGACCTCCGCACCCGCGGTCTCCAGGCGGTCCGGGAGTACGACTGGCCCGTCGTCGCCGACCGGGTGGTGCGCGTGTACGAGACCATCCGCGGCCCGGGGGAGACGCTCCGTGTCCGTTGAACTGATCGTCCTCGTCGTCGTCGTCCTCGTCGCCGCGCTCGCGGCGTTGCTGACCGCGTACCTCACCGCCCACCGCCTGGACCGACTCCACATCCGCACCGACCTGGCCCGCGCCGCCCTGACCGGGGCCCTGGAACGACGCCACACGGTCGCCGCCGCCGTCGCCAGCGACCTCTCAGCGCGGGACCCGGCGGGCGCGGACCGCCTGGTGCGGGCGCTCGCGCACGCCCGCGCCCACCCCCCGGGGGCGATCGCCGGGCCGGACCCCGCGCCGCACCCCGACCACCGACGCCGTCGCGACGACGGCAGCGCGCCGGACGACGCTGGCGAGCCCGACGCCGAGGTCGCGGAGAACACCCTCGGCGTGGTCCTGTCCGGGGTCGACACGGACGCGCTGCCCGGCGATCTCGCCGCCGAACTGGAGGACGCCTCGGATCGCGTGTCCATGGCCCGTCGCTTCTACAACGACGCCGTCCGCGACACCCGCAGTCTGCGGGAACAGGCCCCGGTCCGCCTCCTGAGACTGGCCGGCCGGGCCCCGATGCCCGGGTACGTCGAACTCGTCGACGCACCGCCACCGCAGGCCTGACCAACCCCGGTGGGGCGGCGGTTGGGGCGCCGGGGTGAGGGAGACCTACACTGGACCCCTGTCACACGTCGTCTGAGCCAGGAAAGGCCTATTTCGTGAGCGACCCGCAGTCCAGCGAGAACACCACCGGAACCGCACGCGTCAAGCGAGGTATGGCCGAGATGCTCAAGGGCGGCGTCATCATGGACGTCGTCACCGCCGAGCAGGCGAAGATCGCCGAGGACGCCGGCGCCGTGGCCGTGATGGCCCTCGAGCGCGTCCCCGCCGACATCCGGGCGCAGGGCGGCGTCGCCCGCATGAGCGACCCCGACCTCATCGACGGCATCATCGAGGCCGTCTCCATCCCCGTGATGGCCAAGGCCCGCATCGGGCACTTCGTCGAGGCGCAGATCCTCCAGGCCCTCGGCGTGGACTACGTCGACGAGTCCGAGGTCCTCACCCCGGCCGACTACGCCAACCACATCGACAAGTTCGGCTTCACCGTGCCGTTCGTCTGTGGCGCCACCAACCTCGGCGAGGCCCTGCGCCGGATCACCGAGGGCGCGGCCATGATCCGTTCCAAGGGTGAGGCCGGCACCGGCGACGTCTCCAACGCCACCACCCACATGCGCCAGATCCGCCAGCAGATCCGCAAGCTCCAGAGCCTGCCGTCCGACGAGCTGTACGTGGCCGCCAAGGAGCTGCAGGCGCCGTACGAGCTGGTCAAGGAGGTCGCCGAGACCGGCAAGCTCCCCGTGGTCCTGTTCACCGCGGGCGGCATCGCCACCCCGGCCGACGCCGCGATGATGATGCAGCTCGGTGCCGAGGGTGTGTTCGTCGGTTCCGGCATCTTCAAGTCCGGCAACCCCTCCGAGCGGGCCAAGGCGATCGTCAAGGCGACGACCTTCCACGACGATCCGGAGATGCTCGCGACCATCTCCCGCGGCCTCGGCGAGGCCATGGTCGGCATCAACGTCGACGACATCCCCGAGCCCCACCGGCTCGCCGAGCGGGGCTGGTGACCCGCCGGTGGCGAAGATCGAGGACATCCTCGAGATCGAGCGGATAGACCGCGACCTCTACCGGGGACCGGCCATCCGCACGCACCTGCAGCGGACCTTCGGCGGCCAGGTCGCCGGTCAGACCCTCGTCGCCGCGGTCCGGACCGTGGACTCCGACAAGCACGTCCACTCCCTGCACGGGTACTTCATCCGGCCGGGCATCCCCGACGTGCCGACCGTCTTCCAGGTCGACCGCCTCCGGGACGGTCGCAGCTTCGCCACCCGCCGTGTCACGGCCATCCAGGAGGGGGAGCCGATCTTCTCCATGTCGGCCTCCTTCCACCTGGTCGACCAGGAGGGCATCGAGCACCAGGACTCGATGCCCCGGGTCGTGGGGCCCGAGGAGATCGACGTCCCGAGAATCGAGGACCTCGACGAGGCCCACCGCGTCTTCGTGGAGGAATGGGCCCAGTGGGACATCCGGATCGTCCCCCGGGACCGCCTGGAGACGAGTTCGGTGCTGGCCTCGCAGCAGCGGGTGTGGTTCCGGAGCGTCGACGCGCTGCCGGACGACCCCAATTTCCACGTGTGCACACTCGCGTACATGTCGGACATGACGTTGTTGGGCTCGGCCAAGGTCCCGCACCCCGACGAGCCCACCCAGGACGCCTCTCTCGACCACGCCATGTGGTTCATGCGCCCCTTCCGGGCCGATGACTGGTTGCTGTACGACCAGACCTCGCCGTCGGCGTTCGGGGGGCGCGCCCTCACCCAGGGGCGGATCTTCGACCGCTCCGGCAGGCTCGTCGCCGCCGTCACCCAGGAGGGACTGTCCCGGCGCCTGCGCCCGGGTGCGCAGCCGTTCCCGGTGAGCACCACCGACGACCCGTCGAAGAAGTGAGCGCGGACGCCCCGACCGTCGGTGTCCTCGCCCTCCAGGGCGATGTCGCCGAACACGTCCGCCACCTCGAGTCCGTCGGCGCGCGGGCCGTGGCCGTCCGCCGGCGCTCCGAACTCGACGGCGTGGACGGACTCATCCTGCCCGGCGGGGAATCCACCGCGATGAGTCGGCTTCTGGACGTCTACGACATGTACGAACCGGTGGCCGAGAGGATCTCCGGCGGCATGCCGGTCTACGGTTCCTGCGCGGGCATGATCCTGCTGGCGTCGGTCGTCCTGGACACCCGGGCGGACGCCACCTGGTTCTCCGCGATCGACATGACCGTCCGTCGGAACGCCTTCGGACGGCAGGTCGACTCGTTCGAGGCCGACCTCGTCGTCGACGCCCTCGGCACCGACCCGGTCAGGACCGTGTTCATCCGCGCCCCCTGGGTCGAGTCGGTGGGCCCGGACGTGGAGGTGCTCGCCCGGGTCCGCGCCTCGGACGGCGACGATCACGTGGTCGCGGTGCGCCAGGGCAACGCCCTGGCGACCTCCTTCCACCCCGAGGTGACCGACGATGTACGCGTCCACGGGTACTTCCTCGACATGGTGCGGCAGGCGACCTCGTAGACTGATCAGTCAGCGACACGTCGCACCGGACCCACCATACGGCGGGCCGGTCTGAGAACCCCCGGAGGGCGGAACATCACATGGCAGGCCATTCCAAGTGGGCCACCACCAAGCACAAGAAGGCCGCGATCGACGCCAAGCGCGGCAAGCTCTTCGCCAAGCTCGTCAAGAACATCGAGGTGGCGGCCCGTACGGGCGGCGGTGACCCAGCCGGCAACCCGACGCTCTACGACGCCATCCAGAAGGCCAAGAAGAACTCGGTCCCGGGCGACAACGTCGAGCGGGCGCGTAGACGTGGCGCCGGTGAGGAGGCGGGCGGCGCCGAGTGGGAGACCATCATGTACGAGGGGTACGGCCCGAACGGCGTGGCCCTGCTCATCGAGTGTCTGACCGACAACCGCAACCGCGCCGCAGGCGAGGTGCGCACGGCGATGACCCGCAACGGCGGCAACCTCGCCGACCCCGGTTCGGTGGCCTACCTGTTCACCCGCAAGGGCGAGATCGTGCTGGACAAGGGCGAGCTCGAGGAGGACGACGTCCTCATGGCCGTACTCGAGGCCGGCGCCGAGGAGGTCAACGACCTCGGTGAGCAGTTCGAGGTGGTCTGCGAACCCACCGATCTCGTCCAGGTGCGCACCGCGCTCCAGGAGGCCGGCATCGACTACGAGTCGGCCGAGTCCGGTTTCCGCGCGTCGGTCGAGGTGACCGTCGACGCCGACGGCGCCGGGAAGGTCTTCAGGCTGATCGACGCGCTCGAGGACTCCGATGACGTCCAGAACGTCTACTCCAACCTCGACGTGCCGGACGACGTGCTGGCGGCCCTGAACGCCTGACGCCCGGACCACTGGTAGGGTCTCGAACGTAGGTTCTACCACTGGTCGGCGAAAGGTCGCTATGCGCGTGATGGGTGTGGACCCGGGGCTGACCCGGTGCGGGCTCGCGCTGATCGAGACCGAACCGGGTCGCGCCGTCACGGCATTGGACGTCGATGTCGTGCGGACAACCGCCCAGGAACCCCTCGAGAGGCGTCTACGGACGGTGCACGCCGTGGCGGACGAGTGGATGGAGATCCATCGACCGGACGTGGTCGCCATCGAGCGGGTGTTCGCCCAGAACCAGGTCTCCACCGCCATGGGCACCGCCCAGGCCGCCGGGGTCGTGGCGCTGGCCGCCGCCTATCGCGACATCCCGGTGGCCTTCCACACGCCCTCCGAGGTCAAGGCGGCCATCACCGGCAGCGGGCGCGCGGACAAGAAGCAGATGACCCTGATGATCACCCGGATCCTCGGCCTGCAGAAGCCCCCCAGCCCGGCGGACGCGGCCGACGCCCTCGCGCTCGCCGTGTGCCACAGCTGGCGGGCGCCCATGCAGGGCCGGGTCGCCGCGCTGGACGGCCACGTCGCGCGGTCCCGGGCCGGGTTCGAGTCGAAGGTGGCGGCGGCACGGGACGCCGCCACGTCGAACGCACACGGTGGTCGCAGCGCGGCCGCCGATCAGGAGCGCGCCCGGGCCGCGGCCCGGGGCATGGCGCGGACGAAGGGAGTGCGCTGGTGATCGCCTCGATCCGGGGGACCGTGGCCGAGATCGGCCTGGACCGCTGCGTTGTGGAGACCGGGGGGGTCGGGGTGCTCGTTCACGCGACCCCCGCGGCGCTCGCCGGTCTCCGACGCGGGGCGGAGGGGATGCTCCACACGGAGCTGGTGGTGCGCGAGGACTCGCTCACCCTGTACGGATTCGACTCGGTGGACGCACGTCAGTTGTTCCTCACCGTGCAGACCGTCTCCGGCGTCGGACCACGACTGGCACTGGCGATCGTCGCGACCCTCGAGCCGGAGGCCCTCGTCCGGGCCCTCGGAACCGGGGACGTCAGGGCGTTGACCCGCGTCCCCGGCGTGGGCAAGCGCACGGCCGAACGCATGGTGCTGGAACTCAAGGACAAGGTCGGTCCCGTGTCTGACGGTGGCTCCGTGGGGATCCAGGTCGACACGACCGGCGGGTCGGCCGCGACCGAGGTCGCAGAGGCACTCGAGGGCCTGGGCTTCTCCTCCGCGGAGGCCGAGAAGACCGCCACCGCGGTGCTCGCGGCCGAGCCGGACCTCGACCCGGCGCAGGCCCTGCGACTGGCCCTCAAGTCACTCGGTAAGCGCTGATGGCGGGACCGTTCGACGCGCCCGGCGACGGGCGTTCCCCCGGCGCCGACGACGGGGCGGGCCACGAGGGCGAGCTGTCCGCGACCGCGACCCCGTTCGACACCGACGTCGAGGGTGCCCTCCGACCTCGCAGCCTGGGCGAGTTCATCGGCCAGGAGACGGTCCGGGAGCAACTGGACCTGGTCCTCACCGCCGCCACCCGCCGTGGGGTCGTACCCGACCATCTGCTCTTCTCCGGGCCGCCCGGGCTGGGCAAGACGAGCCTCGCGATGATCGTCGCGGCGGAACTCGGTGGATCGCTGCGGATCACCTCCGGTCCCGCCCTCGAACGACCCGGCGACCTGGCCGCTATGTTGTCCAACCTCATCGAGGGCGACGTGCTGTTCATCGACGAGATCCACCGCATCGCGCGCCCGGCCGAGGAGATGCTCTATCTCGCGATGGAGGACTTCCGGATCGACATCATGGTGGGCAAGGGGCCGGGTGCCACCTCGATCCCGCTGGAGATCGCCCCGTTCACCCTGGTCGGTGCCACCACGCGGTCCGGTGCGCTGACCGGTCCGCTGCGCGACAGGTTCGGGTTCACCGCGCACATGGACTTCTACACGGACACCGACCTCGCCAGGATCGTCACCCGCGCCGCGGACATCCTCGCCATCCCCGTGGAGCCCGATGCCGCGCTGGAGATCGCCGGCCGGTCGCGGGGCACACCCCGTATCGCCAACCGACTCCTGCGGCGGGTCCGTGACTTCGCCGAGGTCCGGGCCGACGGTCGCATCACCGTGCCCGTCGCCAGGGCCGCCCTCGAGGTGTACGAAGTGGACGAGCTGGGGCTCGATCGTCTCGACCGCGCGGTCCTGAGGGCGCTCCTCGTCCAACACGAGGGCGGGCCCGTCGGACTGAGCACCCTGGCGGTGGCCGTGGGGGAGGAGTCCACCACCCTCGAGGAGGTCTGCGAGCCCTTCCTCGTCCGCGCCGGTCTGCTCGCACGCACCCCGCGCGGGCGGATCGCCACCGCCGCTGCGTGGGATCACCTGGGGCTCACCCGCTCCGACAACGCGGCCGGCCAGCCGATGCTGCCGGTCGAGGTCGACCGGGGCCCCGGCGCGCGCGGCTGAGCCCCGGGCTGGCATCCTCGGACGAGACCGTCCGTAGCCCGGACCCGCCAGCGACCCGGAACCGGCGGGTCCATGTCAGGAGGACCCGAATGGGACTGGAACTGCTGCTGCCGTTGATGATCGTCGTGCTGATCGTGCTGATGGTCCTGCAGAGCACGAAACAACGCAGGGCGATGAAGGACATGCGGGAGATGCAGGCCTCACTGACGGCGGGTGATCGCGTGCTCACCACCTCGGGCCTCCGCGCGACCATCGTCTCCGTGGGCGACGAGACCGTGGAACTGGAGATCGCGGAGGGTGTCCACACCCAGTGGGACCGACGGGTGATCCGCGAGAAGATCGACGCCGGTACGACCCCCGGGGCCGACACCGGGACGGGTGCCACGGATTCCCGGTAGGCCACGACCGGCGAGTAGTGTAATGGGGCCGTCCAGCCGGAGGCCCCAGACGAAGACCGAGAGAGATCACCTGTGTCACCAGCTCGTCCTCGAGGCGCCGACGCCCGCCCCAGACCGTGGGCGCTGCTGTCCGCATTCTTCCTGGTGCTGTTCATCTTCTTCCTCGGCGCCTTCGCCGTCGCCGAGCGAGGCCTGACGCCGAAGCTGGGCATCGACCTCCAGGGCGGTACCCGCGTCACGCTGATCCCCAAGGGGGAGCCCGACGAGGCGGACCTGCGTCTGGCCCAGGACATCATCCGGGACCGGGTCGACGGACTCGGCGTCGCCGGGACCTCGGTCGTCATCGAGGGCAGCAACATCGTCCTGACCGTCCCCGGTGAGGACTCCAGCCAGGCCCGTGACCTCGGCACCACCTCGCAGTTGACGATCCGTCCCGTGCTGCAGGTCCAGCCCGTCGCCGAGGGCGACGTCGAACCCGTGCCCGCCGCCAAGGGGGACCGCGACGCAGTCGCCAGGGAGGTCGAGGAGGCCCGCGAGGTCCGGCAGGGTGACCCCCAGGAGCTCACCCAGAACCTCGCGACGTTCCGCTGTCCGGAACGCGATGTCCTGGCCGGCTTCGACGACCCGTCCCAGGCTCTCATCGCCTGCGGGGAGGGCGCCAAGTACGTCCTCGGCCCGGTCCCGCTGCTGATCGGGGAACCAGAGGACGGCCAGCGGCTCGACGGGCAGCAGATCGTCAAGGACTCCGTCAGTTCGGGATTCAACCAGCAGGCCGCCAAGAACGAGGTGTCCTTCCGGTTCAACGCCGGCCCCGGCGAGCAGGGCAGCGCCACCTGGTCGCGGCTGACCCAGGAGAACCTCCAGCGCCAGATCGCCATCCTCCTCGACGGCGAGGTGATCAGCGCGCCCGTCGTCCAGGGCGTCACGCCCGTCGGCTCGGCGACCTCCATCACCGGCGACTTCAGCATGGACGAGGCGGCCTCCCTCGCCGCGAACCTGCGTTACGGTGCGCTGCCCATCTCGTTCGAGGACCCCAACGTCGACAACGTTCCGGCGTCCCTCGGTCTGGCGTCGCTCGAGGCGGGCCTGCTCGCGGGCGCGATCGGCTTCCTGCTGGTACTCGCGTACTCCGCCTTCTTCTACCGCCTGCTCGGTGTGTTGGCGTTCCTCTCGTTGGCCCTGTCGTTCCTGCTCACCTACATCCTGTTGGTGTTCCTCGGATACACCGTCGACTACAGCCTCGACCTGGCGGGCATCGCGGGCCTCGTCATCGGTATCGGCATGACCGCCGACTCCTACGTCGTGTTCTTCGAGCGCATCAAGGACGAACTGCGAGACGGCCACCGGTTCAGATCCGCGGTGCCGCGGGCCTGGAAGAGCGCCAGCCGCACCATCGTCACCGGCAACATGGTCAGCCTCATCGGAGCCGTCGTGCTCTACCTCCTGGCCAGCGGCGAGGTGCGAGGCTTCGCGTTCACCCTCGGCCTCACCACGATCATGGACGTGTTCGTCGCGTTCACCGTGACCTGGCCGCTCGTCTACCTGGCCTCCACCAAGCCCACCTTCGCCAAGACCGGGGCGAACGGGATGGGACGGATGGAGAACCTGCAGGCCGCCGCCGCCGAGCAGCGTCGCATCGAGCGGAAGACCGAGAGTGATGCCGCACGGGAACCGGACCGCGGCGTCACCGCGACCATCCGCGGCCCGGGCGGCGACACCATCACCGAGCCGCGCACAGAGCATCCCGCCACCGATGAGGAGGAGGGCCGATGAGCACTCCCACCACGACGGCCGAGAGCGCCGCGACGCCCGCCGGCCGGACCGACAGCCTATTCACCCGGCTCTACACCGGCACCGGGGCGTTCGGCATCGTCCCCAACCGGCGCAAGTTCTACCTTCTCACCACCGTGATCGTCGCCATCTGCCTGGCGAGCATCATCTTCCGTGGCTTCAGCTTCGGCATCGACTTCACCGGCGGCACCAAGCTCACCATGCCCGCCGCCGACCACGACAAGAGCCGCGTGGCCGCGGTGGTCGAGGAGTCCGTGGGCGAGGAACCCCAGACGGTCCAGATCGTCGGAGCCGGGGACGCCCGCATCGTCGAGGTGGAGACGCGGTTCCTCACCAGTGATGAGATCCGCGCGGCCAAAAACGCGCTCTACGAGGAGTTCCAGCCGGTCACGGCCGACGGAGACGCCTCGGTGGAGGCTATCGGCGACTCCGCGCGCTCGGAGAGCTGGGGAGGTCAGGTCACCGAGAACGCACTGATCGCCCTCGGCGTCTTCCTCGTCATCGTCTTCGGCTACATCGCCTTCCGCTTCGAATGGCGGATGGCCACCGCAGCGATCGTCGCCCTGCTGTTCGACGTGCTGACCACCGCCGGCGTCTACTCGCTCGTCGGCTTCGAGGTCACCCCCGCCACCGTGATCGGACTCCTGACCATTCTCGGTTTCTCCCTGTACGACACGGTGATCGTGTTCGACAAGGTCGAGGAGAACACCCGGGGCATCAGACACACCGCGAGCCGCACCTACGCCGAAGAGGCGAACCTGGGTGTCAACCAGACCCTCATGCGCTCGATCCACACCACGATCATCGGCGTGCTGCCCTTGCTGGCGCTGGTCGTGATCGCCGTGTGGATTCTCGGTGTGGGCACCCTGATGGACCTGGCGCTCGTGCAGATGGTCGGCATCATCACCGGCACCTTCTCCTCCGTCTTCCTCGCGACACCCCTGCTGGTGTCCCTCAAGAACCGCGATCCAGAGATCCGCCGCCAGACCGCCAAGGTCCTGGCCCGACGCGAGAAGGCCGAGGCCGCCGCATGACCGAACCTGCCCTCACCCCCGTCTCACCGGCGATCAGCTCTGCCGTGGAGCGGCTGATGCGTCGCGTCGAGGACTTCCCGTCCGCGGGGGTCCAGTTCTGTGACCTCACCCCGGTCCTCGCTGACGCCGACGGCTTCGACGCCGTCGTGGCCGGGCTCATCGCCGGACACGAGATCGGCAGCGTGGACTACGTCGCCGGACTCGACGCCCGCGGGTTCCTGCTGGCCGGCGCAGCGGCCGTACGCCTGCACACCGGCATCCTCGCGATCCGCAAAGCCGGCAAGCTCCCGCCCCCGGTGCACTCGCGTTCCTACGAGCTCGAGTACGGCGCCGCCACGTTGGAACTCCCCGCGGACGGGCTCGACCTCAGCGGGAAGCGCGTCCTCGTCGTCGACGACGTCCTCGCCACAGGGGGGACGCTCACCGCAGCGGTCGGTCTACTCGAGGACTGCGGAGCGATCGTCGTGGGGCTGTCCGTGGTGCTCGAGGTCCCCGGCCTCGGGGGGCGGGATAGACTGGCCGCCACACCGCTGACCTGCCTCACGGTCGCGTGACCGCCGGCCGTTCCTGACGGCCCGGAACTGGAGGGAGGAGCCGGAGATGACGCAACGGCAGGACCCCGCCGGGCAGCCGGACGGGGGCGCGCGACCCGGACAGATGGATCAGCAGCAACCCTCGTCACCCCAACCCTCGTCACCCCAACTCTCGTCACCCCAACTCTCGTCACCCCAGCCCTCGACCCAGCCGCTCCCGGTGATCCCGGGCAATCGACCGTCCGCCGGCCGACGGGTGCGCGCGCGGTGGGCTCGCCGCCTCACCTCCGGGCTGACCGTGACCTCCACGCCGGCGGTTCTCGAGCCGCTGGTACGCGTCCACCGCATCCACCACCCCAAGGCCGACGTGGGTCTGCTGGCCCGCGCGTACACCCTCGCCGAGAAGCAACACGAGGGCGTCTACCGCAAGTCCGGCGACCCCTACATCACCCACCCGCTCGCCGTGGCGACCATCTGCGCCGAGATGGGCATGGACACCACCACCCTCGTCGCGGCGCTGCTGCACGACACCGTGGAGGACACCGACTACTCGCTCGCCCGGCTGGAGGCCGATTTCGGCGGCGAGGTCGCCCACCTCGTGGACGGTGTCACCAAGCTGGACAAGGTCGAGTTCGGTGAGGCCGCCGAAGCGGAGACCATCCGCAAGATGATCATCGCCATGGCACACGATCCCCGCGTCCTGGTGATCAAGGTGGCCGACCGCCTGCACAACATGCGGACGATGCGGTTCCTGCCGCCCGAGAAGCAGGTCAAAAAGGCGCGGGAGACCCTCGAGGTGATCGCCCCGCTCGCACACCGGCTGGGTATGGCGACCATCAAGTGGGAGCTCGAGGACCTCGCCTTCGCGATCCTCGAGCCGAAGAAGTACCAGGAGATCGTGCGGCTCGTGGCCGACCGGGCCCCCAGCCGCGACGTCTACCTGGGCACCGTGACCAACCGGGTGCGGACGGACCTCGAGAAGGCCCACATCCAGGCGCGGGTCGAGGGTCGTCCGAAGCACTACTGGTCGATCTATCAGAAGATGATCGTCCGGGGCCGGGAGTTCGACGAGATCCACGACCTCGTGGGCATCCGTGTCCTGTGCGAGGACGTGCGCGACTGCTACGCCGCGATCGGGGTGGTCCACTCGACGTGGAAGCCGATGCCGGGGAGGTTCAAGGACTACATCGCCCAGCCCCGATTCGGCGTGTACCGGTCGTTGCACACCACCGTGATCGGACCCGACGGCAAACCCCTCGAGATCCAGATCCGCACCCACGAGATGCACCGCAACGCGGAGTACGGCATCGCGGCGCACTGGCGCTACAAGGAGACCCGCGGCAAGCACAACGGCGACCCCGCCGAGGTCGACGAGATGGCGTGGATGCGGCAACTGCTCAGCTGGCAGCGCGAGGCCGCCGATCCCGGCGAGTTCCTGGATTCCCTGCGTTTCGAGATGACCAGCAAGGAGATCTTCGTCTTCACCCCCAAGGGAGACGTCATCAACCTTCCGGTCGGTGCCACACCCGTGGACTTCGCCTACGCGGTCCACACCGAGGTCGGCCACCGCTGCATCGGGGCGCGGGTCAACGGCAAACTCGTCGCCCTCGAGCGCCCGCTCGAGAACGGCGAGGTGGTGGAGGTCTTCACCTCCAAGGACCTCAATGCCGGCCCCAGCCTGGACTGGCAGAAGTTCGTGGTCTCCGGCCGTGCCAAGAGCTCGATCCGGCAGTGGTTCGCCAAGGAGCGCCGCGAGGAGGCCCTGGAGCGGGGCAAGGACCTCATCACCCGTGAGGTCCGCCGGGGCGGCGTCCCCGTACACCGCATCTTCTCCAACGAGTCGATCGCCGGGGTGTCCCGCGAGCTCGGATTCGCCGACGTCACCGCTCTCTACACGGCGATCGGGGAGAACCACGTCTCCGCCAAGACCGTGGTCGGCCGCCTCATCGCCGCCCACGGCGGCGTGGACGAGGTCACCGAGGAACTCGCCGACCGGTCCCGTGACAAGACCATGACCCCGCCCCGCCCCACCACCTCCGGGGCCGGCGTACTCGTGGGCGGTGTGGAGGACGTCCACGCCAAGCTCGCCCGTTGCTGCACCCCGGTGCCGGGGGACCAGGTCCTGGGCTTCATCACGCGCGGCGGCTCGGTCAGCGTGCACCGCACCGACTGCACTAACGCCTCCGACCTGCACCGGGAGCCGGAACGACTGGTCAAGGTCGAGTGGGCGCCCCAGCCGGGCGCGGTGTTCCTCGTCGCCATCCAGGTGGAGGCACTCGATCGCCACCGTCTGCTCTCCGACATCACCAAGGTCCTGGCCGACGAGAAGGTCAACATCCTGTCCGCCTCGGTGCAGACCGCGGGCGACGACAGGGTGGCGATCTCCCGGTTCACCTTCGAGATGGCCGACCCCAAACACCTGGGTCACGTCCTCGGTGCGGTCCGCAAGGTCGAAGGCGTCTTCGACGTCTACCGGATGACCTCGAACTGACCGACGCCTCCGCGGCTGACCGACCCTCCGCGGCCAGCGGTCGCGGACCCGGTGGGACGACACCGGCCCCGGCCGGACGACGCGGACCCGGTGGGACGACACCGGCCCCGGCCGGGAGGCCGGGGCCGGGAGGCCGGGGCCGGGAGGCCGGGGCCGGTGCTCACGGCCGGGTGCTACGGGTTCACGCCTCGGGCAGACCCTCCTGGGCGCCGACCGTGACCTTCTCGATGACCACCGGTCGGCGCGGTGCCTCGTAGTCCGGATCGCTCTGGTCGTCGCTCTTCGTCCCGGCCTCGGCGATCTCGTCGAGGACCTCCAGACCGGACTCGCCGATCGTGCCCATCACGGAGTACTCGGGGGGCAGCATGGAGTCCTCGTACACGAGGAAGAACTGACTCCCGGCGCTGTTCGGGGCCTGCGACTTGGCCATGGCGACCGTGCCGCGCGGGTAGACCGACATCCCCGAACCGTCCTCGGCCACGGGGAGGTCGGTGGGCGGCTCGTCCACGATCGAGTACCCGGGGCCCGAGAGCCCGGTCCCCGTCGGGTCACCACACTGCAGGACGGAGAGCTGCGAACCCTCCCCGCCCTGCGTCAGTCGATGGCACTCGGTGTCGTCGAAGTACTCCTGCTCGGCGAGGTGCACGAAGCTCGCGACGTTGCAGGGGGCGCCGTCACGGTCGAGCGTCAGGGGGATCTCACCGCTACCGGTGGTCACGACGATCTCGGCCGTCCCTCTCCGGGGCTGGTCCCCGGTCGGGGGGTCCATCTCGCGCTTGGACTCCTCGATCTCGTCGACCTGCTCGTTGAAACGACGCGCCTCGGCGACGATCTCGGGCCCCTGGTCCTCGAACTCCGCCGGGTCGACCTTCTCCATGGGACTGGTGTCCTGCGGGTACTCGCAGGTCACCCAGTCGGCGGCGTACTGCTCGGCGCGGGATTGTTCCGCCTTGTTCCAGACCACGACGCCCACGATGCCGAGGAGGACCACCACCACGACCGAGGCACCGGCGATCTTCAGCTGCTTCTCGCGGCGCGCCTGCGCCTCCATCTGCTCACGCAGACGTTGGCGCGCCTCGGCTCGGCGTTCCTGGTTGGTGGACACTGACCCTCCTGGGGACCTGGACTAGGCTGGGACTCCACGGGCGGACCCGTACGGCGGGGCTCCGTGAAGAGCCCCACGCGGCGGTCCAGCCCAGGGTCCTTGTCTACCAGGTCGGGTAGTGACGGCCGAACGCCACTCCGGTGTCGGGCGCCGTTGCCCGGCACCGGGCGCCGAACGGCGCCGACAGTGTCGAGAAAGGGAGTACGGGACGTGCAGATCGTCGGTTTCCCCGCCGGGATGTTCCAGACCAACTGCTACATCGTGGCGGACGACGCAGGCGACTGTGTGGTCGTCGACCCGGGGCAGGACGCGGAGGAGCAGGTCCGCCGTCAGATCTCCGAGGCCGGGCTCCGGCCCCGCGCGGTGCTGCTCACGCACGGGCACCTCGACCACATCTGGAACGCGCGGCAGGTGGCGGATCACTACGGGGTCCCCGCCTACATCCACCCCGAGGACCGCGAGATGCTCTCCGACCCGGGCAAGGGGCTCTCGCTCGACCTGTCGGCGATGCTCAAGGGCGTCACCTTCACGGAGCCGGCCGAGGTCATCGAGGTGTTCGACGGCGACACCCTCACCCTCGGCTCGATGACCTTCGACGTGGACCACGTCCCGGGTCACAGCCCCGGCTCGGTCTCGTTCCGGATCACCGTGCAGACCGAGGACGGACCCCGGCTGGTCGTACTCGGTGGGGACGTACTGTTCCAGGACGGTGTGGGACGCACCGATCTGCCGGCGGGGGACACCGAGGTGCTCATGCAGTCCATCGCCAAGAAGTTCCTCGTCCTGGACGACGACGCCGTGGTGTTGCCCGGGCACGGGCCGTCCACGACCATCGGTCGTGAGCGTCGGTCGAATCCGTTCCTGCGCGACCTCTAAACCCACCACCCCACCCGCCCCTCGAGATCCAAGGACGCCTCACCAGTGACCGGCAACGCCAAGAAGACCGCGCTCAAGGCACCCAAGGGTGTTCCCGACTACGTGCCTCCGGCCTCCGCCGGGTTCGTGACGGTCCGGGACGCCATCACCACCGCCGCCCGTCGCGCCGGGTACGGGCACATCGAGTTGCCGATCTTCGAGGACACGGCGTTGTTCGCGCGCGGCGTGGGGGAGTCGACGGATGTGGTGTCCAAGGAGATGTACACGTTCTCCGACAGGGGCGGCCGGAGCGTCACACTGCGCCCCGAGGGCACGGCCGGGGTCATGCGCGCGGTGATCGAGCACGGGCTGGACCGGGGCCAGCTCCCGGTCAAGCTCTGCTACGCGGGGCCCTTCTTCCGGTACGAGCGCCCCCAGGCCGGCCGGTACCGCCAGCTCCAGCAGGTGGGCATCGAGGCGATCGGCGTCGACGACCCGGCCCTGGACGCCGAGGTGATCGCCGTGGCGGACGAGGCGTTCCGCTCCCTCGGACTCACCGGGTTCCGCCTGGAGCTCACCTCACTCGGGGACGAGACGTGCCGCCCCGACTACCGGGAACGGCTCCAGGACTTCCTCACCGGGCTGGACCTCGACGAGGCGACGCGAGAACGCGCTCGGGTCAATCCGCTGCGTGTCCTGGACGACAAGCGCCCCGAGGTGCGTGCCCAGCTCGAGGGCGCTCCTCTGATGATCGATCACCTGTCGGACGCGAGCGCCGAGCACTTCGCGACCGTTCGGGCGCACCTGGACGCGCTGGGCGTCGCGTACGAGGTCAATCCCCGCATGGTGCGGGGCCTGGACTACTACACCAAGACGACCTTCGAGTTCGTGCACGACGGCCTCGGCGCCCAGTCCGGGATCGGTGGCGGTGGCCGCTACGACGGCCTGATGGAACAGCTCGGCGGCCAGGCGCTGTCCGGCATCGGGTTCGGAATCGGTGTGGACCGCACAGTGTTGGCACTGCAGGCCGAGGGGATCGACCCGGCGGCCGAGGGGCGCGTCGACGTGTACGCGGTGGCTCTCGGCGCGCAGGCCAAGGCGACTCTGGTTCCCGTCCTCGCCGAGTTCCGCCGCAGCGGGCTCCGCGCGGACATGGCGTACGGGGACCGCGGCATGAAAGGCGCCTTCAAGGCCGCGGACCGCTCCGGAGCGGCGGTCACCGTCGTCGTCGGGGAGAACGAGCTCGCCACCTCCACGGCCGTCGTCAAGACGATGGCCACCGGCGAGCAGGAGCCGGTGCCGCTGGAGGGTCTCGTCGACCACGTCAGCAGGGCCGTCGCCCGGTGACCCCGGCGGTCCGGCCGCACTGACCGACCGGGGCCCCGCCCACGCGTCAGAGCTGGGTTCCTCAGAGCCGGACGCCTCAGAGCTGTGCGCCTCAGAGCTGTGCGCGGAAGGTGTCGCAGGACTGCATCGAACCCTGCTCGTAACCCGTCAGGAACCACTGCCGGCGCATCTCCGATGACCCGTGGGTCCACGAGCCCGGGTCGACGCGGGCGCCGCCGGTGCGCTGGATGTGGTCGTCGCCGATCGCCTCGGCGGTCCGGATGATCGCGTCCACGTCGCTCCCGGTGAGGCTCTCCAGCAGCGGAGGGCCGCCGTCGGGCGCCGGGGTCGAGGTGGCGTAGTGGGCCCACAGCCCGGCGTAGCAGTCGGCCTGGAGTTCGACCCGGACCGCACCCGAGGAGGGGCCCTGCGGGTCCTGCTGCGACCGGCGGATGTCACCGAGCATGGTCTGCAGGTGGTGGCCGAACTCGTGGGCGACGACGTACATCTGCGCCGCGCCGGAGGGTGGGCCACCGAGCTGGCGCACGAGGACCCGGTCGAAGAACGCGGGGTCTATGTACACGTTCTCGTCGGCCGGGCAGTAGAACGGTCCGATGTCGGAGGAGGCGCCACCGCATCCGGTGTCGACGGCACCGGTGAAGATGGTGGTGTGGGGCTGGACCCAGCGCATCCCGATCTGGTCGGGCAACTGGGTGTTCCACACGTCCTCGAGGCTCTCGGTGGTGGCGACGACGCGGCAGATGGTGTCGGTGTTGGCCTGCTGCAGGTCGCACTGGTCGATGTGGGCCTGGAACTGCTGCGCCGAGTCAGAGGTCTGTGCCCGGCCGCCGGTGGCGCCCCGGTCCGTGTCGCCGCCGTCGAGTCCGAGCTGGCCTGGGTCGACGCCGAGGAACAACGCGATGACGACGACGACGAGGCCGCCGACACCGCCACCGACCGCCATCCCCCGGCGACCCCCTCGGCCCCCGCGGCCCCCGCCGGAGACCCCGCTGGTGTCCAGTCTCCCGCCCTGTCGGAACGTCATATCGTCACCTCTCGTCCACACCGGCCGCCGGTCCACCCGGGCACGCCGCACCACCGCGGTGCTTGTCGGATCACTGTATGGGCCGTCGGGACGCGGTCGCAGCCGAGACGGGGAACGCCCGCGGGTGGACGTAGACTGTCCCTCGTCCGAACCCGGGGCCGACCGCTCATCCGGCGGTGGGTCCGTTCCGGAGTTCGCCGACCGCACACCTTTTCCCGACGAGAGGACAACCGCAGTGCTGCGCACCCATTCCGCCGGCCAGCTCCGAGCCGCCGATGCAGGGGAGACCATCACCCTGGCCGGCTGGGTCGCGCGCCGCCGGGATCACGGCGGGGTCATCTTCGTCGACCTCCGCGACGCGACCGGCGTGTGCCAGGTGGTGTTCCGTTCCGAGGAGGTCGCCGAGCGCGCACACCGCCTCCGCAACGAGTACTGCGTCGCCGTCACCGGCGTGGTGGACCGCCGCCCGGAGGGGTCGGAGAACCCGAACCTCGCCTCGGGCGAGGTTGAGATCGACGTGACCTCGTTCGAGGTGCTCGGCGAGGCCGCGGCCCTGCCGTTCCAGCTCGACGACGAGGTCGGCGAGGAGGCGCGCCTGCGTCACCGCTACCTCGACCTGCGGCGTGAGGGCCCGGGCGCCGCACTGCGCCTGCGGTCCGAGGTGAACGCCGCGGCGCGGGGCGTCATGGCCCGTCACGACTTCGTGGAGATCGAGACGCCCACGCTGACCCGCTCGACGCCCGAGGGGGCCCGCGACTTCCTCGTGCCCGCCCGCCTGCAGCCGGGGACGTTCTACGCTCTCCCGCAGTCGCCGCAGCTGTTCAAGCAGCTGCTCATGGTGGCCGGGATGGAGAAGTACTACCAGCTCGCCCGCTGCTACCGGGACGAGGATTTCCGCGCCGACCGGCAGCCGGAGTTCACGCAGCTGGACGTGGAGATGAGCTTCGTCGACCAGGACGACGTGATCGCCGTGGCCGAGGAGATCCTCACCGAGGTGTGGGCCACCGCCGGGTATCAGATCTCGACCCCCATCCCGCGGATGACCTACGACGAGGCGATGCGTCGCTACGGTTCGGACAAGCCCGACCTTCGGTTCGACATCGAACTGGTCGAGTGCACGGAGTTCTTCGCCGACACCCCGTTCCGGGTGTTCAAGGCGCCGTACGTCGGCGCGGTAGTCATGAAGGGCGGGGCGTCGCAGCCGCGTCGCCAGCTCGACGCCTGGCAGGAGTGGGCCAAGCAGCGCGGCGCCAAGGGGCTGGCCTACATCCTCGTCGGTGAGGACGGCGAGCTGGGCGGCCCCGTCGCCAAGAACCTGTCGGACTCCGAGCGCGCCGGGATCGCCGCGCACGTCGGCGCGGAGCCGGGGGACTGCATCTTCTTCGGCGCGGGAGCGGTCAAGTCCACCCGCGCTCTCCTCGGTGCGGCACGCGGTGAGATCGCCGAGAAGCTCGGACTGATCGACCCCACCAAGTGGGCGTTCACCTGGGTCGTCGACGCCCCGATGTTCGAGCCCGCGGACGACGCCACCGCCGCCGGCGATGTGGCCGTCGGTTCGGGTGCGTGGACCGCCGTGCACCACGCGTTCACCTCGCCCAAGCCCGAGCACCTCGACACGTTCGACACCGATCCGGGATCGGCGCTGGCCTACGCCTACGACATCGTGTGCAACGGCAACGAGATCGGTGGCGGGTCGATCCGTATCCACCGCAAGGACGTCCAGGAGCGGGTCTTCGGCGTCATGGGCATCTCGCAGGAGGAGGCGCAGGAGAAGTTCGGCTTCCTGCTCGACGCCTTCTCCTACGGCGCCCCGCCGCACGGTGGCATCGCCTTCGGCTGGGACCGCATCTGTGCGCTGCTGGCCGGAACCGAGTCCATCCGCGACGTCATCGCCTTCCCCAAGTCCGGCGGCGGGGTCGACCCGCTCACCGACGCTCCCGCGCCGATCACCACCCAGCAGCGCAAGGAGTCCGGCATCGACGCCAAGCCGGTCCAGCGCGGGCAGGCCGCCCAGGACGGGGCCGCAGCCGGGTAGTACCCGAGGCGGGCGGCCCCGGGCGTCTCAGAGGTGGAACGCCTCGAGCGCCGGGCGCCCGTCCATCCCGGAATGGTCGAGTCCGAACAGCCGGGCCACCGTCGGCGCCACGTCGAGGGTGCGCACGGGACGGTCGACGACCTGCCCCCGGCGGACGATCTGGTGCCCGCCGGCGATGAAGAACGGGATGCCGAGCGTGACCTCGTGTCCGTGGTTGCCGGGGATGGGGTTGGAGAACGGGGTGGGGTCGGAGAACCGCCATCCCGGATGACAGGTGGCCACGAGGTCGCCACCGCGCTCGCCCAGGTCGAGTTCGGCCGGATCGTAGAGGCGGTTGACGCCCGGGAGCGCGCCGACCACCTCACGCAGGCGCGCCAGGGTCGCCTCGCGTTCTCCGGCGGGGCCGAGGTGGGCGAAGGTGTCGGCGCCCCCGTTCTGGGCGATCCCGACGCGCCCGCGCAGCGCGGGGTCGGCGTCGATCGCGCCGGCGGCACTGATGAGGCGCAGCGGCTCCGACCAGTCCATGCCGTGATCGGCCAACACGATGAGCACCGACCGTTCCCACCGGCCGGTGGACCGCAGGAACTGCTCGAGGTCCCACAGCTTGTGGTCCGAGTTGTACACCGCCTGGTTGCGGGCCAGTCGCAGTGAGGTGCCGGACAGGTCCATGTGGCCGAAGCGGTCCATGTCGCCGAGGTTGACGAACGTCATCCGCGGGGCGTGGTCGGTGATGGTCTGCTTGAGGGCCTCGACGGTGAACCAGTCGAGCGAGTGGTCGGTGACCGGCACCAGCGGGAAGGGTGCCCACTGCACGCTCGCGCGGCCACCGAACAGGCCGTGGAGGTAGTCCTTGCTGAGCACGCTCGCGGTGGTCAGACCCGCCTCGGTCCGGATGCGGTCCAGCACGGTGGCCGCCCGCAGGTCGTCGGGCCGGTCGAGGGTCCTCTCGTCCCCGATCGCGTGGTCCCAGATGGCGTTCGCGGGCACCCCGTTGCGCGCGGGCAGCACCCCGGTGACCATGGCGGCGTGGTTGGGCAGGGTCTCGGCGATCATCACGGAGGAGGCGTCGGTGAACCGCGTCCCCTCGGAGGCCCATCGGTGCAGGGTGGGCGCCTGGGCCGGGTTGAGTTCGTCGGGCCGCATGCCGTCGGTGACGATCACGTAGACGTCGAGGTCGTCGGCCACCGGGCGCACCGGGTTCGCCCACACGGGGGCGGGGTCGGCGAGCAGGGTCACCCCGACGGCGCCGGCGGCGGCGACCATGCCGGCGCCGGCGAGCGCCTCACGACGGGTGAGTGCGGGTCCGTGGGTGGGGTTGTCGTCGCGGCACATGGGGCGGGGGTCCTGACGGTCGGGTGGTGGCTGGCGGGGCGGTGTGCCCGGCGTAGGACGTGACACACCCGACCACCAGGGAACCCGACGACAACGAGGGCTGCCCGCACTTTCGGTGATCGGACGCCGAATGTTCACCCGGGGGTCGGAATCCGGGCCCGCCGGTAGCCTGGTCGGCGTGACAGACGATGCCGGGTTGTTCGCCGCCGGGGACGCGGGCGGACACGCGCCCCTCCCGCCCGCGGCGGGGGACGTGGACCCGTCCGCACCGCTGGCCGTGCGAATGCGGCCGCGGACCCTCGACGAGGTGATCGGCCAGGAGCACCTCCTGCGGCCCAACTCCCCGCTGCGGCGGCTGGTGGAGGGGCGCGGCGGCTCCTCGCTGATCCTCTACGGTCCGCCGGGTACCGGGAAGACGACGCTCGCGAACCTCGTCGCTAGCACCTCGGGTCGGCACTTCGTGGCGCTGTCCGCGTTGAGCGCGGGGGTCAAAGACGTCCGCGCGGTCATCGACGACGCCCGCACCCGCCAGGTGCACGGTCAGCGCACGGTCCTGTTCATCGACGAGGTGCACCGGTTCTCCAAGAGCCAACAGGACGCCCTGCTCGCCGCGGTGGAGAACGGCATCGTCCTCCTGGTCGCCGCCACCACGGAGAACCCCCACTTCTCCGTGATCGCCCCGTTGCTGAGTCGATCCCTCATCGCCGAGCTCCGCGGGCTGGACGATAGTGGTGTGGCCGGCGTCCTGAGGCGCGCGGTGGCCGAGGAGCGGGGCCTGGCCGGCGAGGTCGAGCTGACGGACGAGGCGGTCGAGGACATCGTCAGACTGTCGGGGGGCGACGCCAGACGCAGCCTCACGATCCTCGAGGCGGCGGCGGGGGCAGCGGAGGACGGGGTGGTGACCCCGGAGATCGTGGAGCTGAGCCTGGACGCCGCGCCGGTGCGCTACGACCGCGACGGGGACCAGCACTACGACGTCACGAGCGCGTTCATCAAGTCCATCCGCGGGTCCGACGTGGACGCCGCCCTGCACTACCTCGCGCGGATGCTGGTCGCGGGGGAGGACCCGCGGTTCATCGCCCGGCGCCTCATGGTCCACGCCAGTGAGGACATCGGGATGGCCGACCCCACCGCGCTGCTGGCCGCGGGGGCCGCCGCCGAGATCGTGCAGAAGGTCGGACTGCCGGAGTGCAGGTTGGCGCTGGCGCAGGCCACCATCCACCTCGCCACGGCCCCCAAATCCAAGGCGGTCATCGCCGCGATCGACGCCGCGATGGCCGACGTCCGCGCGGGCGGGGTGGGCGAGGTGCCCAAGCATCTGCGGGACGGCCACTACGCCGGGGCGAAGGGCCTCGGCAACGGGGTGGGCTACCGCTACGCCCACAACGCGCCCGCCGGGGTCGTGGCGCAGCAGTACCCGCCCGACGAGCTGGTGGGGCGTGACTACTACGAGCCGAGCCCGCACGGGCACGAGCGTGAGCTGAGTGCGCGGGTGGACAAGCTCCGGAAGATCATACGAACAGAGACGTAGCCAGTTCTTGAGGAATATGTGAGTATCGTTATCAAGTGCTTGACCAGGCACTGTGACCACGCCGCTCACCCTGGAGGAACACCGCCGCCAACTTCGGCATCGTCCTGCCCCCGATGCCGCGCTGAGCTCCCATCAGGCAGGGCCCGCCCTGCACCGGGCGCCCATCCGCCGGTTCGGCCGGGTGGGCGCCCGCAGGCGGTCCCGGGGCCGCCCACCTCGTCGTCGTCAGGTCCGCCCCGGCCCACCTCGTTCCCGGTCTCGCCCGGGCGCGGCGGTAGGCTGGGACCTCGCCCGAGACCACCAGTAGACGACCAGTGAGGCCCCCAGTGCAGACCCATGAGATCCGGCGCCGCTTCCTCGAGCACTTCGTCAGGGCCGGCCACGCCGAGGTCCCCAGTGCGTCTCTGGTGTTGGACGATCCCAACCTGCTGTTCGTCAACGCCGGGATGGTGCCGTTCAAGCCCTACTTCCTCGGCCAGGAAACCCCGCCGTACGCCACCGCGACCTCCATCCAGAAGTGCGTGCGCACCCTCGACATCGAGGAGGTGGGCATCACCACCCGCCACAACACCTTCTTCCAGATGGCCGGGAACTTCTCCTTCGGCGACTACTTCAAGGAAGGCGCCATCCGGCACGCGTGGTCGCTGCTGACCACCCCTGTCGACGCCGGCGGGTTCGGGATCGACCCCGCGCTGCTGTGGGTCACCGTCTACCTCGACGACGACGAGGCCCACGGCATCTGGCGGGACGTGATCGGGGTGCCCGAGGAGCGCATCCAGCGCCGCGGCATGGCGGACAACTACTGGTCCATGGGCGTGCCCGGTCCGTGCGGACCGTGCTCGGAGATCTTCTACGACCGTGGGCCCGCCTACGGGGTGGACGGCGGGCCCGAGGCCGACGAGGACCGCTACATCGAGATCTGGAACCTCGTGTTCATGCAGAACGAGCGAGGGGAGGGCACCGGCAAGGACGCCTTCGAGATCCTCGGCCCGCTGCCCAAGCAGAACATCGACACCGGCATGGGCGTCGAGCGCGTCGCGTTCCTGCTCCAGGGCGTGGAGAACGTCTACGAGACGGACCTGCTGCGCCCGGTCATCGAGACCGCCGAGCGACTGTCCGGCGCGAAGTACGGTGCGGACGGCGCCGCCGACGTGCGGTTCCGGGTCATCGCCGACCACGCCCGCACCGCCTACATGCTCATCTCCGACGGCGTGACCCCCGGCAACGAGGGCCGCGGGTACATCCTGCGCCGTCTACTGCGTCGCATCGTCCGCTCCGTGCGACTGCTCGGGGCGACCGGCGAGACGATGGCCGAGTTCATGGCCACCGTCCGCGACGCGATCGGCCCGTCCTTCCCCGAGACCGTCTCCGGGTACGACCGGATCGAGCGGATCGCGGTGGCCGAGGAGGTCGCGTTCCTCAAGACCCTCGAGTCCGGGACGCAACTGTTCGAGCGCGCCGCCTCCGACGCCCGGTCGTCGGGCGCCGCGGTGCTCACCGGCCGCCAGGCGTTCGCCCTGCACGACACGCACGGCTTCCCGATCGACCTCACCCTCGAGATGGCGTCCGAGGCCGGGCTGCAGGTGGACGAGGAGGGCTTCCGTTCCCTCATGTCCGAGCAGCGCGCCCGCGCCAAGGCCGATTCCCGGGCCAAGAAGCACGCCCACGCCGACCTGTCCGTCTACCGTGACTTCCTCGACGCTGGCGAGACCGTCTTCACCGGCTTCACCGACCTGACCGACGAGTCGCGGCTGCTGGGCATCGTCTCCGGCGGCGAGGCCGTCCACGTCGCCCGCGAGGGGGACGCGGTGGAATTCCTGCTCGACCGCACCCCGTTCTACGCCGAGTCCGGCGGACAGCTGGGCGACCGCGGCATGATCTCCACCGCCGGCTTCCAGATGCGGGTCGACGACGTCCAGAAGATCGGCAAGAAGCTCTGGGTGCACAAGGGCGTCCTCACCGGCGGCGAGGCCGAGGCCGGTCAGCTCGTCACCTCCGCCGTCGACCCCGAGTGGCGCAAGGGCGCCACCCAGGGCCACTCCGCCACCCACCTCGTCCACGCCGCACTGCGGCAGATCCTCGGCCCGGAGGCCGTCCAGGCAGGCTCGCTCAACAAGCCCGGCTACATGCGGTTCGACTTCAACTGGTCCGGCTCGATCCCCTCCGACGTCCTGGCGCAGGTCGAGGAGGTCACCAACACCGCCGTCGACGCCGACTATGGGGTCAACACCGTGGAGACCACCCTCGAGGAGGCCAAGCGCATGGGCGCCATGGCCCTGTTCGGCGAGAACTACGGCTCCCGGGTCCGCGTGGTGGAGATCGGCGGCCCCTTCTCCATGGAACTGTGCGGCGGGACCCACGTGTCCAGCTCCGCACAGATCGGGCCCGTCAGCCTGCTGGGGGAGGCGTCCGTCGGCTCCGGGATCCGGCGCGTCGAGGCCTACGTGGGCATGGACGCCTATCGCCACCAGGCCCGCGAGCGGGCGCTCGTGTCCGGGCTGGCCGCCTCGCTCAAGGCGCCCACCGACGAGCTGCCCGATCGCGTCGCCGCCCTCACCGCCAAACTGCGTGAGGCCGAGAAGGCGCTCGAATCCCTGCGGGCCTCCCAGCTCGCGGCCCAGGCCGGCGACCTGCTGAACTCGGCCGAGGACCTCGGCGGCATCCGGTTCCTCGCACACAGCACCCCCGGCGGCGCCGCGGGAGACCTGCGCGCCCTCGCCTCCGATCTCAAGGGACGGCTCGGCTCGGACGCCGGGGTCGTGTTCCTCACCGCCCCGGCGCAGGACAAGGTCCCGTTCGTCATCGCCGTCAGCCCCGCCGCGCAGGATCGCGGACTCAGGGCCGGCGACCTCGTCAAGGCCATCGCGCCCGCGCTCGGTGCCCGCGGCGGCGGCAAGCCGGACATGGCGCAGGGTGCCGGGTCCGACCCGGCCGGGATCGACACCGCGGTGTCCGCGCTGCGCGACGCCGTCCGGGACGCCGGATGACCGACGCCCCGGGCGCCGCGGCCGGGCCAGCCGGGCCAGCCGGGCCAGCCGGGCCCGCCACGTCCGGCGGCGGCTGGACCCGCGGGCGCCGACTCGGACTGGACGTGGGCACCGCCCGCATCGGTGTGGCCTCCTGTGACCCCGACGGGATCCTCGCCACCCCGGTCGAGACCATCCGGGTCACGGACGGCGACCCCGGGTGGGCCACCGAACTCCGGCGTCTCGCCGAGCTCGTCGAGGAGTACGACGCCGTGGGGGTGGTGGTCGGGCTGCCCACCTCGCTCAAGGGCCGGGAGACCGCGTCCACCGCGATGGCCCGCTCGTTCGCCACCGCCCTGACGGCCGGGGCGCCGGACCTGCCCGTGGACCTCGTCGACGAGAGGCTGACGACGGTGACCGCGAGTTCGGCACTGCACGGCGCCGGCCGCAACACGCGGAAACAGCGCGACGTGATCGACCAGGCGGCCGCCGTGGTCCTGCTCCAGGCCTGGATCGACTCGCGGCACGCCCGCCGATGAGCGACCCCTCGGCCTGCCCGCCTGGATAAACTGGCCGACGAGCACGATGCTGTCCGCGGGACAGCTCCCCTGACACCATGACCGAGGAGCACGATGTCTGCGGCACGAGGACGCTCACGTACGGGAGCCACCACGAGGTTCATCCTCCTGGCGGCCGTGATCGGGGTGGTCCTCGCCTTCGGCGTGATGGTCTACCGCAACCAGAACACCGAGGTCGCGGCGGCGCCGGACTTCGACGGGCAGGGCAACGGGAACGCGCTGCTGCACGTGGAGCCGGGGGACACCCTGGGGGTCGTCGGGGACCGCCTCTACGACATCGGCACCGTGGCCAGTACCCGCGCCTTCACCGGAGCGGCGGCGGGGACGCCCGTCGAGGGCATCCAGCCCGGCTACTACCAGGTGCGGCAGGAGATGAGCGCCGCCGCCGCGGTGGACGCGCTGGCGGACCCGCAGAACCGCGTCGGGTTCGTCGAGGTCAAGCCGGGCGGCCGGCTGCTCGACACGGTCGTGGTCGGCGGTGGCAGGGAGAAGGGCATCTACACCCTGATCGCCGACGCCACGTGCCTCCGCGATCTGGACGAGCCCGAGGCCGCCCCGATGTGCCGGCAGCCCCAGGAGATCGTCGACGCGGCCGTGCAGGCCGACCCGGCGGAGCTCGCGGTCCCCGACTGGGCCATCAACGAGGTCCGGGGCGCCCCGGACCCGGTCCGTCGCCTCGAGGGGTTGATCGCCCCGGGGGTCCACAACATCAACCCGCAGTCCGAGCCCGTCGAGATCCTGCGTCAGCTCATCGACGCCTCGACCGCCTCCTACGACGAGACCGGACTCGTCCCGGCCGCCGACCGTATCGGTCTCACCCCCTACGAGGTGGTCACCGCCGCGTCGCTGGTGGAGAAGGAGGGCAAGCTCCAGGACTTCGACAAGGTCGCGCGGGTCATCCTCAACCGCCTCGCCGAGCCCATGCGTCTCCAGTTCGACTCCACGGTCAACTACGCTCTCGCCGACCAGGAGATCGCCACCACCGACGCCGACCGGGCCGAGGTGACCCCGTGGAACACCTACGCGATGGACGGACTGCCCTACGGGCCGATCGGTTCACCGGGTCTCGACGCACTGCGCGCGATGGAGAACCCTGCCGACGGGCAGTGGAAGTACTTCGTCACGGTCGACATGGAGGGCACCACCAGATTCGCGGACGAATACCCGGAGCACGAGCGCTATCAGAGCGAGGCCATCGCCAACGGAGTCCTCGCCAGTGGTCGCTGATCCCACGGGCGCACCGCGCTCGGCGGCCGTCCTGGGGCGCCCGGTGGACCACTCGCTGTCCCCGGTCCTGCACGGTGCCGCGTACCGGGCGCTCGGCCTCGACGACTGGACCTACGAGCGCATCGACTGCGACGCCGAACGACTGCCGTCTGTGGTCGACTCGTCGCCCGCCGACCGCATCGGTTACTCGGTCACGATGCCCGGCAAGTTCGCCGCGCTCGCCCACGCCGACGAGGTGAGTGAACGCGCCCGCATCGTCGGCAGCGCCAACACGCTCGTCCGGCGGGCGGGCGGCTGGTTCGCCGACTGCACGGACGTCGACGGTGTGACCGGGGCGCTCGCCGCCTTCGGGGACCTGCCCCCGGCGCCCACCGCGGTCGTCCTCGGCGTCGGCGGGACCGCCCGCCCCGTCCTGGCGGGCCTCGCCGAGGCCGGCGCCACCCGCGTGGTCCTGGCCTCCAGGCGCGACAACGCCGGTCCCGCCGCGGAGTGCGGCCGGACCCTCGGACTCGACATCCACACCGTCCTGCTGACCGACCCCACGCTGCCCGGGAAGATCACGCGGGCCGATGTTCTGATCAACACCGTCCCCGAACCCGGCGTGCGGGAGCTCACGGACCTGGTCGCCGGCGCCCGACGGGTGTTCGACGTCCTCTACGACCCCTGGCCCACCGCGGCCGGCGCAGCAGCCCTGGCCGCGGGCATCCCCGTGGTCGGTGGCGACGTGATGCTGCTCCACCAGGCCTTCGGTCAGGTGGAGCTGTTCACCGGGCACCCGGCGCCGCGCGGGGAGATGGCCGCCGCGCTGTCGCAGGCACTCGGTCGCTGACCGCGCGGACACGGGGACGGCCACCGTGCCGGAGCCGCACGGCCGGATGGTCGGTCAGATGCCCGAGGGCGCCGTGGCGCGACGGGGGACGATCGTCTCGAAGTCGGCAGGGTCCGCGGTCCGGGTGCGGCGCTGGTACTCGTGCACCAGTCCCGGCCAGTTCGTCGTGATCCGACCTGAGTCCGCCTTGTACCAGGAGTCGCAGCCGCTCCACACCGATGCACCGAGTCGGCGCATGATCTCGTCGTCGTAGGCCTCGTGCACCTCGCGACGGACGTCCACGGCCACCGTCCGATCCGCCCGAGCCAGTTCCTCGACCACCTGGCGGACGTACCGGGCCTGCTGTTCGATCATGAGGATGATCGAGCTGCTCCCGAGATTGGTGTTGGGCCCGTAGATCACGAACATGTTGGGGAAGCCCGGCACGGCCATCCCGAGATACGCGCGCGCACCCTCTCGCCACTGCTCGTGCAGGTCCTGACCGCCGCGGCCACGTACGGTGATCGGTGCCAGGAAGTCGGTGGCCTTGAAACCCGTGCCGTACACCACGACATCGACAGGTCGCACCCGTCCGTCCGCGGTGACGATCCCCTCGGGGACGACCTCGGCGACGGTGTCGGTCACCACGTCGACGTTCGGCTTGGCGAGTGCGGGGTACCAGTGGTTGCTGAACAGCATCCGCTTGCACCCGATCGGTTCCGTCGGGGTGAGGGCCTCGCGCAGCCGGGGGTCGCGGACGGTGAGCCGCAGGTTGGCGCGGGCGAGCCCGCTGAGGATCCTGGCGAGCGGCCGCGCGGAGGTCAGTGCCAGGCCGATGAGCTCCGTCGTCTCCCAGATGGTGCCGCGCATCGCGGTCATGAGGCCGGGGACTCGGTCGAACGCCGCCCGGTGGGCGTCCGTGTAGGCGCGGTCCGGTTTGGGCACCACCCACGGCGCGGAGCGTTGGTAGACGGTCACGTGCGCGGCCACCTCGCGGATACGGGGGACGAACTGGATGGCCGAGGCCCCGGTGCCGAGGACAGCGACCCGCTTATCGGTCAGATCGACGTCGTGCCGCCACTCGGCCGAGTGGAACGACGGGCCGGCGAACGTCTCCGACCCGGGGATGTCCGGATAGGCCGGACGGGACAGCTGACCCACCGCGGGCACGAGCACCTCGGCCTCGAACGACTCGCCCGAGGCGGTGTGTACCGTCCACGTGGCGCTGTCGTCGTCGAACTCCGCGGAGGTCACCTCGATGCCGGTCCGCACGAGTTCGCGCAGGCCGTGCCTGTCAGCGGTCTCCCGGATGTAGGACAGGATGTCGGGTTGCTCGGCGTAGCGACGGCCCCAGTCCGTCCTGCGGTGGAAGGAGTACGAGTAGAGGTTCGACGGGACGTCGCAGGCCGCTCCGGGGTAGGTGTTGTCCCGCCACACCCCTCCGACGTCGTCGGCCTTCTCCAGGATCGTCACCTCGGCCAGGCCGTCACGGGTGAGCTCGTAGGCGGCGCCGAGGCCACCGAATCCGGCTCCGATGATGATCACGCGCGGTCGTCGACGCCGGGTCCCGGGGGAGGAGGAAGAGGTCATGTCGTGACGGTAGTGCCCCGGCCCCGCGTGGCCGCAGACATTCACGGACGAATAATCCATAATTCCGGACATGACCACCTGGGACGACCCCGCGGTCCCACACTGGGACTTCCCCCGCTCGGCCATCGGGATCGGCGTGCTCGTCGAGGCCGGGGAGCGGCTCGGCGTGGAGGCCGGCCGGGTCCTGCAGGGGATCGCGCTCTCCCCGGCCGACCTCGCCACCCCCGATCTACTCGTGACGCCGGACCAGGAACTGACCGCGATCCGCAACCTCCGCGCCGCCGCGGGCGCCCGGCCCGCCCTCGCCGCCGAGGTGGGCTCCACCTACCGGTTGACCACCTTCGGGATCTTCGGATACGCCCTGCTGTCGAGCCCGACGCTCCGCGACGTGATCGCCGTGACGCTCCGCTTCATCGACTTGAGCTACATCTTCAGCACGATCGGTGTGGAGTCGACGGGGGACAGGATCGTCGTGCGTCTGGAGGACACCGCGCTCCCGGACGACGTCCGCGAGTTCCTCGTGGACCGCGACCTGTTCGCGATCCACTCCGTCCTCGGCGAGCTCGTCCCCGGGGGTGTCCCGTTCACCGGGATCACCTTCGGTGGGGGGCGGTCATCCGGGACCCTGACCGCATACGGGGCACGGCTCGGACTGCCGCCGTCGGAGTCCGACGACGGCACCGGCGTCACGATGGTCTTCGACGCCGCGCGCCTCGACGAACCGCTCCCGCAGGGGAGTCCGGCGGCGGTGACGGTGGCCGAGGCCATGTGCCGCGACCTGGCCGCCACCCGTCGGACCCGGGGGCCGGTGAGCAGCCGGGTCCGCGTCGAGATCGCCGGTCGTCTCACGCAGGGTGCCTCCATGTCGTCGGTGGCCGCCGGACTGGGGGTCAGTCCCCGGACCCTGCGCAGGCATCTGTCGGACGAGGGCACATCGTTCCAGCGCCTTCTCGACGACGTCCGGCTGGAACTGGCCAGGCGGATGCTGGCGACCGGTCTGCTGTCGGTGGAGGACGTCGCGTTGCGTCTGGGGTATGCCGAGGCCTCGAGCTTCATCCACGCGTTCCGGCGTCTCACCGGTGACACCCCGCACCAGACCGTCGTCGCCTCGCGGGCACGGCGGTCCGCAACGACCCGGGCCTGATGTGCCGGGCCGTACCCCGACGTGGGATGATCGGCGACGTGCTGAAGTGGACCACCGCCGGAGAATCGCATGGCCAGGCCCTCGTGACGATCGTCGAGGGCGTCATCGCGGGTGTCGAGGTGACGAGCGACGAGATCGCCGCACAGCTCGCCCGCCGCCGCCTGGGCTACGGCCGCGGTGCGCGGATGAAGTTCGAGGCGGACGCCGTCCGGGTCCTCGGCGGCGTCCGCCACGGCCGGACCATGGGATCGCCGGTGGCGATCGAGGTCGGCAACACCGAGTGGCCCAAGTGGGAACAGATCATGTCGGCGGACCCCGTCGACCCGGAGGCGATCGACGACAAGGCCCGCGCGGCCCGTCTGACCCGCCCGCGGCCCGGTCACGCCGACTTCTCCGGGATGCTCAAGTACGACTTCGACGACGCCCGGATGGTCCTCGAGCGCGCGAGTGCCCGTGAGACGGCCGCCCGGGTCGCGGCCGGGACGGTCGCCCGTGCGGTGCTGCGGGACGTCCTCGGCGTCGAGGTCCTCTCGCACGTCATC
The DNA here is from genome assembly GCF_057773105.1 of Dietzia sp. IBK-p2-15D. Classification (NCBI taxonomy): domain Bacteria; kingdom Bacillati; phylum Actinomycetota; class Actinomycetes; order Mycobacteriales; family Dietziaceae; genus Dietzia; species Dietzia sp. IBK-p2-15D. The sequence continues at coordinate 204,234 of NZ_JBYMTK010000003.1, forward strand.
TCCATCGGCGCGTCCGAGCCGTACGTCGGTCCCGAACCCGGGTTCGCGGACCTCGCGGCCATCGACGCCAGCCCTGTGCGGGCCTTCGACGCCGCCGCCGCGGAGTCGATGATCTCGGAGATCGAGGCCGCGAAGAAGGCCGGCGACACCCTCGGCGGCGTCGTCGAGGTGGTCGTCCACGGACTCCCGATCGGTCTCGGTTCCCACGTGTCCGGCGACGATCGTCTCGACGCACAGCTCGCCGGTGCCCTCATGGGCATCCAGGCCATCAAGGGTGTCGAGGTCGGGGACGGCTTCGAGACCGCGCGCCGCCGTGGCAGCGTCGCCCACGACGAGATGGTCCGCGGGGACGACGGCGTCGAGCGCCGCAGCAACCGCGCCGGAGGCCTGGAGGGCGGCATGACCAACGGTCAGCCCCTGCGGGTCCGGGCCGCTATGAAGCCCATCTCCACGGTGCCCCGTGCGCTGAGCACGGTGGACATGGAGGACGGGTCCGCGGCCACCGCCATCCACCAGCGCTCGGACGTCTGTGCGGTGCCGGCGGCGGGTGTCGTCGCGGAATCGATGGTCGCCCTCGTGCTGGCCCGTGCGGTCCTGCAGAAATTCGGTGGCGACTCCCTGGCGGAGACCCGCCGGAACGTCGGGGGCTACCTCGACGCGGTCGCCGAGCGGCTGGACTGGGCGACGGACGAGGCATGAGCGAGCCGGCACGGCCGGTCGCCGTGCTCGTGGGGCCACCCGGTGCCGGCAAGACGACCATCGGCCGCAAGCTCGCCCGGCGCCTCGACGTGCCGTTCCGGGACGCCGACCACCTCATCGAGGAGGCCGAGGGCCGGTCCATCCCCGAGATCTTCGCGGCCGACGGCGAACCGCACTTCCGTGAGATCGAAGAGCGGATCATCGGTGACGCGCTCACGTCGTTCGACGGGGTCCTGTCCCTGGGGGGCGGGGCGGTCCTGTCGGCGGTGACCCGGCGACGCCTGCGGGGCCACCGGGTCGTCCACCTGACGATCGGGGTGGCCGAGGGGGTGCGCCGGTCCCAGGGCCCGGGTCGCCCACTGTTGGCCGGCGGCGACGTCACGGCCCGGTACCAGGCACTGTTGACCGAACGCTCGCCGCTGTACCGGGAGGTCGCCTGGACCACCGTGAGCACCGAGCGGCGCAGTTCGGGCAAGGTGGTGACGGACATCGTCGACAGGCTCGACTCCGGCGACCCGCACCTGCGGGGCGGCGTTCGGAGATGAGTGACGACCAGACGCGTAGCGACACGAGCGATGAGCGGGAGCAGCAGATGAACCAGGACGAGAACACCACCGAGCCCGTCATCGTGGAGGTACGCGCCGCGGACCCGTACCCCGTGGTCATCGGCCGGGGCCTGCTCCCGGAGATCCTCGAGGCGTGTTCGTCCTCGCGAACCGTGGCGATCTTCTACCAACCGCCGCTGGCCCAGACCGCCGAGGCGCTCCGCGAGAAGCTCGCCGACGCCGGAATCGACGCGCACCGGATCGAGATCCCGGACGCGGAGGCCGGCAAGGACCTCGCCGTCGCCGGGTACTGCTGGGACGTCCTCGGCCAGATCGGCTTGAACCGCAAGGACACCGTCGTGAGCCTCGGCGGAGGGGCGGCCACCGACCTCGCGGGTTTCGTCGCCGCCACCTGGATGCGTGGCGTCCGGGTCGTGCACATCCCCACCACCCTGCTGGCGATGGTCGACGCCGCGGTCGGCGGTAAGACCGGTATCAACACCGATGCCGGGAAGAACCTCGTGGGCAGCTTCCACGAGCCGGCCGCCGTGTTCGTCGACACCGCGACGCTCGAGACCGTCCCACACAACGAGTTGGTCTCCGGCATGGCCGAGGTGGTCAAGTGCGGTTTCATCGCCGACCCGGAGATCCTCGACCTCATCGAGGCAGATCCGGCGGCGGCCCTCGACCCGGGCGGCGACACGATCGTCGAACTGATCCGCCGCAGCGTGCAGGTCAAGGCCGACGTGGTCGGCCAGGACCTCAAGGAGTCGGGTCTGCGGGAGATCCTCAACTACGGTCACACGCTGGGCCACGCCGTCGAGCGTCGCGAGCAGTACCGGTGGCGCCACGGCGCGGCGATCAGCGTGGGGATGTGCTTCGTCGCCGAGCTCGCCAGGCTGGCGGGCCGACTGGACGACGCGACCGCCGACCGCCACGTCTCGGTCCTCGCGTCCCTCGGACTTCCCACCGGGTACGACGAGGACGCCTTCCCCCGGTTGCTCGAGCTGATGGCGGGCGACAAGAAGAACCACTCGGGCTTCCTGCGTCTGGTCGTGCTGGACGGGCTGGCCCGCCCGGCGCGCATGGAGGCCCCCGACCCGTCGCTGATGACGGCGGCGTACGCCACCATCTCGGAGGGCCGCAAGCCCAGCGGTGGAGGGATCCTGCTGTGATCGAGCGACTCGCCCCGCGTCGCCGCGCCGTCGCCGCCGCTCTCGCCGACATCGGTGCCGACGCCCTGCTGGTGACCGATCCACGGAACATCGCCTACCTGACCGGGTTCTCCGGGTCGGGTGGGGCCGTCCTGGTGGAGGACGACGGCGAGGCGGTCCTCTGCACGGATTCCCGCTACGAACTCCAGGTCGTCGAGCAGGCCCCGGACGTGGGCCACGTGATCTCGCGCGAGTACGTCGCCGGCGTCCTCGGTCGTCGCCGCGGACCCGCCGACGCCCCGCTCGCCGTCGAGGCCGATCAGCTGACCCTGTCCGCGGCCGCCGGCCTGCGCCGTGCGCTCGCGGCGACCGGGGGAGCGGACGCCCGGATGGTGGAGACCAGCGGCCTGGTGGAGACGGTGCGCCGCGCCAAGGATCCCGACGAGCTCGCCCTCATCGCCAGGGCGTGCACGGTGGTCGACGAGGCGTGGACCCACGTGCTGGGCAGCGACCTGGTGGCGGCCGGTCGGACCGAACGAGATGTCGCGGCGGACCTGGAGCACGCGATGCGGCGGGCCGGATCGGACGGCGTGGCGTTCGAGACGATCGTGGCCTCCGGACCCAACGGGGCGCACCCGCACCACGTTCCCGGGGACCGGGTCCTGGCCGAGGGCGACCTGGTGGTGGTGGACTTCGGAGCCACGGTCTCGGGGTACGCGTCCGACTGCACACGCACGGTCGCGTTGGGAACCGCACCGGACCGTCTGCTGGAGGCCTATGAGGTCGTCCGCCGGGCCCAGATCGCGGGGGTCGAGGCCGTCCGCGCCGGCGTCCCGTGCGCCGAGCTCGACGCCGTCAGCCGCGACATCATCACCGACGCCGGGTTCGGCGACCACTTCGGCCATTCGCTGGGGCACGGGGTGGGGTTGGACGTGCACGAAGCGCCCGCGGTGTCGACCCGGTCCACGAGTACACTGTCCGACGGCGATGTGATCACCATCGAGCCGGGGATCTATCTCCCGGGCCTCGGCGGGATCCGAATCGAGGACACCGTGGCCGTCACCGGCGGTGGCGGACGGTCCCTGACCACCACGTCGAAGGCCCTCAGGGTGCTCTGAGGATCCGACCCACGACCATGCGCGCGGCGCCGCCCCCGGCTGCGGCGCGGACGACTTCCCGAAGGAGTACCGACTATGGCGTCCACCGCCGATTTCAAGAACGGCCTCGTCCTCAAGGAGGAGGGCCAGCTCTGGCAGATCACCGAGTTCCAGCACGTCAAGCCCGGCAAGGGTCCGGCGTTCGTGCGGACCAAGATGAAGAACGTGGTCAGCGGCAAGACCATCGACAAGACGTTCAGTGCCGGCGTCAAGGTGGAGACCGCGACCGTCGACCGGCGCGACATGACCTTCCTCTACCGCGACGGCGAGGACTACGTCCTCATGGACGAGAAGGACTTCGAGCAGATCAACGTCACGCCGACCGTGATGGGCGACGGTGCCCGCTTCCTGCTCGAGAACACCTCGGTCCAGGTCTCCATCCACGAGGGTGTTCCGCTGTTCGCCGAGATGCCGGTCGCCGTCGACCTGCTGGTCCAGCACACCGACCCGGGCCTGCAGGGCGACCGTTCGACCGGTGGCACCAAGCCGGCGACCCTCGAGACGGGTGCCGAGGTCCAGGTGCCGCTGTTCATCAACACCGGTGACAAGCTGCGCATCGACACCCGTGACGGCCGCTACCTCAGCCGGGTGAACGACTGATCATGTCGGAAGACGTCGACCACCGCCGTCGCGGATCACGCTACCGGGCGCGCAAGCGCGCGGTCTCGTTGCTGTTCGAGGCGGAGCTACGTGACGCGGACGTGGTGGGGCTCGCCGAGGAACGTCGGCAGATGGGCGAGGACTCCCAGGAGTTCCACGACGTCGCGCCCTACACGATGGAGATCGTCACCGGCGTCGCCGAGCGGCTCGACCGCCTCGACTCCACCATCACCGAGCACCTGAGGGAGTGGACGCTGGAGCGGCTGCCCGCCGTCGACCGCGCGGTCCTGCGCGCCGGTGCGTGGGAACTGCTCTTCGGCCCGGACGAGGTGGACGCCGCCGTCGTGATCGACCAGGCGGTCCTGCTGGTGTCCGACCTGTCCGCGGAGAAGTCGGTTCCGTACGTCAACGCGGTCCTCGACCGCGTGGCCGGCCTGGCCCAGCACATCAGAGCCGCCGAGCGGGCCGTGTCGGGCCTGGACACCCCGCCCGCCGACGCTGCCTCCGAGGCCGCCGACGACGTGCCGGGAGACGTGTCGGAGGCCACGTCCGCCGATCCCGGAACGGCCACCGGGGACTGATAGAGTTCAGGACCGAAAGCTATCCCTTTAACGAGCCGTCCAGCGAGGCGGACAAGGAGGTGGTGATCGGTGAGCGCTGACGGTTCGCAAGAGAACTCGGTGTCACTCTTCACGTCCGACGACGTCGCCAGGACGGTGTCCCGCCTGGCACATCAAATCATCGAACGCACCGCTGCGGACGCGCCCGACTCGGGCCCCGTGGTGCTGTTGGGGATCCCCACCCGCGGGGTGCCGCTCGCGGCCCGACTCGCCGAGAGGATCCGTGAATTCAGCGGCGCGGACGTCCACGCCGGGGCCCTCGACGTCACGCTCTACCGCGACGACCTCGCCGGAGGCCCGCACCGGCCGATGAACCCCACGCGGGTCCCATCGGCCGGGATCGACGGCGCGACGGTGATCCTCGTGGATGACGTCCTGTTCTCGGGCCGCACCATCCGGGCGGCGTTCGACGCCCTGCGCGACCTCGGACGACCGGCGCGTGTCCAGCTCGCCGTGCTGGTCGACCGCGGGCATCGTGAACTGCCGATCCGGGCCGACTACGTGGGCAAGAACGTCCCCACCTCCCGCGACGAGGGAGTGTCCGTCCGGCTCACCGAGGTCGACGGGGTCGACGCCGTGGTCCTGCGGCGTCCGGACGCGGAGAGGACGAGATGAAGCATCTGCTCTCGGCCGCCGACCTCGACCGCGACTCGGCCCTGTCCATCCTCGACGAGGCGGAGCGACTCAAGGAGACGCTCCTCGGTCGCGAGGTCCGCAAGCTGCCGACACTGCGGGGCAAGACCGTCCTCACCGTGTTCTACGAGAACTCCACCCGCACGCGCGTGTCGTTCGAGACGGCCGGCAAGTGGATGAGCGCGGACGTCATCAACGTCTCCGCCAGCGCCTCCTCGGTCCAGAAGGGCGAGTCGCTCCGCGACACGGCCCTCACCCTGACCGCCATCGGCGCGGACGCCCTCATCGTGCGCCACCCGGCCTCGGGGTCGGCTCAGCAGATAGCCGGGTGGGTCGCGCCGGGCGGCGTCGGCCCGTCGGTCATCAACGCCGGTGACGGGATGCACGAGCACCCCACCCAGGCCCTGCTCGACGCCATGACACTGCGGGAACGCCTCGGCGGGATAGACGGACGCCGGGTGGTGATCGTCGGGGACATCCTGCACTCGCGCGTCGCCCGGTCCAATGCCCTGTTGCTGTCCACGTTGGGCGCCGAGGTGGTCCTCGTCGCCCCGCCGACCCTGCTCCCGGTGGGCGTCGACGGCTGGCCGGTCCGCGCGTCGACCGACCTCGACGCGGAGTTGGACGGTGCGGACGCCGTCATGATGCTGCGCGTCCAGGCCGAGCGGATGAACGGTGGGTTCTTCCCGTCCGCCCGCGAATACGCGGTGCGCTACGGGCTCGGGCCGACGCGCGCCGCCCGGCTCCGCGACGACGTCGTGGTCCTGCACCCGGGTCCGATGGTCCGTGGGATGGAGATCGGCTTCGACACCGCCGACGCGCCGTCCTCCGCGATCCTCCAGCAGGTCACCAACGGCGTGCACGTGCGCATGTCGGTACTGCTCCACACTCTCGTCACGGCGGAAGGAACCCCCGAGTGAGCGCCCCCCACACACCGACACTGTTGCTACGGCGGGTGCGTCCCTACGGCGAAGGCGACCCGGTCGACGTCCTCGTCCGCGACGGCGTCATCGCCGCGATCGGTCCGGACGCGGGCGAGTCCGTGGACCTGTCCGCGACGGACACCGAGGTCCTCGATCCGGACGGCGCCGTGCTGCTGCCGGGGTTCGTCGACCTGCACACCCACCTCCGCGAACCCGGTCGCGAGGACACCGAGACCATCGCCTCGGGTTCGGCCGCCGCGGCCCGCGGGGGGTACACGGCGGTGTTCGCCATGGCCAACACCCAGCCCCCGCAGGACAACCAGACGGTGACCGACTCGGTCTGGCGGATCGGCCGCGAGGTCGGACTGTGCGACGTGCACCCCGTCGGCGCCGTCACCGTGGGTCTCAAGGGTGAGCAGCTCACCGAGATGGGGCAGATGGCCGCGGGGGAGGCCCGCGTCAGGGTGTTCTCCGACGACGGGATGTGCGTCTACGACCCGCTGGTGATGCGTCGTGCCCTGGAGTACTCGGCCGGATTGGGCGTCCTCATCGCCCAGCACGCCGAGGAACCCCGACTGACCGGCGGCGCCGTGGCCCACGAGGGGCCCAACGCCGCACGCCTGGGACTGACCGGATGGCCGCGGTCGGCGGAGGAGTCGATCGTCGCCCGCGACGCGATCCTGGCCCGCGACGCCGGCGCCCGCGTGCACATCTGCCACGCCTCCACGACCGGCACCGTCGAGCTGCTGCGGTGGGCCAAGGACCAGGGGATCTCGATCACCGCCGAGGTCACCCCGCACCACCTGCTCCTCGACGACTCCCGTCTCGAGACCTACGACGGCGTCTACCGGGTCAATCCGCCACTGCGCGAGGCACACGACACCCTCGCGCTGCGCGAGGCGCTGAGGGCCGGTGTGATCGACTGCGTCGCCACCGACCACGCCCCCCACGCCGCGCAGGAGAAGTGCTGCGAGTTCGCCGCCGCCCGGCCGGGCATGCTCGGACTCGAGACCGCCCTGCCGATCGTCGCCGCCCTGCTGGTCGAGACCGGGGACATGACCTGGCGGGACCTCGCCCGTGTCATGAGCACCCGGCCCGCCGAGATCGCCGGCCTGTCGGACCAGGGGCGACCGATCGCCGTAGGGGAGCCCGCGAACCTTGTCGTCGTCGACCCCGACTCCCCGTGGACCGTCGTCGGTGACGCGCTCGCAAGTCTGTCCGCCAACACCCCCTACGAGGGAATGACATTCGCGGCCAGGGTCGTCGGCACCGTGTACCGGGGCCGCCTGACCACCCGCGACGGAGAGGTACTCGCATGACCCAGGACTACTGGACCGTCATCATCGTCATCGCCGTGCTGCTCACGCTGATCGGCCTGATGACGCTGGGATGGCGGAACCGTAGCCGGTCCCAGGCCGGGCTCTTCGACGAGCTCCCCACCCCGCCCGCCGACCCGGGCGAGATCGTCCTGGGACCGCTGACCGGTGTCTACATCGGCAGCACCATCGCGGGGGACTGGCAGGCCCGGATCGCCCGGCCGCCCCTCGGCCACCGCTCGGCCGGCACCCTGACCGCCCACACCGGCGGGATACGCCTTGAGTTGGCCGACGCCGTCGTGTGGATCCCCCGCACCGACCTCGTCGACGTACGCCGCGCCTCCGCGCTGGCCAACAAGACCGTGCCCGGCGGCGGCATCCTCGTCGCGCGCTGGCAGGTGACGGGCACCGACGGCCGAACGCTCGTCGACTCCGGTTTCCGAGCCGACGACAAGGACACCTACCCCCGCTGGGAGGCGCTGCGCGGAGACGCCGACCCCTCCGACACGCCCACCGACTCCAGCTCCACCACCGAGGAGAACCAGTGACACCGCACAGCCACACGCCCGCGCCGCAGGGGGCCCCGCAGCCCGCCGCGCTCGTCCTCGAGGACGGACGCATCCACCGCGGCACCTCCTTCGGTGCGACCGGCACCACCCTGGGGGAAGCGGTGTTCACCACCGCCATGTCGGGGTACCAGGAGACCCTCACCGACCCCTCCTACTGCCGTCAGATCGTCGTGGCCACCGCCCCCCAGATCGGTAACACCGGCTGGAACGGCGAGGACGGCGAATCCCTCCTCGACGGACAGGTCGGCGGCGGCCGGATCTGGGTCTCCGGTCTCGTCATCCGCGATCTCTCCCGGCGGGCCTCCAACTACCGGTCGCAGCGCACTCTCGAGGCCGAGATGATCGCCCAGGGCATCGTCGGCATCGCCGGGGTCGACACCCGTGCCGTGGTCCGCCACATCAGGGACCTGGGCGCCATGAAGGCCGGCGTCTTCTCGGGCGCGGACCTCACCGACGACGAGTCGATGCTGGCCACCGTCCGGGCGCAGGAGTCCATGGCCGGGGCGTCCCTGTCCGACGAGGTGACCACCGAGACCGCCTACACGGTCGAGCCCGAGGGCGAGACCCGCTTCTCGGTGGCCGCCCTCGACCTGGGGATCAAGTCCAACACGCCCCGCATGCTCGCCGCGCGCGGCGTCCGGGTCCACGTCATCCCGGCCGGGTCGACCCTGCAGGACGTCCTCGACCTCGACGTCGACGGGGTGTTCCTGTCCAACGGGCCGGGCGACCCCGCCACCGCCGACGCCGCCGTCCACCTCACCAAGGAGGTGCTCGGCCAGGGCATCCCCTTCTTCGGCATCTGCTTCGGCAACCAGATCCTCGGCCGTGCCCTGGGACTGGAGACCTACAAGATGCAGTTCGGTCACCGCGGGACCAACATCCCCGTGATCGAGAAGGCCACCGGCGCCGTGGCCATCACCTCCCAGAACCACGGGTTCGCACTCCGCGCCCCCGAGGCCGACACCTGGGAGACACCGTGGGGGACCGCGACGGTCACCCACACCTGTGCCAACGACGGCACCGTCGAGGGCGTCGCCCTGACCGACGGCAGCGCCTTCTCGGTCCAGTACCACCCGGAGGCCGCCGCCGGCCCCCGCGACGCGGCCGACCTCTTCGACCGCTTCGTCAGCCTGCTCGAATCCTCCGACCTCGGCTCCGCAGACTCCAGAAAGGGTTCGAACTGATGCCCCGGCGCACAGACATCAACCACGTCCTCGTCATCGGCTCCGGGCCGATCGTCATCGGCCAGGCCTGCGAGTTCGACTACTCGGGGACCCAGGCGTGCCGCGTCCTGCGGTCGGAGGGCCTGCGCGTGACGCTGGTCAACTCCAACCCGGCCACGATCATGACGGACCCCGAGTTCGCCGACGCGACCTACGTCGAACCCATCACCCCGGAGTTCATCGACAAGATCTTCGCCAAGGAGGCCGCCGAGGGCCATCCCGTCGACGCGGTCCTGGCGACCCTCGGTGGTCAGACCGCCCTCAACGCCGCCATGCAGCTCGACGCCCAGGGCATCCTCGCCAAGTACGACGTGGAGCTCATCGGCGCCGACATCCCCGCCATCAACCGGGGCGAGGACCGGCAGACCTTCAAGGACATCGTGGCCAGCGTGGGCGGCGAGTCCGCCCGCAGCGCCGTGTGCCACACCATGGAGGAGGTCCACGCGACCGTCGCCGAACTCGGGCTGCCCGTCGTGGTCCGGCCGTCGTTCACCATGGGTGGGCTCGGGTCGGGTCTCGCCTTCACCACCGAGGACCTCGAGCGGATCGCGGGCGGCGGGCTCTCGGCCTCGCCCACCGCCAACGTCCTCATCGAGGAGTCCATCCTCGGGTGGAAGGAGTTCGAACTCGAGCTCATGCGCGACAACAAAGACAACGTCGTCGTGGTCTGCTCGATCGAGAACGTCGACGCGCTCGGCGTCCACACCGGCGACTCCGTCACCGTCGCCCCCTCGATGACCCTCACCGACCGCGAGTTCCAGAACATGCGTGACCTCGGCATCGCGATCATCCGTGAGGTCGGCGTGGACACCGGCGGGTGCAACATCCAGTTCGCCATCAACCCGGTCGACGGGCGCCTCGTGGTGATCGAGATGAACCCGCGCGTGTCGCGGTCCTCGGCCCTCGCGTCCAAGGCGACCGGCTTCCCGATCGCCAAGATCGCCGCCCGCCTCGCCATCGGGTACTCGCTCGACGAGATCACCAACGACATCACCGGCGAGACGCCGGCCTGTTTCGAGCCGACGCTCGACTACGTCGTCGTCAAGGCCCCCCGGTTCGCGTTCGAGAAGTTCCCCGAAGCGGACGACACGCTCACCACCACGATGAAGTCCGTCGGTGAGGCGATGAGCCTGGGCCGCAACTACCGGGAGGCCCTCGGCAAGGTCATGCGGTCGCTGGAGACCAAGGCCGCAGGCTTCTGGACCCTGCCCGACGAGGTGATCGCGCCGGGCCGCTCGACCGACCTGTCCGCCGTCCTGGACGACCTGCGCCGCCCCACCGAGGGACGGATGTACGACGTCGAGCTCGCGCTGCGCCTGGGCGCGACGGTGGAGCAGGTGCACGAGGCCTCGGGGATCGACCCCTGGTTCGTCGACGAGGTCGCCGCGCTCGTCGAGTTGCGTCGCGAGATCGTCGACGCCCCCGTCGTCGACGAATCGCTACTGAGGACCGCCAAGCACAACGGGCTGTCCGACGCCCAGATCGCCGCCCTGCGACCGGAGTTCGCCGGCGCCGAGGGCGTGCAGCGACTCCGCCACCGTCTCGGTGTCCGGCCGGTGTACAAGACCGTCGACACCTGCGCCGCGGAGTTCGAGGCCAAGACCCCTTACCACTACTCGACATACGAGCTCGATCCCTCCGCGGAGTCCGAGGTGACCCCGCAGACCGAGCGCGAAAAGGTCATCATCCTGGGCTCCGGACCCAACCGGATCGGCCAGGGCATCGAGTTCGACTACTCGTGCGTCCATGCCGCGCTGACCCTGTCGGAGGCCGGCTACGAGACCGTCATGGTCAACTGCAACCCCGAGACGGTCTCCACGGACTACGACACCGCGGACCGGCTGTACTTCGAGCCGCTGACGTTCGAGGACGTCATGGAGGTCTACCACGCCGAGTCCGAGTCGGGCACCGTGGCGGGCGTCCTGGTCCAGCTGGGTGGACAGACCCCGCTGGGTCTGGCCGCGCAGCTCGAGGACGCCGGGGTGCCGATCGTGGGCACCAGCCCGTCCGCCATCGACCTCGCGGAGAACCGTCGCGAGTTCGGCGAGGTGTTGGCCAGGGCCGGCCTGCCCGCGCCGGCGTTCGGCACCGCGATCAACGCCGAGGAGGCCACGACGATCGCGGCCGACATCGGGTACCCGGTGCTCGTCCGCCCCTCGTACGTCCTCGGTGGCCGGGGAATGGAGATCGTCTACGACGAGTCCGCCCTGCGGTCGTACATCGGCCGTGCCACCGAGATCAGCCCCGATCGCCCCGTGCTGGTCGACCGGTTCCTGGACGACGCCGTGGAGATCGATGTCGACGTCCTGTGCGACGGCACGGAGGTCTACCTCGGCGGCGTCATGGAGCACATCGAGGAGGCCGGCGTGCACTCCGGCGACTCGGCGTGTGCGCTGCCGCCCATCACCCTCGGCCAGGACGACATCGACCGTGTCCGGCGCTCGAGCGAGGCCCTCGCCTTCGGCATCGGGGTCAAGGGACTGATGAACGTCCAGTACGCCATCAAGGACGACATCCTCTACGTGCTCGAGGCCAACCCCCGTGCCAGCCGCACGGTGCCGTTCGTCTCGAAGGCCACCGGCGTCCACCTGGCGAAGGCCTGTGCGCGGATCATGATGGGCGAGTCCATCGCCGAGCTGCGTGCCGACGGTCTGCTCCCGTCCGACCGCGACGGCGGGTCCCTGCCCGCGGACGCCCCCGTCGCCGTCAAGGAGGCGGTCCTGCCGTTCAACCGCTTCCGCACCCCGGCCGGCGACACCGTCGACTCCCTGCTCAGCCCCGAGATGAAGTCCACCGGTGAGGTCATGGGGATCGGCCCCGACTTCGCCGTCGCCTTCGCCAAGGCCCAGCTCGCGGCAGAGGGGGTGCTGCCCACCTCGGGGACGGCGTTCGTCTCGGTCGCCAACCGGGACAAGCGCTCGATGGTGTTCCCGGCGCAGCGGCTCGCCGCGCTCGGGTTCACGGTGCTGGCCACCGAGGGCACCGCGCTCATGCTGCGCCGGTACGGGATCGCCTGCGAGACGGTCGCCAAGCTCACCGAGTCCGGCACCGGCCCGGTGGACGCCGATGGCAACCCTGTCCGGACGATCGTCGACCGCATCAACGCCGATGAGGTGGACCTCATCCTCAACATCGCCTCCTCGACCGGGGGTACCCGGGCCGACGGGCACGAGATCCGGTCGTCCGCGATCTCGCGCCGGGTCCCGTGCATCACCACCGTCCAGGGCGCCACGGCCGCGGTACACGGCATCGAGGCGATGCGTCGCGGGGATGTCGGCGTGAGCCCGCTGCAGCAACTGCACTCGGGACTCGCCGCGCGATGACCGGTTCCGACACCCGGGCCCCCTTCGGTCGGCGGCTCCGCTCCGCCATCACCGAGAGGGGCAACCTGTGCGTGGGGATCGATCCCCACCCCGCACTGCTCCGCTCATGGGGGCTCGGGACGGACGCGAACGGCGTCGCGGAGTTCTCCCGTCGGTCGCTGGACGCGTTCGCGGACCTGGTGCCCGCGGTCAAGCCCCAGGTCGCGTTCTTCGAGGAATACGGATCGACCGGGCTCGCCGTGCTCGAGGAGGTCCTGGCCGCCGTGGGGCAGGCAGGCGCCCTGTCGGTGGCCGACGCCAAGCGGGGGGACATCGGGTCCACGATGGCGGGGTACGCGAGGGCGTGGCTCCGCGACGGCTCACCCCTCGCCTGCGACGCGCTCACGGTGTCGCCGTATCTCGGGGTGGGGGCACTCGAGCCCGCCTTCGAGATGGCCGCCGAGACCGGTCGGGGCCTGTTCGTGCTCGCCCGGACCTCCAACCCCGAGGCCGGGCCCCTGCAGGGCTCGGCGGGCCCCACCGGCACGGTCGCCCAGTCCGTCGTCGACGAGGTGGCCCTCCGGAACGCGGGCGCCGGGGATGATGCACCGGGGTCCTTCGGCGTGGTCGTCGGGGCGACGGTGACCGACCCCCCGAGGCTCGACGAGCTCTCCGGCCCGGTCCTCATGCCCGGGGTGGGGGAGCAGGGCGGCACCCTCGCCGACGTCCGCAGGATCGCCGGGCCCGCGCTCCCGCTCACCCTGGTCAACGTCTCGCGGCACGTGCTGCGCGCCGGGCCGGACGTCGACGCGATGCGCGCGACGGTCGTCGAACTCGCCGCACAGTACAGGTTCTCCGACGACTCCTGAGTCACCGCGTTCCACACGGGTGTACCGGCGTCCCACCGGTGACGGCCGCCCGGAGCCGGGCTCGCGGGAATCGGGCGGTTCGCGTCGCGCCCCCGGACGGGCGGCGCTAGGGTGCCATACAACCTCGAACCGTCAATGCGCAGATCAGACGGGGTGCCACAGCGGGACCCCGTCTGGTACCCGGCCGGTCGGCCGCGTACTGTTGCTGAGGTCATCAGGCCCGGAGCCGTGGAAGTCCCCCTCGGGGGCGGCGGAACCGCCCGGGTACGGTGAACACGAGGGAGCGCCCGCTCCCGGAGGTGTTCCGCAGCCCGCGGACGCGCCGGGGCCGGTCACCGCACACCAGGCGGGGGTGTCCTACGGTGGACATCCGCGTGAGTCATGAGACACACACGAACGAGACGGAGGAATTGTGGCCCTTCCCCAGTTGACCGATGAGCAGCGCGCTGCTGCTCTGGAGAAGGCGGCTGCCGCCCGTCGCGCCCGGGCTGAGCTCAAGGAGCGCCTGAAGCGTGGCGGCACCGACCTCAAGCAGGTGCTCAAGGATGCCGAGAGCGACGAGATCCTCGGCAAGATGAAGGTCTCGGCGCTGCTCGAGGCCCTGCCCAAGGTCGGCAAGGTCAAGGCTCAGGAGATCATGACCGAGCTCGAGATCGCGCCGACGCGTCGTCTGCGTGGTCTCGGTGACCGCCAGCGTCGCGCACTGCTCGAGCGGTTCGACTTCACGGTCGACTGATCGACGCATGAACACACCGTCATCCGGGGCCACCCCGGAGACGACGGCGAAGAGGGGCCGGCTGATCGTCTTGGCCGGCCCCTCCGCCGTCGGGAAATCAACCGTCGTCGCCCGTCTCCGCGAGTGCGTCCCCGACCTCTACTTCAGCGTGTCGATGACCACACGGGACCCGAGGCCCGGGGAGGTCGACGGCCGCGACTACTACTTCGTGTCCACCGAGGACTTCCGGAAAGCGGTATCCGAGGGTCGGATGTTGGAGTGGGCGGAGATCCACCGCGGCCTGCAGCTCTCCGGGACCCCCGCCGATCCGGTGCACCGCGCGCTCGAGGCGGGACGACCGGTCCTCATCGAGGTGGACCTCGCCGGGGTGCGCCAGATCCGCGAGTCGATCCCGGAGGGCAGGACCGTGTTCCTCGCCCCGCCGTCGTGGGAGGAACTCGAGGTCCGGCTGCGTGGCCGGGGCACCGAACCGCAGGACGTGGTGGGCCGCCGACTCGAGACCGCGAAGGTCGAGATGGAGGCCCGCGGAGAGTTCGACGAGGTCGTCGTCAACGACGAACTCGAAAAGGCCGTGGACGAGTTGGTATCATTGCTGGTCGGCCGCGACTAGCGGCGAGCCCAGCGTCACCAGGGTGTCATCGACGACACCGACCCCAGGCAGTACCCCAGAGGAGAACCCATAGTGGCCACCACCGAAGCCGCAGCGGCCACCCCGCTGTACGACACCCCGATCGGCATCACGAACCCCCCGATCGACGAGCTGCTCGAGCGGGCGTCCTCGAAGTACGCACTCGTGATCTTCGCCGCCAAGCGGGCGCGCCAGATCAACTCGTACTACAACCAGATCGAGGAGGGCATCCTCGAGTACGTCGGCCCGCTGGTCGACCCGGGGCTGCACGAGAAGCCCCTGACCATCGCGCTGCGTGAGCTGCACTCCGACCTGCTCGATTGCGCCGAGGGCGAGTGAGCCCCTCCGGGGACGACATGCGCGGCCCGCGCGTCGTCGTCGGAGTCGGCGGCGGGATCGCCGCCTACAAAGCATGTGGCCTCATCCGGTTGCTCACCGAGTCCGGATGCCACGTCGACGTCGTCCCCACAGAGGCGGCCCTGCGATTCGTCGGGTCCGCCACCTTCGAGGCGCTGTCCGGGAACCCGGTCTCCACCGGGGTGTTCTCGGACGTGCCCTCGGTCCGCCACGTCGCCCTCGGGCAACGGGCGGACCTCGTCGTCGTCGCTCCCGCCACCGCGGACCTGCTGGCCCGCGCGGCGAGCGGGCGCGCCGACGATCTCCTCACCTCCACACTCCTCACCGCGCGGTGCCCGGTGCTCCTCGCCCCGGCCATGCACACCGAGATGTGGGAGCACCCCGCGACGCGTCGCAACGTCGACACCCTCCGGGGCGACGGCATCTACGTCATGCCGCCGGCGTCCGGCCGGCTCACCGGCGCCGACACCGGCGCGGGGCGTCTACCGGAGCCCGCCGACATCGCGCGGTTGGCCCGGCTCCTCCTCGACGGCGGATCACTGCCGTGGGACCTCGCCGACAAGCGCATCGTCGTCACCTCCGGAGGTACCCGTGAGGAGATCGACCCCGTGCGCTTCCTCGGTAACCGCAGCTCGGGCAAGCAGGGCCACGCGATCGCCGCGGTGGCCGCTGCCCGGGGTGCCAGGGTGACCCTGGTGACGTCCTCCGATCTGCCGACCCCGCCCGCCGTCGAGGTCGTCCACATCGAGTCCGCCCTCGAACTGCGGGAGCAGACCCTGCGCGCAGCGGCCCGGGCGGACGTGGTCGTCAAGGCCGCCGCCGTCGCCGACTTCCGGCCCACCGACGTCTCCGACTCCAAGCTCAAGAAGGGCAGCGGATCGGAGCCCGCGGAGATCCGCCTCCGGCGGAACCCGGACATCCTCGCCGACCTGGTCTCCGCGCGTGCGGCGGGGGACGTCCCGGCCGACTGCGTGCTCGTGGGTTTCGCCGCCGAGACCGGGGACGCGTCGGGCACGGTCCTCGAGCACGGCCGCGCCAAGCTCGCCCGGAAGGGGTGCGACCTCCTCGTCGTCAACGAGGTGGGACGGGACACCACCTTCGGACAGGACGTCAACGGCGGCTGGATCCTCGACTCGGGCGGCGGCGAGACGGCCCTCGAGCGCGCCAGCAAGGACCTCCTGGCCGACCGTCTACTCGACGCGATCGTGGGGATCGCTCGCGGGCGGACCGGGCGGAGTGACGCAGACCGCACCGACTAGTCTGTCCCCACGCGATCGGCAACGATCACACGCGATCCCACCATGGAAGAGAGAACCACTGTGACGCAGGCACGTCGGCTGTTCACCAGCGAGTCCGTGACCGAGGGGCATCCGGACAAGATCTGTGACGCGATCTCAGATTCGATCCTGGACGCGATGCTGGAGCAGGACCCGGCGGCCCGGGTGGCCGTGGAGACGATGGTCACCACCGGCATGGTCCACGTGGCCGGCGAGGTCAAGACCACCGGTTACGTGGAGATCCCGCAGCTCATCCGCGACAAGATCGTCGAGATCGGTTACGACTCCTCGGACAAGGGTTTCGACGGCGTCTCCTGCGGCGTGTCGATCTCGATCGGGCAGCAGTCGCCGGAGATCGCCCAGGGCGTGGACACCTCCCACGAGGCCCGCACCTCCACCGACTCGGTCGAGGACGCCATCGCCCGCCAGGGTGCCGGCGACCAGGGCCTGATGTTCGGCTACGCCTGCTCGGACACCCCCGAGCTCATGCCACTGCCCATCGCGCTGGCCCACCGCCTCTCGCGGCGGCTGACCGAGGTGCGCAAGGACGGCACGCTGGCCTACCTGCGCCCGGACGGCAAGACCCAGGTCACCATCGAGTACGACGGCGACCGCGCGGTCCGACTGGACACCATCGTCATCTCCACCCAGCACGCCGACGGCATCGACCTGGAGACCACCCTGCGCGACGACCTCACGCAGCACGTGATCGACCCGGTCCTGGCCGAGGCCGCCGGTGGGATCGACACCGCCGACTTCCGACTGCTGGTCAACCCGACCGGCCGGTTCGTGCTCGGCGGCCCGATGGGCGACGCCGGCCTGACCGGACGCAAGATCATCGTCGACACCTACGGCGGCATGGCCCGCCACGGTGGCGGCGCGTTCTCCGGCAAGGACCCGTCGAAGGTGGACCGCTCCGCCGCCTACGCCATGCGCTGGGTCGCCAAGAACATCGTCGCCGCCGGCCTGGCCGAGCGCGTCGAGGTCCAGGTCGCCTACGCCATCGGCAAGGCCGCCCCGGTCGGACTGTTCGTCGAGGCGTTCGGCACCGAGAAGGTCGACATCGACCGGCTCCAGCAGGCGGTGACCGAGGTGTTCGACCTGCGGCCCGGTGCGATCATCCGCGACCTGGACCTCAAGCGTCCGATCTACGCCCCCACGGCCGCCTACGGACACTTCGGCCGCACCGACATCGACCTGCCCTGGGAGCGCACCGACCGCGTCGACGAACTCAAGCAGGCCGCCGGACTCTGACGCCGTCACCCCGTGTGTCGTAGCGGGGTGCGAGTATTCCGGACGTGACCACCACGCGCCCAGCGACCCGGGTCGCGGCGGCCGATGCCCCCGTGGCCCGGGTCCTGCCGTTGCTCGGGGTCTTCCATCTCGACCGGGAGTTCGACTACCTGGTCCCCGAGTCCCTCTCCGCCGAGGCGGTCCCGGGGGTGCGGGTGCGGGTGAGGTTCGCCGGGCGGCTGGTCGACGGTTTCCTCGTCGAGCGGCGCGCGCAGACCGATCACCAGGGGGAACTCGCCTGGCTTGAGCGGGTCGTGTCACCCGAGCCCGTCCTCACCCCGGACGTGCTCCGGTTGGTCGACCTGGTCGCACGGCGGTGGGTGGGTATGCGCTCGGACGTGATCCGGTTGGCGATCCCGCCGCGCCACGCCGCCGCCGAGAAGTCCGTTCCCGAGCCGGGGCCGCCTCTGGGGGTGTCGGTGGGGCCGGTAGAGATGCCGGAGGGGTGGGGCGACCACCCGATGGTCGCGAGGTTCCTCGAGGCCGCGACCGGCGCCGTCCCCGCCCGCGGGGTGTGGACGGTCCCGCCGGGACGGGACTGGGCCGGTGCCCTGGCGACCCTCGCCGACTCACTGCGTCGTCGTGGACTCCAGGTCCTCCTGATCGTCCCAGACCAGCGGGACGTCGACCGCCTCACCGCGGCCTGTCGCGAGGTCGTCGGCGGCGGCGCGGCCGGTCGGGACCTCGTCACGGATCTGTCCGCCGGGGTCGGGCCGTCCGCCCGGTACCGACGCTGGTTGCGGGCGATCCGCGGCCACGCCCGGATCGTCGTGGGCACCCGGAGCGCGGTCTTCGCCCCCCTGCCCGAGCTCGGGCTCATCGTGCTGCACGACGACGGGGACGACTCGTTCGTCGAGCCGCGCGCCCCGTACCCCCACACGCGTGACGTCGCCGCGCAGCGATCGGCCCTCGAGGGGGTACCCCTGTTGCTGTCGTCGGTGGACCGGACCCCCGAGGTCGCCGAGTACGTCCGCTCCGGGTGGGCACACGAGATCCGCCCGCGCCCCGGACTGACCCGCGAGCTCGCGCCCCGCGTGGTCGCCGTGACCGACGCCGACCCTGTGCAGGCCCGCGATGTGGCGGGGGGTCGCACGCGGTTGCCCGCCGTGGCCTTGACGATGGCCCGGGAAGCGATCGACGTGGACGCCCCGGTCCTCGTACAGGTGCCCCGCAAGGGGTACATCCCCACGCTGCTGTGTGGGTCGTGCCGGACCCCGGCGCGGTGTCGCCGGTGCAACGGCCCGCTCCGCGCCGGGCGGATGGACGAGGTCCACGGACCGGTGGAGCTGGCGTGCGGGTGGTGCGGGGCCCCTGAGCCGAGCTTCCGCTGCGTGGCCTGCGGATCGCGGGCGCTGCGGGCCGGGGTGGTGGGGGCAGGCCGCACCGCGGAAGAGCTGGGCCGGATGTTCCCCGGTGTCCGGATCCGCACGAGCGGGGGAGGGGAGATCCTGGACACCGTGCCGGCGAGCCCGGCGATCATCGTGACCACCCCGGGAGCGGAACCCGTCGCCGAGGGCGGGTACGGGGCCGCACTGCTCCTGGACTCGTGGGCGCTTCTCGGCCGACCCGACCTGCGGGCCGTCCAGCACGCCCTGCGCCTGTGGATCGGGGCGGCCGGTCTCGTCCGTCCCGCCGACGAGGGGGGCAGGGTGTTCCTGTCCGCCGAATCCGAGTCCGCGGTCGCCCAGGCGCTGGTCCGGTGGGATCCGCAGGGCTGGGCGGAGCGCGAACTCGCGGACCGCGCCGAGGTCGGGTTCCCGCCGGCGGTGCACATGATCGCGGTCGACGGGCCGGCCGCCGCGCTCGCCGAGGTCCTCGAGGACTTCCGCCTCACGGACCGTGTCGAGGTACTGGGTCCGGTGGATCTGCCCGCCGGGGAGGAGCTCCCTGGTCATGACGAGGTGGAGGACCCGGAGCGTGTGCTGTTCCGGGTGCCCCCGCCCGTCCTCGCCGAGGTCGCGGCAGAGCTCCGGGCACTGGTCCTCCGGCGCTCCGGACGCCGCCACAGCCACTCGGTCCGGGTTCGTCTGGACCCCGTCCACATCGGTTGACCGCCCCGCCGTGCGTCCGGCCGACCGCCGACGACGGCGCACGCCGACGGAGCGCCTAGAATGGCCGTTCAGCACCGACGCCTGCCAGGAGACCCGATACGCATGTCCGTCCATCCCGTCCGGCTCTTCGGCGACCCGGTCCTCCGGACCCCCGCCGACCCCGTCACCTCCTTCGACGACAGGCTGGCACGCACCGTGGCGGACCTCATGGACACCGTCGCGCACGAGGAGGGCGCCGGGCTCGCGGCGCCCCAGATCGGGTTGTCCACCCGCGTGTTCGTCTACAGCTGCGGCGGGCGGGAGGGTCACCTGGTCAATCCCGAGTGGGAGCCGATCGGCGAGGAGAAGACCCACGTCAACGAGGGCTGCCTGTCCATCCCCGGGATCTCACTGCCCACGGAGCGGTTCGCCCGCGTCCGGGCCCGCGGAGTCGACGTGCACGGCGAGCCCGTCAGCTTCGAGGCCGAGGACATCCTCGCCCGCGCCGTCCAGCATGAGACCGACCACCTGGACGGGGTGCTGTTCCTGCAACGCCTCACCCCGGAGCGCCGACGCGAGGCGATGGCCGAGGTCCGCTCGGCCAGCTGGTTCGGCAGCGCCGCGGTCAGCGGCGGCGTCATCTACGACACGCTCTCCGACGCGATGGCGGTGAGGTGAGAAGTGCGTCTCGTCTTCGCCGGCACCCCGGAGGTCGCCGTCCCGTCCCTGCAGGCGCTGCTCGACAGTGACCGTCACGAGGTCGTCGCCGTCGTCTCGCGTCCCGACGCCCGCACCGGCCGCGGTCGGGGACTGTCCCGCAGCCCCGTGGCGGCCGCGGCCTGCGCCGCGGGCATCGAGGTCCTCACCCCGCCGAACGCCCGCGACCCCGAGTTCGCGGAGCGACTGCGCGCGCTGGCACCCGACGCGGTGCCGGTGGTCGCCTACGGCCACCTCGTTCCGCGCCCCGTCCTCGACATCCCCACCCACGGGTGGATCAACCTGCACTTCTCCCTGCTCCCCGCATGGCGGGGGGCCGCCCCGGTCAACGCCGCCGTCGCCGCCGGTGACGAGGTCACCGGCGCGACGACGTTCCTGCTGGACGAGGGCATGGACACCGGCCCGGTGCTGGGGACGATGACCGAGACCGTCCGGCCCCGCGACACGGCCGGTGACCTGCTCGGCCGACTCGCCGTGTCCGGCGCCGGGCTGCTGGCGGCGACACTGGACGGGATCGAGACGGGAGAGCTCCGCGCTGTTCCCCAACCGGCCGACGGCGCCTCCCATGCACCGAAGCTCACGGTCGACGACGCGCGGGTGCGATGGAGTGATCCCGCCCTGGCCGTCGACCGGCACATCCGGTCGGTCACCCCGGCGCCGGGGGCCTGGACGACCCTCGGCGGCGAACGGGTGAAGATCGGCTCGGCCCGCCCTGCCGAGGATCCACCCACGGACCTCGGGCCCGGCCTCATCTCGTGGGACAAGCGGTCGTTCCTCGTGGGCACCGCGACGGTACCGATGGCGATCGAGACCATCCAGCCCCCCGGCAAGAAGATGATGAACGCACTGGACTGGGTGCGCGGCGCCCGCCTCGACGAGGGCGCGGTGTTCGAGTGAGCGCCGACGACCGACAGGGCCGCGGACAGGGGCCCGATTCCCGCCGCGGGGGCGGACAGGGACGCCCGAAGAGCGGTGGAGGAAACCGCCCGCAGTCGGACCGCCGGCGACGTCCGGACTCCCGTCCGCAGAAACAGCAGAAGCAGCAGAAGCAGCCCCGTCCCGACGCCAGGACCGTCGCGCTGGCGGTCATGGCGGCCGTGCGGGAACGCGCCGCCTACGCCAACCTGGCCCTGCCGGCGGAACTGCGCCGCGCCAAGCTGGACACACGCGACGCGGCGCTGGCCACGGAGTTGACCTACGGCACGCTCCGCGCACAGGGACTGCTCGACCGGGTGATCGTGCTCGCGGCGTCCCGGCCCGTCGAGGAGATCGATCCGCCGGTCCTCGATCTCGTGCGGCTGGGCGCCTACCAGCTGCTGTTCACCCGGATCGGTGCGCACGCCGCCGTCGACACCGCCGTCGAGGCCGCGCGCACCGCCGGCCTGGGCCGGGCGGGCGGGTTCGTCAACGCGGTCCTCCGCAAGGTCGCCGCCCGCGACCTCGACTCCTGGGTCGACGCGCTGCGCGACGGTGTGACCGACCCCGTGGCCCGGATGGCCATCGGCACCGCGCACCCGGAGTGGATCGCCCGAGCGTTCGCGGACTCGCTCGGCGCCGCCGCCGGAGAGCTTCCCGAGTTGCTCGCCGCCGACGACGCCCGGCCGAAGGTCCACCTGGCCGCCCGCCCCGGTGCAATCACGGGCGAGGAACTGGCACTGATCACCGGCGGTACGGAGGGTGAGCTGTCCCCGTACGCGGTCCACCTGGACTCCGGGGACCCCGGAACGCTCGACGCCGTACGAGAAGGGCTCGCGGCGGTCCAGGACGAGGGCAGCCAGCTCGTGGCGCTGGCCGCCGCCCGCGCCCCCCTGACCGGTCCGGACTCCGGGAGGTGGCTCGATCTCGCCGCGGGGCCCGGCGGTAAGGCGGTCCTGCTGGGCGCGCTGGCGGAGATCGAGCAGGCGACGCTCACCGGGGTGGAGATCTCCGAGCACCGCGCCGACCTGGTCCGCGGCGCGACCAAGGACCTGCCGGTGACCGTGCACACGGCAGACGGACGCGACCCGGGTCTGGAGCCGGGGTTCGACAGGGTATTACTCGACGCCCCGTGTTCCGGCCTCGGCGCACTCCGCCGTCGACCCGAGGCGCGGTGGCGCAAGACCGCCGCCGACATCCCGGGCCTGGTCACGCTCCAGCGCGAACTCCTCGAGTCGGCCCTGCGTCTGGTCCGACCGGGCGGGGTGGTGCTGTACGCGACCTGCTCGCCCCACCTCTCGGAGACAGTGTCGGTCATCCGCGAAGCCGCCCGGCGTGACGACGTCGAACTCCTCGACGTGCGTGACATCCTCGCGGAGGTGGTCGGCCGTCCGGTCGACGGACTGGGCGACGGCCCGTGGGTGCAGCTGTGGCCGCACCGGCACGGCACAGACGCGATGTTCATGGCGGCACTACGACGGGGTCACGATGCGTGAGGATGCGCAGTTCAGCTCGCACGGGGTTCGGTGCTCGGCCTGGGTCTATCGCCCGGACGCGCCGTCGGACGGCCCTGCGAGCCCGGCACCTGCCATCGTCATGGCACACGGCTTCGGGTGCATCCGGGACCTGCGCCTACCCGCGTACGCCGAGCGATTCCGGGACGCGGGCTTCGTCGTGGTGGTCTTCGACTACCGGCATTTCGGAGCCAGCGACGGACAACCCCGGCAACTCCTCGACATCGGCCGCCAACTCGACGACTGGCGGTCCGCGCTGGCCTTCACCCGGTCGCTGCCCGGCGTCGATCCGGATCGCGTCATCGCGTGGGGCACGTCGTTCTCTGGAGGTCACGTCCTCACCCTCGCCGGCACGGGGGAGCGGCTGGCGGGAGTCATCGCCCAGGTCCCCCACGTGAGCGGTCCGGCCGCGGTCCGGGCGACGGGGCTCGCCGCGGCGCTCCGACTCGGCCCGGCCATCCTCGACGACCTGTGGCGCTCGCTCCGGCGTCGCGAACCCCGGTACGTGCGTCTCGTCGGACGACCGGGGGACACGGCGGTCATGACGAGTCCGGACGCCGATCCCGCGGTGGATCGGCTCGCGGCCGACTCGGGGCTATTCCGCAGTGAATTCCGCGACGACGTCGCGGCACGGATCCTGGCACGGATCGGCTTCTACTCGCCGATGCGGCACACGCGGCGGATCACCTGCCCGACGCTGGTGCAGATCGCGACGGAGGACGCCATCACCCCCGCGGCGACCGCGCGTCGGGCCGCGGAGCGGATTCCGGGCGGCCTGTACCTGGAGTACCCGTGCGAGCACTTCGACCCCTACGTCGAGCCGCACTTCGAGCGCATCGTCGCCGACCAGCTCGAGTTCCTGACCTCGGTCACCGGCTCCGTCGACTGACCGGTCCGTGGGCCGCCGTCCCATGTCGGCGGAGCAGCCCGGACGGGCCCGCCTAGACTGGTCGTCATGTCGTACCAGCCGCTCATCGCGCCGTCGATCCTGTCCGCCGACTTCGCCCGTCTGGACCGCGAGATCGAGCGCATCCCGTCCGCCGACTGGATCCACGTGGACGTCATGGACGGTCACTTCGTGCCCAACCTGTCCTTCGGTGCGCCGGTCGCGAAGGCGGTCGGGAAGGTCACGGACAAGCCGATGGACTGCCATCTCATGATCACCGACCCGGCGCGCTGGGTCGGTGACTACGTGGACGCCGGCGCGTTCAACGTCACCTTCCACGTGGAGGCCACCGACGACCCGAAGGCCGTCGCCGACCTGCTGCACGCCAAGGGGTGCAAGGCGGGTATCTCCATCAAGCCCGGGACCGCCGTCGAGCCGTACCTCGACCTGCTCGACCACGTGGACCTGGTCCTGGTGATGAGTGTCGAGCCAGGCTTCGGCGGCCAGAAGTTCATGCCCGGGGTGTTGGACAAGGTCCGCACGCTGCGCGCCGAGATAGACCGCCGTGGCCTCGACGTGCACATCCAGATCGACGGTGGCATCGACGCGGGGACGATCGCCGAGTGCGCGGCGGCGGGGTGCGACGTGTTCGTGGCCGGTTCGGCCGTCTACGGTGCCCCGGATCCCGACGCGATGATCGGGACCCTGCGCTCCGGGGCCCTCGCCGCGCGGGCGTGACGGTGCCGGACATGCCGGACGTGCCACAGGGTCCGAACGGGCCCGGGGTGCCGAACGGGCCCGGGGTGTCAGCGACGGGCGGGGCCGACACCGCCGTCCGTCGTCGCGAGCGGGACGCCCTGGCCCGGGCGATCGCCGTGTCCGCCTCCGCGCTGGGGGTGTGCACCCCCAACCCGCCGGTCGGTGCGGTGGTCCTCGACGCGGCCGGTGAGGTCGTGGGCATCGGCGCGACCGAGGCCCCGGGCGGACGGCACGCCGAGGTGGTGGCGCTGGACTCCGCCGGGGACCGCGCGCGCGGGGGGACGATCGCGGTCACCCTCGAGCCGTGTGACCACCACGGGCGCACCGGACCGTGCTCCGCCCGCATCGTCGACGCCGGGCTCGCCCGCGTGGTCTACGCGGTGTCCGACCCCAATCCGGTGGCCTCCGGCGGAGCCGGGACCCTGCGGCGGGAGGGGGTCGAGGTGGCACGAGCCGACGACGACGAGGTGGGCGCCGCCCGCAGCGGCCCGCTGAGGGCGTGGCTCCACCGTCAGGACCACGGCCGACCTCTCGTCACCTGGAAGTACGCGGCGAGCCTGGACGGCAGGGTCGCGGCCGCGGACGGGTCGAGCAAGTGGATCACCGGGCCGGTTTCGCGCCGCCACGCCCACGCCAGACGGCAGGAGATCGACGCCCTCGTCGTCGGCACCGGAACGTTGCGCGCCGACGACCCCGCGCTGACCGCCCGCACCGACGACGGCCGGCCCGCCCCCCGCCAGCCCCTCCGGGCGGTGATGGGGCTGAGCCCCGTGCCCGCGGACGCGACGGTGCGCGGCACCGACGGCCGGTTCCGACACCTGGCCACCCGCGATCCCGCCGAGGCGCTGGGACTTCTCGGCGAGGTCTCCCACGTCCTCGTCGAGGGCGGCCCCAGGCTGGCGGGGGCGTTCCTCGCCGCCGGACTCGTCGACGAGATCGACGCGTACCTCGCGCCCCTGGTGCTCGGCGCCGGGCGGTCGGCGGTCTCCGGAGCCGGGGTGGACACGCTCGCGGCCGCCCACGGTTTCCGGATCCGAGGGACCACCGTCCTCGGCGACGACGTCCACCTGCGCTTGACACGACCCGCCACCGCGCCCACACCGGCCGCATCGGACTCACTGACCACACCGACCGCACCGACGAGAGGACCCCGCTGATGTTCACCGGAATCGTGGAGGAGATCGGAACCCTCGACTCGGTCGAGACGACCGGCGACTCCGCGCGCCTGCGCATACGGGGGCCCCTGGTCACCTCGGACGCCCACCACGGTGACTCGATCGCCGTCAACGGGGTGTGCCTGACCGTCACCGGGTGGGAGCCGGGGGAGTACTTCGACGTGGACGTGATGGCCGAGTCGCTCGAGCGGACCGCACTCGGTGCACTGTCACCGGGCGACCCCGTCAACCTGGAACGCGCCATGCGCGCGGACGCCCGGTTCGGCGGTCACATCGTCCAGGGCCACGTCGACGGCACAGGCCACGTGATCAGCCGCGACGAGCACGAGCACTGGCACGTAGTACGCATCTCGCTGCCGGGTGACCTCGCCCGGTACGTGGTCGAAAAGGGGTCGATCACCGTCTCCGGGACCTCGCTGACGGTCTCGGCGGTCAGTGCCGCGGACGAGCCGGAGCCGTGGTTCGAGGTGTCCCTCATCCCCACGACGCTCGCCGACACGATCCTCGGGGGACTGAGCGCGGGCGACCCCGTCAACCTGGAGGTCGACGTGCTGGCCAAGTACGTCGAGCGGCTGCTGGGCGGACGCGGTGGGGGGTCCCACTGACCCGATGCGCCATACTTGAGCCCGCGCCCGCGGCCTCCGCCCGGGCCCGCCAGACCTAGGAGAACCCGCAGCAGTGACCACCTTTGACGGCATCGAGCGAGCCATCGCCGACATCGCGGCGGGACGGGCCGTCGTGGTGGTGGACAGTGAGGACCGCGAGAACGAGGGCGACCTGATCTTCGCCGCCGAACTCGCGACGCCCGAGCTGATGGGCTTCCTCGTGCGGTACTCCTCCGGTTACGTGTGCGTCGCGCTCGAGGCGGAGGACTGCCTTCGGCTGGACCTGCCGCCCATGCGCGCCATCAACGAGGACCGCCACGACACCGCGTACACCGTGACGGTCGACGCGCGCACGGGGGTCTCCACCGGCATCTCGGCCGCCGACCGCGCCCGCACCGCGAGGCTGCTCGCCGCCGACGACACCGTGCCCGGCGACTTCACCCGGCCCGGCCACGTGGTGCCCCTGCGCGCCCGGCCCGGCGGCGTGCTCACCCGGCCCGGCCACACCGAGTCCGCCGTCGACCTCGCCCGGTTGGCCGGTCTGCGCCCGGCGGGCGTCATCTGCGAGATCGTCTCCGAGGACGACCCCACGACCATGGCGCGCACCCCCGAACTCCGGCGGTTCGCCGACGAGCACGGGCTGGCGATGATCACCATCGAGGCGCTCCAGGCGTGGCGCCGCGCGAACGAGGTCCAGGTGGTGCACGAGGTCGCCGCCCGGATCCCCACGCCGGCCGGGACCATGACCGCCCACGGGTACCGCGACACCCTCCAGGGAGTCGAACACGTGGCCATGGTGGCCGGCGACATCTCGGGGGACGACCCGGTCTCCGTCCGCATCCACTCCGAGTGCCTGACCGGCGACGTGTTCCACTCGCTGCGCTGTGACTGCGGCCCGCAACTCGACGCTGCCGTCGCCGCGGTGTGCGAGGAGGGGCGCGGGGTCGTGCTGTACATGCGTGGGCACGAGGGCCGGGGGATCGGCCTGGTGCAGAAACTGCGCGCCTACCAACTGCAGGACTCCGGACGCGACACCGTCGACGCCAATCTCGACCTGGGCCTGCCCGCCGACGCCCGCGACTTCAGCCTGGCCGCACAGATGCTGCGCGACCTCGGAGTGACCCGGGTACGACTGATGACCAACAACCCCGCCAAGGCCGACGCCCTGCGCGCCGGTGGCGTGGAGGTGGTGGCCCGGGTGCCCATGCCGACGGCGGTCACGCCCGAGAACCTGCGGTACCTGCGCACCAAGCGCGACCGGATGGGCCACCTGCTCGAGGGGCTCGACGAGGGACCCGCCGGCCCGGCCGGCGCGGACGTGGACGTGGACGGAGAGGATCAGCGATGAGCGGTAGCGGTAGACCGGAGCTGGTGATCCCCGACGCCCGCGGGCTGCGGCTCGGGGTGGTGGCCTCCACCTGGCACCAGGAGATCTGCACCCGACTGGTGGACCGGGCCCTAGCCGTCGCCGAGGCCTCCGGCGCGGTGGTGACCCTGGCCCGCGTGACCGGGGCCGTGGAGCTGCCGGTGGTGGCCCAGGAACTCGCACGGACCCATGACGCCGTCGTGGCGCTCGGCGTGGTGATCCGGGGTGCGACCCCGCACTTCGACTACGTCTGTCGCTCGGTGACCGACGGGCTCACCCGGATCGCCCTCGACGAGGCCACCCCTGTCGCCCACGGGGTGCTCACCACCGAGAACGAGGGCCAGGCCCGAGACCGCGACGGCCACGAGGGTGCCTCCGAGGACAAGGGGGGAGAGGCCGTCGCCGCCGTGCTCGGCGCCGCCATCGCCCTGCGCGACCTGAGGACCGGTCGATGATCGAGAACTGGGAGTTCGAGCACCGGCCCCGTCGGATGCGCACCACCGCGATCGCCGTGGCGGTGCTCATCGTCATCGTCCACGTGGTGTGGGCGGTGATCCTCGTCCGCGGTGACACCGGGGTGACGATCGGGATCGCCGATCAGTTCGCCTTCGTGGTGATCGGGTTCATCTTCGCCGGGGTGCTGCTGACCCTCCTGCGGATCCGCGTCCGGGTCGGGCAGCAGGGCGTCGAGCTCCGCGGGCCGCTGCGCGTCCGGACCTGGGGCTGGGACGACGTCGTCGGGCTGACGTTCCCGCGCTCCAGCTACTGGCCCCGGCTCGAACTCCCGGCCTACGAGCACGCGGGGATCTGGGCTATCCAGTCCATCGACGGCCAGCACGGGATCGACGGCATGGCGCGCCTGCGCGAGGCCGTCCGCACCCACAAGCCCTCGGCCGCCGATCCCGAGACCGTCGCCGACCGCTGACCCGCCGTGGCCGATCCGCGAACCTACCGCCCGGCCCCCGGCTCGATCCCGACGGAGCCGGGGGTCTACCGCTTCCGTGACGAGCACGGGCGCGTCATCTACGTCGGCAAGGCGAAGAACCTCCGGAGCCGGCTGAGCTCGTACTTCGCGGACCTGTCCCTCCTCCACCCCCGTACCCGGCGGATGGTCCTCGCCGCGGCCGGCGTGCAGTGGACGGTCGTGTCCACCGAGGTCGAGGCGCTCCAGCTCGAGTACACGTGGATCAAGAAGTACGACCCCCGGTTCAACGTCCGGTACCGCGACGACAAGACGTATCCGATGCTGGCGGTCACCGTGGGGGAGGAGTTCCCCCGTGCCTTCGTCTACCGGGGACCCCGGCGCCCGGGGACCCGCTACTTCGGGCCCTACTCACACGCGTGGGCCATCCGCGACACCCTCGACACTCTGCAGCGGGTGTTCCCCGTCCGCTCGTGCTCCGCCGGGGTGTTCAAGCGGCAGGCGCAGCTCGGCAGGCCCTGTCTGCTCGGATACATCGACAAGTGCGCCGCCCCCTGCATCGGACGGGTGACCCCGGACGAGCACCGTGTGATCGTGGGCGAGCTCATCGACTTCCTGGCCGGACGTACCGATGCGATCATGCGCCGCATCGAGAAGCGGATGCTCGAGGCCTCCGCGGACCTCGACTTCGAACGGGCCGCGCGGCTGCGTGACGACCTCGGCGCCATGCGGCGTGCGATGGAGAAGCAGGCCGTCGTGCTGGGTGACGGCACCGACGCCGACGTGGTGGGCGTCGAGGTCGACGAACTGCAGGTCTCCGTCCAGGTGTTCCACGTGCGCGGGGGCCGCATCCGCGGTCAGCGCGGCTGGGTGGTCGAACACGCCCACGGCGTCGACGCCGACGGCGAGTTCGACGCGGCCCGTGCCGTGCCCGGGGTCGTCTCCGACTATCTCGCGCAGTTCTACGGGGGAGAGGCCGACCTCGCCGAGGCGGCCGAATCCGGCGACATCTCGGCTGCCGTACCCCGCGAGGTGCTGGTGCCCGCCCTTCCCGAGGACGCGGACGAGCTCGCGGACTGGCTCTCGGCGCTGCGCGGCTCCCGTGTGTCGCTCCGGGTGCCCCAGCGGGGTGACAAGCGGGCCCTGGCGGAGACGGTCCACCGCAACGCCGTCGAGGCCCTGACGCAGCACAAACTCCGGCGCAGCGGCGACCTCACCGCCCGCTCCGCGGCGCTCCAGGAGATCCAGGAGACCCTCGAGCTGGACTCGGCGCCCCTGCGCATCGAGTGCGTGGACATCTCCCACACCCAGGGCACCGACGTCATGGCCTCCCTCGTGGTCTTCGAGGACGGTATCCCGCGCAAGAGCGACTACCGGCTCTACCGCATCCGCGACGCCGCGGGTGACGGCCACTCCGACGACGTCGGCAGCATCGCCGAGGTCACGCGTCGTCGCTTCCGGCGTCACCACGAGGACCCCTCCGTCACCCCGGACGAGGTCGACGGGCCGGTCGACGACGACGCGGGCACGAGGGGCGCCGCCCCCGCGGCCCGCCGGTTCGCCTACCCGCCACAGCTCTTCGTCGTCGACGGTGGTCGGCCCCAGGTCGAGGCGGCCGCCGAGGTCCTCTCCGAGCTGGGGGTCACCGACGTACCGGTGATCGGGATCGCCAAGCGACTCGAGGAGATCTGGCTCCCGGGAGAGGAGTACCCCGTGATCTTCCCGCGCCACGGGGAGGGGCTGTTCCTGCTCCAGCGGCTCCGCGACGAAGCCCATCGGTTCGCCATCCGCGCCCACCGGGGCGCGCGGTCCAGGCGGATGACGGCCTCCGTGCTCGACGACGTCCCCGGCCTCGGACCCACCCGACGAGCCGCGTTGGTGGAGACGTTCCCGACCGTGTCCGCACTGCGCGCCGCGAGCACGGACGAGCTGTGCGCCGTGCCGGGGATCGGCCCGGGGGTCGCCGCCGCGATCCGGGCGACCCTCGGTGGTGCCGAGCCCGCGGACGCGGCCGCCGCCGACGTGGGAGACTCGGGCGGGCAGCCCGACCGGGGACAGACCGACCAGGGACAGACCGACCAGGGACAGACCGACCGGGGACTGACCGATGACACGAGGTGAGACGATGGACGCAGGTGACGACGACGGCCACGCCGCGCGGGGGCGCGAGCTCCTCCTGATCAGCGGCATGTCCGGGGCGGGTAAGGGGACGGCGTCCAAGGTCCTCGAGGAGTTCGGCTGGTATGTCGTCGACAACCTTCCGCTGACGTTCGTGGGCGAACTGCTCGCCCGGTTCGAGGAGTCCGACGACGAGCCCCTCCGCCTGGCGATCGTCGCCGACACCCGCAGCCTCGGGTTCGACGAACACCTCGGCGACCTCCTCGACCTGTTCGACCGGCGCCCGCAGGCACGGATCCTGTTCCTCGAGGCCTCGGACGAGGCGCTGGTAAGCAGGTTCAACAACGTCCGTCGCTCCCATCCGCTGCAGTCGGGTGGCGGCCTGATCGACGGCATCACCCGGGAGCGCAGGATCCTCGAGGGGCTGCGGGGGCGTGCCGACGTCGTCGTGGACACCTCGGCGCTCAGTGTCCACGACCTCCGCCACCGGCTGGAGACCCCCTTCGGTGACCTCGGGTTCGACTTCCACCTCACCGTCGAGTCGTTCGGGTTCAAGTACGGCGTCCCCGTGGACGTCGACATGCTGATGGACATGCGGTTCCTGCCCAACCCGCACTGGAT
Organism: Dietzia sp. IBK-p2-15D; assembly: GCF_057773105.1. Taxonomy (NCBI): domain Bacteria; kingdom Bacillati; phylum Actinomycetota; class Actinomycetes; order Mycobacteriales; family Dietziaceae; genus Dietzia; species Dietzia sp. IBK-p2-15D. The sequence continues at coordinate 235,763 of NZ_JBYMTK010000003.1, forward strand.
CCCCGAGCTCCAGCCGCACACGGGGCGCGACAAGCCCGTCCAGGACTACGTCCTCGCCGACGACTCCATCGAGGAGTACCTGCGCGCGGCGGTGTCCATGATCCGCCTGGCCATGACCGGCTACCGGCGCGAGGGCAAGCGCTACATGACGATCGCGGTCGGCTGCACCGGGGGCAAGCACCGGAGCGTGGCCATCTCCGAGTCGCTCGCCGGCAGACTGTCCGGCCTCGACTCGGTCGAGGTCCACGTACGCCACCGTGACCTCGGGCGGGAATGAGGCCGGCCATGACACACGACAGCGGTATCCCGTCCCTCGTCGCCCTCGGCGGCGGCCACGGCCTGTCGGCGACCCTCCGGGCCGCACGCCTCGTCGCCGATCACGTCACCGCGGTGGTGACGGTCGCCGACGACGGCGGTTCCTCGGGGCGACTGCGGCGCGAGCTGGGCATCCTCCCACCGGGCGACCTACGGATGGCCCTGTGCGCCCTCGCCGCCGAAGACGACGAGAAGGCGCTGCTCACCCGACTCTTCCAACACCGCTACGGCGGCACCGGGGCGCTGGCCGGACACGCGGTGGGCAACCTCGTCTTCGCCGGACTGTGGGAGCTGCTCGGAGACCCGGTCGACGCACTCGACGCGATCGGGTCGATCCTCGGTGTCACCGGCCGTGTCCTGCCGATGTCCCCGGTCGCCCTCGACATCGCTGCAGAGGTCGTCGGTCTGGAAGCGGACCCCCGCGTCGTGCGGACCATCATCGGACAGGTCGCCGTCGCGACCACACCGGGCAGCGTTCGCCGGGTCACCCTCATCCCGGCCGCTCCGCCCGCCGCGGAGGGCGTGGTGGAGGCGATCACCGGAGCCGACCTCGTGGTCCTCGGACCCGGATCGTGGTTCACCAGCGTGATCCCCAACGTGCTCGTGCCTGAGATCGCGTCCGCGCTCAAGAGGACGGCCGCGACCAAGGCCCTCGTGCTCAACCTCGCACCCCAGCCGGGGGAGACCGCCGGGTTCTCCGCCGAGCAACACCTCCACGTGTTGCGTCAACACGCTCCCGAGGTCGACATCGACGTCCTGCTCGTGGACCCGAGGATGCCGCTGAGCGCCACCGAACGCGAGCATCTCGAACGGGCCGCGGCGGGACTGGGGGCCCGCGTGATGACCGCGGAGATAGCGAAGACCGCCGAGGATGGGACGATGAGGCCTGTCCACGACCCCGCACTGCTGGCCTCGGCGCTCGCCGACTCGGTGCGATGAGGGCCGGGTCGATGAGCCGAGAACGAAGGAGCAGGGCGTGTCGCTGACCGCACAGGTCAAGTCCGAACTGGTGAGGGTCCCCGTGGGGAACTCCGAGACCAGGAGGGCCGAGGTGTCCGCCCTGCTGAGGTTCGCCGGCACCCTCCAGGTCCTGTCCAACCGACTCGTGATCGAGGCGGAGGTGGACTCCGGCGAGATCGCGGACCGTCTCGCCGGCGAACTCGACGCCCTGTTCTCCGTCCCCTGTGAGATCCACCCGATCGGGGGTTCGGGCGGACGTCCCGCCCGCAAGTTCGTCCTGCGGGTCATCGACCGGGGTGCGGACCTGGCCCGTCAGCTCGGGCTGGTCGACAACGCCGGCCGGACGGTCCGAGGACTGCCGGCCGCGGTCGTCGGCGGCTCGGTCGCCGCCTCCGAGGCGGCGTGGCGGGGCGCGTTCCTCGCCCACGGTTCGCTCACCAAGCCCGGCCGCTCCTCGGCGTTGGAGGTCACCGCCCCGGGGGCGGAGGCGGCGATGGCCCTCGTGGGTGCGGCCCGCAGGTTGGGAGTGACGGCCAAGGCCCGCGAGGTCCGGGGAGGGGACCGCGTGGTGATCCGCGACGCCGAGGCGATCGGGGTCCTCCTCGCTCGACTGGGCGCGTCCTCCACCAGGGACATCTGGGAGGAGCGCCGCTCCCGCGGCGAGGTCCGCGCCACCGCCAACCGGCTGGCCAACTTCGACGACGCCAACCTGCGGCGCTCGGCCCGGGCCGCCGTGGCCGCGGCCGCCCGTGTCCAGCGCGCCCTCGAGATCCTCGCCGAGGACGTGCCGGACCATCTGCTCGCCGCGGGTGAACTGCGCGTCCAGCACCGTCAGTCGTCGCTGGAGGAGCTCGGGCAGCTCGCCGACCCGCCCATGACCAAGGACGCGGTCGCGGGGCGCATCCGGAGACTGCTGTCCATGGCGGACCGCAAAGCCGCCGAGCTCGGGATCCCCGACACCGAGTCCGTGGTGACCGAGGACATGCTCGACGAAGGCTGATCCACCCCGGCAGCACCCTGCGCGGGAGCGGTCCACGCCGGGTAGTCTGGGTCACGTCCCGGGCTCCACCCGGCCCCGGTGACATCAAGCGTTCTCGCACCACCAATAAGGAGACAACACGTGACCGTGCGCGTAGGCATCAACGGATTCGGACGTATCGGCCGCAACTTCTACCGCGCGGTGGAGGCTCTCAAGGCCGAGGGCAAGACGGACATCGAGATCGTGGCCGTCAACGACCTGACCACGAACGACATGCTCGCTCACCTGCTCAAGTACGACTCCATCCTGGGTCGCCTGGGCAAGGAGGTCACGTTCGACGACTCGTCGATCACGGTCGGTGGCACCAAGATCGGCGCCCTCGCGGTCAAGGAGGGCCCCGCGTCCGTGCCGTGGGGTGACTACGGCGTCGACGTCGTCGTCGAGTCCACCGGCATCTTCACCGACGCCGAGAAGGCCAAGGGCCACCTCGAGGGTGGTGCCAAGAAGGTCATCATCTCGGCGCCGGCCAAGAACGAGGACATCACCATCGTCATGGGGGTCAACGACCACGAGTACGACGGCTCGCAGACGATCATCTCCAACGCCTCCTGCACCACCAACTGCCTCGCGCCGGTCGCCAAGGTCCTCTCCGACGAGTTCGGGATCGTCAAGGGCCTCATGACCACGATCCACGCCTACACGCAGGACCAGAACCTCCAGGACGCGCCCCACAGCGACATGCGCCGCGCCCGCGCCGCCGGCATCAACATGGTGCCCACCTCCACCGGTGCGGCCAAGGCCGTCGCGCTGGTCCTGCCCGAGCTCAAGGGCAAGTTCGACGGCTACGCCGTGCGCGTCCCGCTGCCCACCGGCTCGCTCACCGACCTCACGGTCGAGCTGGAGAAGAAGGCCTCGGTCGACGAGGTCAACGCCGCGGTCAAGGCCGCCGCCGAGGGCGCGATGAAGGGCATCCTCAAGTACACCGAGGACCCCATCGTCTCCTCCGACATCGTCGGTGACCCGCACTCGTCCATCTTCGACGCGCCGCTGACCAAGGCGATCGACGGCCAGATCAAGATCGCCTCCTGGTACGACAACGAGTGGGGCTACTCCAACCGCCTCGCCGACATCATCGGCCTGGTCGGCAAGTCGCTCTAAGACCCCTCGGGACTGACATCCCCCGTACGACGATCCGGGCCCGGTCCGGGAACGCCCACAGCGTCCCGGCCGGGCCCGGAGCACATGGACCGGCAGCACCACCCACCATCACCACCGTTCTTCCGACAGGAGTCCCACCACATGGCCGTGAGCACGCTCAACGACCTGCTCGATGCCGGCGTAGAGGGTCGCAAGATCCTCGTCCGCTGCGACCTCAACGTCCCGCTCGACGGCTCGACCATCACCGATGCGGGCCGGATCACCGCCTCGCTGCCCACGCTCAACGCTCTGCTCGACGCCGGTGCGGCGCTGGTGATCACCGCGCATCTCGGCCGCCCGAAGGGTGAGCCCGACCCCGAGTTCTCCCTCGCCCCCGTGGCGGAGAAGCTGGGTGACGAGCTCGGGCGCTACGTCCAGCTCGCCGGTGACGTGGTGGGATCGGACGCCCGCGAGCGAGCCAACGGCCTGACCGACGGGGACGTGCTCCTGGTGGAGAACGTGCGGTTCGACCCGCGCGAGACGAGCAAGGACGAGGCGCAGCGGGCCGAGTTCGCGGCCGAGCTCGCGAGCCTGGTGGGCGAGGACGGGGCGTTCGTCTCCAACGGTTTCGGGGTTGTCCACCGCGCGCAGGCGTCGGTGTACGACGTCGCCAAGGTCCTCCCGGCCTACGCCGGCGACCTCGTCCAGAGCGAGGTCGAGGTCCTCGCGAACCTCAGCGGCGACCCGGAGCACCCCTACGCGGTCGTGTTGGGCGGCTCCAAGGTGTCCGACAAGCTCGCCGTGATCGAGGCCCTGGCGCCCAAGGTCGACACCCTGGTCATCGGCGGCGGCATGTGCTTCACCTTCCTCGCCGCACAGGGCCATGAGGTCGGCTCCTCACTGCTGCAGGAGGAGATGATCGACACCTGCAAGGACCTGCTCGCCAAGTTCGGCGACGTGATCAGCCTGCCCGTGGACGTGGTCGCCGCCGACGGGTTCGCCGCCGACGCCGCGCACTCCACGGTCTCCGCCGAGGCCATCCCGGAGGGGAAGATGGGCCTGGACATCGGCCCCGAGTCGGTGAAGGCGTTCAGCGAGCAGCTCTCCGCCGCCAAGACCGTCTTCTGGAACGGCCCCATGGGCGTGTTCGAGTTCGCGGCGTTCTCCGCCGGGACGCGCGGTGTCGCCGAGGCCATCATCACCGCGACGAAGAACGGCGCGTTCTCGGTGGTCGGCGGCGGCGACTCCGCCGCGGCCGTCCGCACCCTGGGTCTCGGGGAGGAGAACTTCTCCCACATCTCCACCGGCGGTGGCGCCTCGCTGGAGTACCTGGAGGGCAAGGAGCTGCCCGGCGTCACCGCCCTCGAGCGCAGCAACTGAAGACCGACGAGACCACAGGAGAAGACATGGCACGCACCCCGCTCATCGCCGGCAACTGGAAGATGAACCTCAACCACCTCGAGGCCATCGCGCTCGTCCAGAAGGTCGCCTTCGCACTCCCGGACAAGTACCTGGAGAAGGTGGACGTGGCGTTCATCCCCCCGTTCACGGACATCCGTGGCGTCCAGATCGTCATCGAGGGCGACAAGCTGGGCTTCGCCTACGGCGCGCAGGACGTCTCGGTCCACGAGTCCGGTGCCTACACCGGCGAGATCTCGGCGGGGATGCTCGCCAAGCTCGGCTGCACCTATGTCGTCGTGGGCCATTCCGAGCGCCGTGACTACCACGCGGAGTCCGACGAACTCGTCGCGGCCAAGGCCGCCGCCTGCCACCGGCACGGGTTGACGCCGATCGTGTGTGTCGGCGAGAAGCTCGAGGTGCGGGAGGCAGGGGACCACGTCGACTTCGTCGTGAACCAGCTCTCCGAATCGCTCGCGGGACTGTCCACGGACCAGCTGGCCTCCACCGTGATCGCCTACGAGCCCGTGTGGGCGATCGGGACCGGCAAGACCGCGTCCGCCGCCGATGCCCAGGAGGTCTGCGCCGCCATCCGTTCCACGTTGGCCGATCTGGCCGATGACGCGACGGCCGAGCAGATGCGGGTCCTGTACGGCGGCAGCGTCAACGCCTCCACGATCGGCGAGCTGCTCGACCAGCCCGATGTCGACGGTGGTCTGGTCGGAGGCGCGTCGCTCAAGCCGGACGAGTTCGCCCAGCTGTCGGCGATCGCCGCCGGTGGCCCGTTGCCCTGACACCGCCCACTCCGGCGCGCCCGGCCCTGCGGGGTCGGGCGTGCCGGGATTCGCCGCGGACACCCGACCGGGTAGTCTGTAGCGGTCGCACCCGACCGCCCGACCCGACGTGAGGCACGATCCCTACATGAAGCTCGCCCTGGACATCTTCCTCATCACCACCAGCCTCCTGCTGATGCTGTTCATCCTGCTGCACCGCGGCAAGGGAGGCGGCCTGTCGTCGCTGTTCGGTGGCGGTGTCCAGTCCAGCCTCTCCGGGTCCAGCGTGGTCGAGCGGAACCTCGACCGGGTCACCGTGGTCGTCGCGATCCTCTGGGTCATCGCCATCGTGGCGGTCGGCCTCATGGTCAGGTTCGGCTGACCGACCGGTCCCCGGCGCGGCCCCACCGGCCGGGCCGACGACGGGGCGCGTCTCTTCCACCGGGTGGATGAGACGCGCCCCGTTCCTGTTCTCAGAGCACCATCGAGGCGGCCGGTCCGTCCAGGTGATACGTGGTCGACTCGGTGCCCACGGCACCGGCGACGGGCCAGTCGGAGGGGTCCGCCCCGCCCAGGCCCCTGGCCACCGCCTCCGCCTTCCCGTCCCCGGCGGCCACGACGAGCACGTGCCTCGACCTGCGCACCGCCGGGAGGGTGAAGGTCAGTCGCTCCGGTGGCGGCTTGGGGCAGTCATGCACGCCCACCGCGAGCCGCTCGGTCTCGGCGACCGCCGGGGTGTGCGGGAAGATCGAGTTCATGTGCCCCTCGGGTCCCATCCCCAGGAGGGTGACGTCGAACAGCGGCTCGTCGCCCCGGGGGAGGTCCACCGCGGCGAGGAACGCCTCGGCCGCGGCGTCGACGTCCTCGAACTCCGGTCCGCGGGCCGGCCAGCGGTGGACGGTGGCGCGGTCGCCCACGGTGCCGAGCAGGACGTCGTCGAGCTGTCCGTCGTTGCGTTCGGGGTCGTCTGCCGGGACGAAGCGCTCGTCGCCCAGGTAGATGGTCACGCGTGACCAGTCGACATCGGCCCCGGCGAGTGCGGCGGCGGTCTTCACCCCCACCGAGCCGCCCGTCAGGGACAGCGTCGCGGTCCCGGCGGTGGCGATCCGTTCATTGAGGTGCCCGACGACGGCGAGGGCTGCCGCTTCGGCGAGGGTGTCCGCATCCGGGTGTACGAGATGGCGTGTGACTGACATCGGCGCTCCTGTGGTGGTGGTCCGGTGGGGAAGTGACGTCGAGGTCCGGGTCCTCTGCTCAGCGAACCGAGGCAGAGGTGTAGATGACACGGTCATGATTGGCCAACGCATCGGCGTACACGCCGTCGGTGTCCATCCGCCGTAGCTCCTCCGAGAGACAGTCGGCGACGCTGCGGCCGACGAGCGCCACCCGTGTGGGCGCCTGACCCGTGATGCGGAGCTCGGCGGAGGTCGCGCTGATCTGCTCGAGGACGATGGAGCCCGAGGCCCGCTCCAGGACGACCATCCTCGGGCCGACGGCCCGCAGGACGTCGATCCCGAGCCGGGACGCCAGCCATCCACCGGCCAGGTCCACCGACGCCGCCCGCTCCGGGCCGCACACCGTCGCCCCGGTGATGCGCTCGAAGGGCGGACGGTCCAGGGTCGCCGCGAGCAGGGAACGCCAGTGGGTGATGCGCGCCCACGCCAGATCGGTGTCGCCCGGGGAGTAACCGGCCGCCCGTTTCGCCAGCGCATCGGTGGGATGGCCCTCCGCGTCGGAGTCGACGATCCGGCGCTTCGCGAGCCTGCCCACCCTGTCCTCGGACAACAACGTGGGGGAGTGGCGGGGCCACCACACGGCGAGCGGGGTGTCCGGCAGCAGCAACGGCGTGACGAGGGAGGCCGACTGGGAGGCCATCGCACCGGAGGTGCGCAGCACGACGACCTCCGCCGCCCCGGCGTCACCTCCGACGCGGATCTGACCGTCGAGCCTGTCGGCGTCCGCGCGAGGTCCGCGGATCACCACGATGACCCGGCACGGATGCTCCCGGCTGGCCTCGTTGGCCGCCTCGATCGCGGACTCGCTGCCCCGGACGTGATCGGTGATCACGATCAGCGTGAGCACCCGTCCGATCGTGCTCAGCCCGGCCTCCTCGCGGATCTGCACGAGCTTCTTGGCGATCCCGCGGGTGGAGGTGTCGGGTAGGTCGATGATCACGGTCGCCTCCATGCGCGGCCACTCCGGGCCAGAATCTCGTCGGCGCCCCTCGGCCCCCACGTCCCGGCCTGGTATTGCTCCGGTGTCCCGTCCGACTCCCATTCCTGCAGGACCGGGTCGAGGAGCTGCCAGCTCAGCTCGACCTCGCGGGAGACCGGGAAGAGCGAGGGCTCGCCCAGCAGGACGTCGAGGATGAGACGTTCGTAGGCCTCGGGGGAGGATTCCGTGAACGCCTCACCGTAGGCGAAGTCCATGTTGACGTCCCGGACCTCCATGGCGGTGCCGGGGACCTTGGAGCCGAAGCGCAACGTGACACCCTCGTCGGGCTGGACCCGGATGACCAGCGCGTTCTGCCCCAGCTCCTGGGTCATGGTCGCGTCGAAAGGCAGGTGCGGAGCGCGCCGGAAGACCACCGCGATCTCGGTGACCCGTCGTCCCAACCGCTTGCCGGTGCGGAGATAGAAGGGGACCCCCGCCCATCGGCGGTTGTGGACCTCGAGGGTGATCGCAGCGTAGGTCTCGGTGGCCGAGGAGGGGTCGTACCCCTCCTCGTCCTTCAGTCCCACGACCTGCTCGGACCCCTGCCAGCCACCCGCGTACTGACCACGCGCGGCCGTCTCGGCAATCGGCAGTGCCAACGAGGTCGACTCGAGGACCTTGGTCTTCTCCGCCCGCAACGCGGCAGCGGAGAAATCGGTCGGTTCCTCCATCGCGACCAACGCCATCAACTGGATGAGGTGGTTCTGGATGACGTCGCGGGCCGCGCCGATGCCGTCGTAGTAGCCGGCCCGACCACCCAGTCCGATGTCCTCGGCCATGGTGATCTGGACGTGGTCCACGTGGTTGGCGTTCCACACCGGCTCGAAGAGCTGGTTGGCGAAACGCAGCGCGAGGATGTTCTGGACGGTCTCCTTGCCCAGGTAGTGATCGATCCGGAATACCGAGTCCTCGGGGAAGACCGCACCCACCACCGCGTTGAGTTCGCGGGCGCTCGCCAGGTCGTGCCCGAAGGGCTTCTCGATGACCACCCGGCGCCAGGACCCCTCCGGGCCGCGGGTGCACCCCGTGCGATCGAGGTGCCGGCAGACGGTCGGGAAGTCATCCGGGGGGATGGACAGGTAGAACGCGTAGTTGCCGGCGGTCCCACGTTCGGCCTCGAGTGCCCCCAGCTGGTCCGCCAGATCGTCGAAGCCCTCGTCGTCGTCGAATGTCCCGGTGACGAACCGCAGTCCGGCGGCGAGCTGCTCCCACACGTCCTCGCGGAACGGGGTCCGGCACCGTTCGCGGGCCTGCTCGCGGGCGAACGCGGCGAACTCATCGTGGGTCCACCGTCGGCGGCCGAAGCCGATCAGGGAGAACCCCGGCGGGAGCAGGCCACGGTTGGCCAGGTCGTAGATCGCGGGGATGAGCTTCTTCTTGGACAGGTCGCCCGTCACACCGAAGATCACGAGACCGGACGGTCCCGCGATGCGGGGGAGCCGACGATCCCGGGGATCACGGAGCGGGTTGGCCCACCCCTCCGGGGCGCCGCCGGGGACCTCGACGACCGGTGTCGCCCCGTCGTCCGGGCCGATCACGACCCCGTCGGGATCTCGTCGATCCGCGTCCTCACCGTGTCCACCAGGTCGTCCCAGGCGGTCACGAACTTCTGCACGCCCTGCTGCTCGAGGAGGGTGAAGACCTCGTCCAGGTCGATCCCCTCGGCGCGCAGTGCGTCGAGGGTGGCCCGGGACTCCTCGGCGGTGCCCCGGACCGTGTCGCCCTCGACGACGCCGTGGTCCGCGAACGCCTCGATGGTGCCGAACGGCATGGTGTTGACCGTCCCGTGGGTCACCAGACCGGTCACGTACAGCGTGTCGGGGTACGCCGGTTCCTTGACCCCCGTCGAGGCCCACAGGAGACGCTGGGGACGGGCTCCGCGATCGGCGAGTGCCCCGAAGCGTCCCTCGGGGTCGAACAGTTCCTCGTAGACCTCCTGGCAGAGGCGCGCGTTGGCCAGACCGGCCTTGCCCCGCAGCTCTGACGACTCCGGGAGTCGCGAGTCGATCTCGGTGTCGAGCCGGGAGACGAACACGGACGCCACGGAGTGGATGGCGGACAGGTCGTGACCGGCGGCAGCGGCCTGCTCGAGTCCGGTCAGGTACGCCTCCGCCACCGCGCGGTACTGCTCCGCCGAGAAGATCAGCGTGACGTTGACGTCGATGCCCTTGCCGATGACATCGGTGATGGCCGGCAGCCCCGCCGACGTCGCGGGGATCTTGATCATGACGTTCGGGCGGTCCACCACCTCGGAGAGCTCCACCGCCTGCGTCACGGTCGCCGCGGTGTCGTGGGCCAGGCCGGGATCCACCTCGAGGGAGACGCGGCCGTCCACCCCGTCCGTCGCGCGGTGGACGTCGGCCAGGACGTCACACGCGTCGCGGACGTCGGACGTGGTCAGGGCCCGCACGACGGAATCCACGTCACGGTCGGCGCGGACCGCCTCGGTGAGCGCGCTCTCGTAGGCCGACGAGTCGGCCAGCGCCGACTGGAAGATGGCCGGGTTGGTCGTCACACCGACGATCGAATAGGCGGACATCCGCTTCTCGAGCTCGCCGGAGGACAGGAGCTGTCGGGACAGGTCGTCGAGCCACACGGAGACGCCGGCGGCGCTCAGGGCAGCGAGATTGGCGTTGGTCATGATGCCTCCCCGGCAGCGGCCGCGAGGGATTCGCGGGCCGCGGAGACCACCGCGTCGGCGGTGATCCCGAACTCGGTGAACAGGGTCTGGTAGGGCGCCGAGGCGCCGAAATGCTCGAGTGAGACGGCGCGGCCGGCGTCGCCGAGGAACCGGTGCCACGGCATCGCGATGCCGGCCTCGACGCTGACCCGCGCGCGGACGGAGCGGGGGAGCACCGACTCGCGGTACCCGGCGTCCTGCTGATCGAAGAACTCGACACACGGCATCGAGACCACACGGGTCGCCACGCCCTCGGCCTCGAGGACCTCGCGGGCCTGCACGGCCAGCTGCACCTCGGACCCGGTGCCCATGAGGATCACCTCGGGGGTCCCGGTCGAGGCCTCGGCGAGGACGTAACCTCCGCGCTCGACCCCCTCGCGGGCGAGCTCCTTGGTGCCCTCGAGCACCGGGACGTCCTGACGGGTCAGGCACAGACCCTTGGGCCCGCCGAGAGCCTCGAGCATGGCGCGCCACGACGCCGCGGTCTCGTTGGCGTCGGCCGGACGCAGGATCGCCAGACCCGGGATGGCGCGCAGCGCCGCCAACTGTTCGACCGGCTGATGGGTGGGGCCGTCCTCGCCGAGCCCGATCGAGTCGTGGGTCCACACGTAGTACGCGTTGCTCCCCTGGAGCGCGGCGAGCCGGACGGCCGGACGCATGTACTCGCTGAAGATCAGGAACGTCCCGCCGTAGGGCCGGGTGGGACCGTGGAGGGCGATGCCGTTGAGGATCGCGCCCATGGCGTGCTCACGGACGCCGAAGTGCAGGTTGCGTCCGTACGGGGACGCGGTCCACGTGTCGGTCGAGATGGAGGACGGGCCGAAGGAGTCCGCGCCCTTGATGGGCGTGTTGTTGGAGCCGGCCAGGTCCGCGGAGCCGCCCCACAACTCGGGGAGGGTGGCGCCCAGGGCCTGGATGGCCTCGGCGGACGCCTTACGCGTGGCGACTCCCTTGGAATCGGCGTCCCACGTGGGGAGCCCGGCATCCCATCCGTCGGGGAGCTCGCCCGAGTACAGGCGATCGAACAGGGCCTTGCGCTCCGGGTTCGCCTCCGCCCAGGCGTGGAACATGTCGCTCCACTGCGCGTGGACGCGGGCACCCCTGTCACGGGCGGCCCGGGTGTGGGAGATCACCTCGTCCTCCACCGTGAACGGCTCGGTGCCGCCCATGCCGAGCGCCTCCTTCACGGCGTCGACCTCGTCCTGGCCGAGTGCCGCACCGTGCGAGGCCCCGGTGTTCATCATGGTCGGCGCCGGGAAGGCGATGATCGTGCGCAGGACGATCAGCGACGGCTTGTCGGTGACCGCACGCGCGTCGGCGATGGCCTCCTCGATGGCGGCCACGTCCTCACCGCCGTTCACCGTCTGGACGTGCCAGCCGTACGCCTCGTAGCGCGCCGCGACGTCCTCGTTGAGGGCGATCCGGGTGTTGTCCTCGATCGAGATCTCGTTGTCGTCGTAGATCGCGATGAGATTGCCGAGCTGCTGGGTGCCCGCGAGCGAGGAGGCCTCGGCGGTGACCCCCTCCTGCACGTCACCGTCGGAGGCGATCACGTAGATGAAGTGGTCGAACGGACTCTTGCCCGACGGCGTCTCCGGATCGAACAGTCCGCGCTCGTAGCGTGCCGCCATCGCCATGCCCACCGCGGAGGCCAGCCCCTGACCCAGCGGGCCGGTGGTGATCTCCACGCCGTCAGTGTGCCGCCACTCCGGATGTCCGGGGGTCTTGGATCCCCAGGTCCGGAGCGCCTTGAGGTCGTCCAGCTCCAGCCCGAAGCCGGCGAGGTACAGCTGGATGTACTGGGTGAGAGAGGTGTGTCCACAGGACAGCACGAAGCGGTCCCGGCCGACCCACGTGGGATCGGAGGGATCGTGCCGCATGATGCGCTGGTAAAGCGTGTAGGCGAGCGGCGCGAGGCTCATCGCGGTGCCCGGGTGGCCGCTACCGCAACGCTGCACGGCCTCGGCGGCGAGGACCCTCGCGGTGTCGACGGCGCGGGTGTCGAGTTCGGTCCAGTCGGACGGGTGGCGTGCAGTGGTGAGCTCGGTGATCTCCGACGCGCTGGTCACTTGTGGTTCTCCCGGGTCTGAGGGTGCGGCGCGGATCCGCGCGTATGTCGTGAACCACCTTAGTGGTCGCGGGCACGGCGGGGCGTGCGGTCCCCGCCCCCGCTCTTTCGCGGACCGTGCAGGGGGGACGTAGTATCGGCTCAGTAGTGCGTTGACGTCTGCTGCGAGGAGTTCCGGTGCACGATTCCACCCCGACCCGGAGTGGGGGGCCATCAGTCTCCCCTCCAGAGTCCACGGGGCGGCCGGCTCCGGCGAGCGGGCGAGCCCGCGCGGTCGACGTGGTGATGGCCTACATCGCCCTCACCAAGCCGCGCGTCATCGAGTTGCTGCTCGTCGCCGCCATCCCCGCCCTCCTCCAGGCCGACCGCGGCAACGTTCACCTCTCACTGGTTCTGCTCACCCTGGTGGGCGGTTGGCTGGGAGCGGCCAGCGCCAACTCGCTCAACATGGTCGTCGACGCCGACATCGACAAGGTCATGAAGCGGACCGAGCGTCGGCCGTTGGCGCGTCACGCGATCAGTACCCGGGCCGCACTGGTCTTCGGTCTGTTGCTCGGCGTCTCGAGCATGCTGTGGCTGGGCCTGCTGGCCGGGAGCTGGCTGGCCGCGTTCTTCATCCTGCTGACCATCTGTTTCTACGTGTTCGTCTACACGATGATCCTCAAGCGCCGCACGGCCCAGAATGTCGTATGGGGCGGGGCCGCGGGATGCATGCCGGTCCTGGTGTCGTGGGCCGTGATCACCGATCACCTCCCCGAGGGGCAGGCGCACAACTGGTGGCAGGCGATCGTCCTGTTCCTCATCATCTTCTTCTGGACGCCACCGCACACCTGGGCGCTCGCGATGCGCTACAAGGAGGACTACGAGGCCGCCGGAGTGCCGATGCTCCCGGTCATCATGTCCGCCGAGGGGGTCACCCGGCGCATCACCATCTACACCTGGGTGACCGTCCTCTGCACCTTCGCCCTGATCCCCGCCGCCGGCTGGGTGTACGCGGCCGGCGCCCTCGGCTTCGGCGTGTGGTTCATCGTCATGGCACACCGCCTCGAGGCCGGTGTGCGGCGCGGGGTGGAGGTCAAGCCCCTCAAGTTGTTCATCCTGTCGAACAACTACCTGGCGGGGGTGTTCGTCGCACTGTCCGTCGACGCGGTCCTCGGACTCCAGACGATCGCGGAGATCCTCCCGATCGCCTGATCACCCACCCCCGCCCTCCTTTGCGGGCGGGGTCGAGGGCGCTCAGCGGGCGGGGTCGAGGACGACCGAACCCGTGGTCTGCCGGGACTGCAACGCCCGGTGCGCATCCGCCGCCTCCGACAATCCGAACGTCGCGCCAACCGTCAACCGGAGCGAGCCGTCGACGATCCCCTCGAGGACCTCGCCGGCCCGCTCACGAAATTCCCCGGTGCCGGCGATGAAGTCACCCAGGCTCGGCCGGGTGAGGAAGACCGAGCCGGCCGCGTTGAGTCGTTGCGGGTCCACCGGCGGGACCGGACCGCTCGCCGCACCGAACAGCACCAGGGTCCCACGGCGGGCCAGCGAGGCCAGGCTGTCGTCGAAGGTGTCGCGGCCCACGCCGTCGAACACCACGGAGACACCGCCGTGGGATAGCTCGCGGATCCTCTCCGGGGTCGCGTCGGGATAGAGCAGCACGTGGTGCGCCCCCAGTTCGCGACACAGGTCCGCCTTCTCCTCGGTCGAGGTCGTGGTGATCACCCGGTGGCCGTGGGCGACGGCCAGTTGGATGAGCAGCTGCCCGACCCCGCCCGCACCCGCGGTGATCAGCACGGTGTCGCCGGGTAGGGCCCGGTGGGTGTCGGTGATGAGGTAATGCGCTGTGAGCCCCTGCAGCAGCATCGAGGCCGCCACCTCGTCGTCGATGCCCTCCGGCACCGTCACCAGCGACTCGGCGGGCGCGACGACGTACTGGGCGTACGACCCGGGAACCTGGCACCACGCCACCCGGTCGCCGACCATCAGGTCGGGCGTTCCCTCGCCGAGCTCCTCGACCACTCCCGTCCCCTCGCTGCCGGGGACGAACGGCAGATCCCGGGCGTAGGTACCTTCGCGGAAATAGGTGTCGATGTAGTTGACCCCGATCGCGGTGGTGCGGACGAGCACATCGCCCGGCCCGGGTGAGGGCACGCCCGCCTCGACCGGTGTGAGCACCTCGGGTCCGCCGTGCCTGGAGATCTCTATGGCTCTCATGGCGCCCAGTATCCGGAAGTCTGTGGCCCGCCGCAGCCGGTGCCCGGACTCCGGTTCGCCGGTTCGCGGGAGTCCCGGCGGAAGCGGGGCGGGGGAGGCGATAGGGTACCCCCATGAGCCTGCAGATCCTTTCCCAGTACGCCGGGGGGCCGCGAGTCCGGGCGACCGGCTGGCCCGAGATCACCACCAGTGGGTCCGGGGCGGCGGCCGCACCCGTCCGAGCCGATGCGGTCACCGAGGAGGCGCCGGCGCCGTCCGCGCCTGACACGCAGGCACAGGAGCCCGCGGGGGCTCCTGAGACGACCGGGTCGGCGCAGGATGCGCCTGCCGCGACGCAGGAGGCGCCCGCCGCGACGCAGGAGGCGCCTGCCGAGGCGCGGCAGACCCCGGCCCCGGCGGCCGCCGGCGGCGCGGGCGGGGGAATCACCCTGGGTCGGCGCGCCCCGCGCGCCCCGGGCGGAGGAGCCTCCACGCTGCACGGTTCCCGGATCACCGAGGTCGACGGTGGCGCTCCCGCGGCGCACGCATCGACGGCGCCGGCCGCGGAGGTTCCCGCTTCGCCCGAGGCCCCGTCCGAGCCCGCTGCGGAGCCGGCGCCCTCCGCCCAGGCCGATGCCACCGAGCCGAGCACGGCCGCGAAGTCGTCGGACGAGCCGGTGGCCGCTCCGGCAGGGTCCGCCCCGACAGCGTCCGCCCCGGCGACCGCGTCCGGCGGGGGACTGAAGCTCGGGGGTGGGTCCAAGGCCAAGGCTCCCGGCGGGGGGTCGGCGGGCAAGCTCGTCCTGGGTGGCGCGGCCGGTGCCGCGGCAGCCGCAGGTGCGGCTGCCGCCTCCGCTGGTGACCAGAAGGACGAGAAGGACGACGCCCCGTCCACCGCCACGCCCGACGCAGCACCCGCAGCTCAGGCGGACCCCGCCACCCCGACCGAGGCGAGGGCCGAGGCGGGGGCCGACTCCACGTCCGACTCCGACTCCGACGCCGACGCCGACTCCGCCTCCGATGCGTCCACCGTGTCGGCGGAGAAGAAGTCCGGCGGCCTGACGCTCGGCGGCGGGAGCAAGGCCAAGGCGCCCGGTGGCGGCAAGTCGGGCGGCCTGACCCTCGGCGGCGGGAGCAAAGCCAAGGCGCCGGGCGGGGGCAAGAGCGGTGGGCTGACGCTGGGCGGCGCCGCCGCCACCGCGGACTCCGCCACCACGGACCCCGCCTCCACGGGCACCGCGGCCGAGGCGAAGGGCGACGAGCCGACGACGGGTAAGGCCGACCCGGCGCCGTCCGCGACCGACCGCCCGGCGGATGCGCCGGCCGCGTCCCAGCCGGCGGCGGTGCCCCCGGCCGACGAGCCCGCGGCGCAGGAGCCGGAGAAGCCGGCCGCCGCCGAGGCACAGTCGACCGAGAAGGCACCCGCCGAGAAGGCACCCGCCGAGAAGATCGAAGCAGCGCCGGTGCCGGCGGGTCCCACCCCGCCGGCCAAGACTGTGAAGTTCGTCGAGAAGTTCCTGTCCCGGCACGGCGGCGCGGCGGACGTCGTCCTCCAGCCTGTGGGCCGCTGTGGGGTCCGCGTCACCCTGGTCGGCGCCGACGGCGTACTGGGGGACACGATGGTCGACAGCCTGTCGCAGGCCGAGGCGGTCCGCGACGGGATCTCCGGCCTCACCGGATCGGACTGGACGCGCGAGCTGGTCTCGCGTACCGATGTCCCCGCCGGGCACTGGAAGCGCATGGCCGGATCGGGCTCCCTGGTCTGACCTCCCGCGCGACGACAGCGGCCCCGCCGATCGGCGGGGCCGCTGTTATTTCTTCGGTCGGCCGGGAGCGCGCCCCGAAGGGACCGGAGAGGACGCGCACCGGGCCGTCACCCGTACAGAGGCGACGTGTACCCCGCGACCCTACCGGGGTCGGCGACCCTGTCAGGCCGGCACGCGGTCCCGGATGACCCCCGCCGCCCACAGGGCGCCGGTGACGGCGGTGATCGCACCCGCCAGGGTCACGTGCGCCACGACCAGCAGCTCGGGCACCCCGAGCTGGTACTGGGTGATCCCGATTACCGCCTGCGCCGCGATGAGCCCGATGAGGATCGCGCTCCGCCGGATCGCGGGGCCCTCCGTCCGCAGCGCGACGAGCCCGGCCAACAACCCGATGAGCAGGCAGACGTAGCCCACCATGAGTTCGGCGTGGAAGTGGACGAGCCACTGGATGGGCATCTGGAGGCGATCCGCCGCGGTGATGCGCGCGTCGCCGGCATGGGGTCCGGCGCCTGTCACCATCGTCCCGGTGGTGAGGACCCCGGTGAGCAGGACGGCCGACAGCACGGTCAGCCACGTCATCGGCTTGGGCATGACCCGCCGGGGCGGCGCGGTGTCGGCCTCGCCGATGCGGACGAAGAGGACGGCGGCGAGCCAGGCGAGGATCATCGAGGGCAGCAGGTGCAGCGCGACGGTCCACCACGCGAGGCCTGCCAGGACGGTGATCCCGCCGATCACGGCCTGGGCGAGGATGCCCGCCGGCATGGCCCAGGCGAGGACCTTGAGGCCGCGGCGGCGCCCGGCGCGGTACACCGCGAGGAGCAGCGCCACGGCGACCGCCGCCAGGACGAAGGTGAGCAGGCGGTTGCCGAACTCGACCGCCTGGTGCAGCGCCGGTGCGGCGCCGGGGACGGGCACGAAACTGGCCTCGTTGCACTGCGGCCAGGTCTCGCAACCCAGACCGGAGGCGGTCACGCGCACGGTGACGCCGGTGGTCATGATGCCGATCTGGGCGATGACGTTGGCGAGCGCGACACCCTTCTGGACCCGGATCGACGGAACGGGCAGGCGGGACAACGGTCCGGTCGATCGCCCGGGGTCGCTCGCGGCCGGGGTTCCGGAGGTCGGGGCGTGCGATGTCGAGGTCACGGCCCCGATTCTAGGCCGCGGCGCGCCGGGGTCTGCTATCAGGTGAACGAGAAGTGACGCACGGCAAATCCGCCACACACGGCCGTCCAGAGGACCAGGGACAGCGCGGCCAGGGCGGGGACGCCGCCGGCGAGCGCCGTGCCCAGCGCGGAGGTCAGCGCGTAGGAGGGGACGACGACGAGGAGGTCGGCCGCCGCGGAGGGGAGGTCGACCACCCCGATCGCGAGTCCGGCGCCACCGATGAGGACGAACCAGATGAGGTTGGCCAGGGCCAGGACGATCTCCGCACGCAGGGTGCCCCCGAGTAGGAGCCCCATGGCGGAGAACGCCACCGATCCCAGGGCGATCACGAGCGCCCCCAGCGCCAGCCCCGGGAGTTCGGGCCGCCATCCCAGCAGCGCCGCGATGACGCCGAGGACGACCGCCTGGCCGGCCACCAGCACGAGCGTCGCGAGGATCTTGCCGAGGATGATGACCGCCGGCGGCAGGGGGGTGCCCCCGAGACGTTTGAGGGCGCCGTACCGGCGGTCGAAGCCCACGGCGATCGCCTGGCCGGTGAAGGCCGTCCCCATGACGGAGATGGTCAGTACCGCGGTGATCGCGTGATCGACCCGCGGATCCGGTACCGCACCGAAGTCGATCGCGGTGAGGCCGAAGAGGATGGCGACGGGGATGACCAGGGCCACGAGGAGCTGTTCACCGTTGCGCAGGAACAGGGCCAGCTCCATACGGGTCTGGGCGGCGGTCATCCGGGCCGGGGACGCCGGCGCCGACGGGCGGGCGAAGGTGCCGGGGGCGAAGCGGTTGCCGCCGGTCTGGGTGTGGGTCATCGCAGTTCCCGTCCGGTCAGGTCGAGGAAGACCTCCTCGAGGCTCCTGGTGCGGGTGGCCAGGGAGGTGAGTTGGACGCCGGCCCGCTCGAGGGCGGCACACATGGCGGTCATGAGTTCGGGGGAGACCGGGCCGTGGACCTCAAGGACGCCGGCGGCGGTCCCCGCCGCGACCGTGTGCTCCCCACCGAGGACGCCGGCGAGCAGCGACGGGGACACCTCGCCGTCGACGACGAGGGTGACGCCCTCCGCGGTCCCGGCGCGTTCGAGTTCGGCGGGCGTTCCGGAGGCGACGCGTCGGCCGTGGTCGACGATCACGACCTCGTCGGCGAGCGAGGCCGCCTCGTCCATGAGGTGGGTGGTGAGCAGCACCGCGGCGCCGTCGCGACGCAGCGCGTGTACGAGGTCCCACACGGCCCGGCGCGACTGGGCGTCGAGACCGGCGGTCGGCTCGTCGAGGAAGACCAGCTCCGGCCGGCCGATGACCGCGATCGCCAGGGACAGCCGCTGCTGTTGGCCGCCGGACAGGCGCCGGTACGGGGTCCGGACGTGCTCGGTGAGTCCGAGTTCGCCCAGCAACCAGTCCGGATCGAGGGGATCGGCGTAGTAGGACGCCACCAGCCGGAGCATCTCGCCCACCCTGGCGGCGGGGTAGGAGCCGCCACCCTGGAGCATCATCCCGATGCGGCTGCGGACCCGCTGACGATCGATGACCGGGTCCAGGCCCAGCACCCGCACGGTGCCCGCGTCGGGACGGGCGAATCCCTCGCAGATCTCGACCGTGGTGGTCTTGCCCGCCCCGTTGGGCCCCAGAAGTGCCATGACCTGCCCGCGCTCGAGTCGCAGGTCCAGGCCGGCGACGGCGGTGGTCGCCCCGAACCTCTTGACGAGCCCCTCGACGTGCAGCGCGGGCGTATCCGTCGGAGAGGTCACGGGATCCGAGTGTAGGCCGGTCCGGCTAGCGGAAGCGCAACAGCCCCGGCCACCGGAACAGTGCGACGAGCAGGACGGCGACCACCGCCACGGTCGCCGCCCAGGCCTGGACGGTCACGAACGGGGGCAGTCCCGCACCCGGCGGGAGGGTGAAGCAGGCCAGCACCGCGCTCACAGCCACCACCGGGAGGCGGAATTCCACCCGCGAGGCCCACGCGGCCAACGGGACCAGCGCCCACAGGACGTACCAGGGCTGCACGACGGGGAAACACAGGACGATCGCGGCCATGGACACCCCCAGCCCGCCGACCGGGTCGATCCGACCCGCCTGGACCGCGAACAGCATGCGGACGGTGAACGCGCCGGCCGCGACCAGCGCGGTGGTCTGCACCATGACGAGGATCTGTTCGGTGTGGTCCCCGAGCCCGAGATACTGTCCGATCCCGCCGACGATCACACCGAGCGCGGTGGGCGGGGAGAGCCAGCTGCGCAGCGAGGTGGCCGCCCCGAGTTTGGTGATCCAGCCGAGGCCGGACGACGTGACGACCATCGCCACCCCGGTGGTCACACCGCTCACCGCCACCATGACCGACGCCGCGCGCAGGGTGGCGGACCAGCTCGCACCCCACCGGCGCGCCAGGGCCATCCCGATGAACCCCAGCGCCACCACGGTGGGGAGTTTGACCAGGGCCGATCCGGTGACCAGGACGGTGCCCAGGATGAACAGCGAGGTGGTGCGCCACCCGGATCCGGGGGCGTCCACTGCGCGCAGCGCCAGCACCAGTCCGACCGCCAGCAGGCCCATCATCAGCGCCTCGGAGTGGATGCCGGAGACGAGGTGGAACAGGACCAGGGGGTTGGCCACGGCCAGCCAGAGGGCGGCGACGTCGGACACGCCGCAGTACTCGGCGAGCCGTGGGACGGCCCAGCCCAGCATGAGGATCCCGATCACGGCCACGACCCGGTGCAGGATGGTCCCGGCCACCACGTCGTCGCCGGTGAGCCCGTGGATGACCTTCTGCACCCCCAGGAACAGCGGTCCGTACTGGTTGGGCGTATCGCGCCAGATGTCCGGGACGTTGATGGTGAGCGCGTGGGAGGTCCCCAGTGCCGGGACCGGTCCGAGTTCGTAGGGATCGTCGAGCTCGTTGCCGATCGCCCCCTGGGCCAGGTAGCTGTAGACGTCCCGGCTGAACATCGGCGGAGCCAGCGCGAGGGGGAGCGCCCACGACGCGATCACCCGGTCGAGCGTCGCGCGGTCGATCCGACCACTGATCCGGCCCCGCCGATCCCGACCGAGCACGTACGGGGCGAGCAGCAGCCAACACAGGGTCACCGTGACCATCCCCGCCATGACGACCGTCATCGAGGACTGTTGCAGGCGCAGCCACAGGCCGAACAGTCGCTCGCCGGCGATCGGGTTCTGCAGGACGGGCAACGCGCCGGCCCCGAGCGCCCCGATCGCCATCGCCACGGCGGCGGTGGTGCCGATCAGACGGATGCGGCGCAGGCGGGCCATCTCCGCGGACAACGGGGACCCGGTGGACAGCTCCTGCGCGTGGAGGCGGGAGGTGACCGACCCGGCACCACGCCTGGGGTAATCGCGTGCCACAGTCCCGACCCTTCCTCCACCGGCGCTGTCGTCGCACACCTCACCCCGGCAGCGCGCCCGGGGGTGGGGGGAATATTTCCGAAACAGAAGTGTTGCGTAATATCAGGAGGTGCGTCCCGACCGGGCGCACCGAGCATAACCGGAAGGGAGTGGCGTATGAGCGTGCAGCACGTGTTCGAGAGCAGCACGCGGCCCGACACCCGCTCGTCGATCCGGGAACTCCTGTTGGAGCGCGGAGCACTCACCGCCGTCGAGATCGGACACGAGCTGGGGCTCACCGCCGCCGGTGTCCGGCGACACCTGGACCATCTGGTCGAGGCCGGCGAGGTGGAGGCCGTGCGTTCGCGGCCTGCGGGAACCCGCGGTCGCCCGGCCAAGGCGTTCCAGATGACGGTCTCCGGCCGCAGCACCGCCCGCCACGGGTACGACCACCTGGCGGTCGAGGCGCTGACCGCCCTGCGTCGTATCGGAGGCACGGCCGCGGTCACGGAGTTCGCCCGCGAGCGGGTGCGCTCGGTGATCGGTCACGTCCGTCCGGCCGAGGGCCCGCACGACGTCGAGCGCGCCGCCACGGACATCGCCACCGCGCTGTCCGGCGCCGGGTACGCGTCCTCCGTGGAGGAGGCCGGCAGCGGCCTGCAGATCTGCCAACACCACTGCCCGGTGTGGAACGTCGCCTCCCGGTTCCCCGAACTGTGCGCCGCCGAGCAGGAGGTGGTGTCCGAGATAGTGGGCACCCACGTCCAGCGGCTCGCCACCATCGCGGGCGGTAACTGCGCCTGCACCACGAACATCCCGACCGGGACCGTGACCGTGAGTGACCTCGCGGCCACGATCCCTGCACCGGCCGACGCGTCCGCGTCGGCACCGACCGCCGAAAGGACAGTGCGATGACCATCACCCCCGATCAGGTGACGGCCGACGTCACGGAGCCGACCACCGATGAGGAACGAATCGCCTCCATCGGCCAGTACAACTACGGCTGGCACGACTCGGACGACGCCGGTGCCACCGCGCAGCGCGGCCTGTCCGAGGCGGTCGTGCGTGACATCTCCGCCAAGAAGAGCGAATCCGACTGGATGCTCTCCAAGCGGCTCAAGGCCCTGAAGATCTTCGACAAGAAGCCGATGCCCACCTGGGGTTCGGATCTGTCCGGTATCGACTTCGACAACATCAAGTACTTCGTCCGTTCCACGGAGAAGCAGGCCACCAGCTGGGAGGACCTGCCCGAGGACATCAAGAACACCTACGACAAGCTCGGCATCCCCGAGGCGGAGAAGCAGCGGCTCGTGGCCGGCGTCGCCGCGCAGTACGAGTCCGAGGTGGTCTACCACCAGATCCGTGAGGACCTGGAGAGCCAGGGTGTCATCTTCATGGACACCGACACGGCGCTCAAGGAGCATCCCGAGTACTTCGAGGAGTACTTCGGCTCGGTCATCCCCTCCGGTGACAACAAGTTCTCCGCCCTCAACACGGCCGTCTGGTCCGGTGGCTCGTTCATCTACGTCCCACCGGGCGTGCAGGTGGACATCCCGCTGCAGGCGTACTTCCGGATCAATACCGAGAACATGGGCCAGTTCGAGCGGACGCTGATCATCGTCGACGAGGGCGCCTACGTCCACTACGTCGAGGGCTGCACCGCGCCGATCTACAAGTCGGACTCCCTGCACTCCGCGGTCGTCGAGATCGTCGTCAAGAAGGGCGGCCGGTGCCGCTACACGACCATCCAGAACTGGTCGAACAACGTCTACAACCTCGTCACCAAGCGGGCCCGTGCCGAAGAGGGCGCCACCATGGAGTGGATCGACGGCAACATCGGCTCCAAGGTGACGATGAAGTACCCGGCGGTCTGGCTGACCGGTGAGCACGCCAAGGGAGAGGTCCTCTCCGTGGCGTTCGCCGGTGAGGGCCAGCACCAGGACACCGGTTCCAAGATGCTGCACCTGGCGCCCAACACGTCCTCGAACATCGTCTCCAAGTCGGTGGCTCGTGGCGGCGGGCGGTCCGCGTACCGCGGCCTGGTCCAGATCAACGCCGGCGCGAAGGGCTCGAAGTCCAACGTCGAGTGCGACGCGTTGCTCGTCGACAACATCAGCCGGTCCGACACCTACCCCTACATCGACATCCGAGAGGATGACGTCACGCTGGGGCACGAGGCCACGGTCTCCAAGGTGAGCCAGGACCAGCTGTTCTACCTCATGAGCCGCGGCCTGGCCGAGGACGAGGCGATGGCCATGATCGTGCGTGGTTTCGTCGAGCCGATCGCCAAGGAACTCCCGATGGAGTACGCGCTCGAGCTCAACCGCCTGATCGAACTGCAGATGGAAGGATCGGTGGGCTGACCACCATGACCGACACCACCGCACCCGAGACCGGGTCCACCCCGGCACCCCTGACGGACCGCTACGGCGTCCCCGTCGACGCCACCAAGGGCGACCAGTTCTCGTCGTTCGACGTGGGCGCCTTCGAGGTACCCAGCCACAAGGACGAGATCTGGCGGTTCACCCCGCTGCGTCGTCTGCGCGGTATCCACGACGGCTCCAACATCACCGCGACCGGTCGCCTGCTGGCGTCCGTCGCCGAGCACGACGGTCTGACCGTCGAGACGGTCGCCATGGACGACAAGCGCGTCGGCGAGGCCGGGGCACCCCGCGACCGCGTCGCCGCACAGGCGTTCAGCTCCGCCTCCGAGGCCACCGTCATCACGGTCGCCAAGGAGACCGTGATCGACGAGCCCGTCTACGTGACCGTCGACGGCCCGGGCGAGGGCGAACTGGCCTACGGCCACACCCAGGTCCGCCTCGAGGCGTTCGCCAACGCCACGTTCGTCGTGGACCAGCGCGGCGGCGGAACGATCGCCGAGAACGTCGAGTTCATCGTCGGCGACTCCGCCCACCTCGAGATCGTGCTCATCCAGGACTGGGACGACGACGCCCTGCACCTCGCGGGTCACCACCTACAGGTCGGCCGCGACGCGACACTGACCTACACGACGGTGACGTTCGGTGGCGAGCTCGTGCGCGTCTCCCCGTTCGCACGGTTCACCGCCCCCGGCGGCACGGTCACCCTCAACGGCCTGTACTACGCCGACGACGGGCAGCACCTCGAGCACCGTCTTCTCGTGGACCACTCGGAGCCCAACTGCACCTCGCGGATCCTCTACAAGGGTGCGCTGCAGGGCGACGCCAAGTCGAGCCTGCCGGACGCACACACCGTGTGGATCGGTGACGTGCTGATCCGCGCCCGGGCCGTGGGCACCGACACGTATGAGATGAACCGCAACCTTGTACTCACCGACGGTGCCCGCGCCGACTCGGTCCCGAACCTGGAGATCGAGACCGGCGAGATCGCCGGTGCGGGCCACGCCAGCGCCGTGGGACGGTTCGACGAGGAGCAGTTGTTCTACCTCATGTCCCGGGGCATTCCCGAGGACGTCGCACGACGACTCGTGATCCGCGGGTTCTTCGGCGAGGTGATCAACCGCATCGGCGTTCCGGAGGTGCGCGAGCGGATCACCGAGGCCGTCGAGTTGGAGCTGGAGTCCTCCGGCATCTGACGAGCCCCGCCAGTACATCCCCCACGACTTCTCACACAGATTGCGAGCACTACCCATGACCACTCTCGAGATCAAGGGCCTCACGGCCCGCGTCGCCGCGACCGAGGACTCACCCGAGACCGTCGAGATCCTCAAGGGGGTCGACCTGACCATCGAGTCGGGCCAGACCCACGCCATCATGGGGCCGAACGGCTCCGGCAAGTCCACCCTCGCCTACGTCATCGCCGGCCACCCCAAGTACGAGGTCACCGGCGGCACCGTGACGCTCGACGGCGAGGACGTCCTGTCGATGGAGGTCGACGAGCGGGCCCGCGCGGGCCTGTTCCTGGCCATGCAGTACCCCACCGAGATCCCCGGTGTCTCGACCGCGAACTTCCTGCGTTCCGCGGCCACCGCCGTCCGCGGTGAGGCCCCCAAGCTCCGTCACTGGGTGAAGGAGGTCAAGGAGGCCATGTCCGACCTCGACTTCGACCCGGCCTTCTCCGAGCGCAGCGTCAACGAGGGATTCTCCGGCGGCGAGAAGAAGCGCCACGAGATCCTGCAGCTTGACCTGCTCAAGCCGAAGATCGCCGTGCTCGACGAGACCGACTCCGGCCTCGACGTGGACGCGCTGCGCGTGGTCTCCGAGGGTGTCAACCGCTACAAGGCGGAGGAGAACGGCGGCATCCTCCTCATCACGCACTACACCCGCATCCTGAAGTACATCACCCCCGACAAGGTCCACGTGTTCGTCGACGGCCGCGTCGCCGCCTCCGGTGGTGCCGAACTGGCCGACGAGCTCGAGGCGAACGGGTACGAGAAGTACCTGACGCCGGCGAACGCCTGACCGGACAGCTGGGAGAACATGACCTCGACCCTCGATCTCACCGCCGTGCGCTCGGATTTCCCGATCCTGCAGCGCACGGTCCGTGACGGAAAGCCCCTGGTCTACCTCGACTCCGGGGCGACCTCGCAGCGCCCGACGCAGGTGTTGGACGCCGAGCGGGACTTCCTGCTGCACTCCAACGCGGCCGTCCACCGCGGTGCGCACCAACTCGCCGAGGAGGCGACGGACGCCTACGAGGGCGCCCGTGCCGACATCGCGCGGTTCGTGGGTGCCGACGTCGACGAGCTGGTCTTCACCAAGAACGCCACCGAGGCGCTCAACCTCGTGGCCTTCGCCCTGGGTGACCAGCGCTTCGGCGAGTACGCGGTGGGCCCCGGGGACGAGGTCGTCATCAGCGAGCTCGAGCACCACGCGAACCTCGTGCCGTGGCAGGAGCTGTGCCGACGCACGGGCGCCACACTGCGTTGGTACGGCGTGACCGACGACGGTCGGATCGACCTCGACTCGCTCGAGCTCACCGACGCCGTCAAGGTCGTCGCACTGACCCACCAGTCCAACGTCACCGGCGCGGTGACGGACGTCGCCCGCGTGGTGGAGTCCGCCCGGGCCGTCGGCGCGCTCGTCGTGCTGGACGCCTGCCAGTCGGTGCCGCACATGGCGGTGGACTTCCACGCCCTCGGCGTTGACTTCGCGGCGTTCTCCGGCCACAAGATGCTCGGGCCCACCGGCATCGGTGTCCTCTACGGCCGGCGCGAGTTGCTGCGGGCCATGCCCCCGGTCCTCACCGGCGGGTCGATGATCGCCACCGTCACCATGGAGGAGACGACCTACGCCGACCCGCCCCAGCGATTCGAGGCCGGGGTGCCCATGGTGTCCCAGGCGGTCGGGCTCGCGGCGGCGGTGCGCTACCTCGAGCAGGTCGGGATGGAGACCATCGCCCGCCACGAGGAGTCCCTCACCGTGGCCGCGCTCGACGCCCTCGGCCAGATCCCGGGGATCCGGATCGTCGGTCCGACGGACATGGTCTCGCGCGGCGGCGCCGTCTCCTTCGTCGTGGACGGCATCCACGCCCACGACGTGAGCCAGGTGCTCGACGACGACGGAGTGGCCGTGAGAGTGGGGCACCACTGCGCGTGGCCGCTGCACCGGCGGCTCGGCGTGCAGTCCACCGTGCGGGCCTCGTTCGCGCTGTACAACACCCTCGACGAGGTCGAGGCTCTCGCGAGGTCCCTGCGCCGGGCCCAGCAGTTCTTCGGAGTGGAAGGGGCACTCACGTGAAACTCGAGCAGATGTACCAGGAGGTCATCCTCGACCACTACCGCCGTCCGCAGCACAGCGGACTGCGGGAGCCCTTCGGCGCCGAGGTGCACCACGTCAATCCCACCTGTGGCGACGAGCTGACACTGCGGTTGCAGTTGTCCGACGATCTCGCCACCGTGGAGGACGTGTCCTACGACGCGCAGGGATGTTCCATCAGCCAGGCCTCGACCTCGATGATGGCCGAGTTGCTGGTCGGCCGTCCCGTGACGGAGTCGCTGGAGGTGGTCGACGCCTTCCAGGCGATGATCTCCTCCCGCGGACAGGACGAGGGTGACGAGGAGATCCTCGACGACGCCGTGGCGCTGGCCGGGGTGTCGAGGTACCCCGCGCGCGTCAAGTGCGCACTGCTGGGCTGGATGGCGTTCAAGGACGCCCTCGGCCGACAGACCGAACACCATCAGGAGTGAGTGACATGACCGAGCAGATGACCCCTGCCAACGATCCGTCGGTCGACGAGTCCGCGTCGACCGAGGAGAACGCCACCCCGGCCGGAACCGTCTACAACGGCGAGTTCCGCCCCGACCCCAACCGGCCGGAGCAGTCCGAGGAGGACCTGGCCCTCGTCGCCGACCTCGAGGAGGCCATGCGCGACGTGGTCGACCCCGAGCTCGGGATCAACGTGGTCGACCTCGGGCTGGTCTACGACATCTGGGTTCGCCCGGGTGAGACCGAGGGCTCGACGATCGCCCGCGTCGACATGACGCTGACCTCCGCGGCCTGCCCGCTGACGGACGTCATCGAGGATCAGGCCCGCAGTGCGACGATCGGCGCCGATCTCGTCAACGACCTCGAGCTCAACTGGGTCTGGATGCCGCCGTGGGGCCCGCAGATGATCACCGACGACGGCCGCGAGCAGCTCCGCGCCATCGGCTTCACGGTCTAGCCGCGCCTCGATCACGCGACAGAGCGCCTGCCCCCTCTCGATGAGGGCAGGCGCTCTTCGTGTTCGGGTCGACATTCCTGCCGCGGGGCGAGACGAGCTGATTGGCAGTACCGTTCACCGGCCGTTTACGCTGAATACATGTCTCGCCCCGCTGACCGACCGTCAGACCGTCCGGACGGCGGACCCTCCGGTGGCCCGATCGACACCCCGTCGGATGCGGACCGCGGCGCGGCGGACGCCGCGGCCGGTTCTCAGGACCGGGCCCGGGCCCGGGCCCGGACGATGAGTCTCACCAAGGCGACCGCGTGGGTGGTACTGCCCCCGTCGATCCTGCTCGCGCCGCTGTCCGGCTTCCTGCTCCTCATGGTCCACCGCACCGGGAGCGATCAGCCCTGGCACACCTGGAACCTCCTGTGGACGGCCTTCGACATCGGCGCCGAGGGCAACATCGCGGTGTGGTTCGCCTCGACGATCTGGCTCCTCGTCGGTATCTTCGCCGCCCTCGCCGCTCTCACCGCCGACAGGTTCCGGAAGTCGTGGTGGCTCTTCGCCGCGGTCGGCGTCACCGCCTCGGTGGACGAGGCCTCCGCCCTGCACGAGCGCTTGTTCGTGGTGGGGGACAGGATGGCCCCGTACCTGCCGTTCGACACCTTCTACAACTGGGTGATCCCCGGCGCGATCATCGCGCTGGTCGTCGGAGCGCTGCTGATCCGCCTCGTGTTGGCGCTGAAGCGTCGGGTGGTTCTCGCACTGATCCTCTCGGCCGTGGTCTTCCTGACCGGCGCGATCGTCATCGAGAGCCTGACCGGTCTCGTCCACCGCGCGGACGCCGGCATGTCGACGCCCTATCTCGTCCTGATGTACATCGAGGAGACCTTCGAACTCGTGGCCGTGGCCGTCGCGGCCGTGGCGCTGTCGACCATGTTCCACCTCTCGCGGCGTCCGGGCGGCCTGTCACTCACCTTCGACGGGTACCGTCCGCGTTCCGGCTGAGGTGATCGGTACACCCCCGCCCGACGTACGAGCCGACGGGCGCAGCACCGCCGCGACCATCCCGGACTTGTTCCGGGCGGGCATGGAGAACCACATGCCCCACATGGCGGCGGCCACCTGGTAGGAGGGGCTGGCGGCGTCGAGGAACCAGCGCTGACGGCGACCGTCGAGTCGACCGAAGGCGTTGAACAGCGCCCGCAGGGTCCCGTCATCGGCCCCCAGGAGGACACGCAGTCCGACACCGTGGAGGGCCGTGCTCAGCGGCGACCGCGGTGCCGGCAACGGGTATCCCGCCTCGATCGCGTGCACCGCCGCCGGCACCGCCGCCAACATCGCCGCCACCGAGTACCCCGTCGCCGCGTGCCCGTGGCCACCGGCGGTCCCGAACGCCTCGACCCGCGGGTCCTTCGGCAGCCCGGGGCGGGGCAGGAGCGGGATCCGTACGCGCTCGACGGACAGCGGTGACGCGATCGCCGCGGGGGACACCCCCCGGCCCGCCAGTCTCGAGCGGAGCCGGCTCGCCAGGACGGCGGGATCCGGAGCGGGCAGGCCCGCCAGACACGTCTCCTCCAGCAGTACCCGGTCCGGTCCCACGGGGATCGCGTACAGGAAGCTGGGCCCGACCTCGTCGTCGTCGTTCCGGCCGCGGAGATAGTCGGTCCGCCAGTCCATGAACAGGGCGTTCTCCCCGCCCAGCGCCGGCGCCGCGTCGGCCGCGGCCACGACGATCCCGTAGGCGGTCTGGAGGGGGCCCCGGTTGAGCCGGCCGCCGGCGCCGCGGCAGTCCACCACGCGGTGCGCGCGGGCGGTGAGGGCCCGGACCCCGGTGTCGTCGACCTCCGCGCGTTCGACGGTGACGCCGGGGCCGAGTGGCAGCGCGCGGCGCAGGGCCTCGTTGTCCAACACGGCGTACTCACGGTGCACCACGGCCCTGTCGGGCGCGTACAAGGCGGCATCCGGCACGGTGTGGGCGAGCACGTCCACCCCGCACGCCCCGGGCCGGAGCCACGGAGGGACCTGATCGGCCCACACCGAGAGGGTCTGGCGCCACGGCGCATCCGGGCGCGGGTCCAGCGCCAACACGGTGAGACCGGCTGCGGCACAGCGGGAGGCGAGCGCGCGGCCGGCGGGACCGAGCCCGACGACAGCGACGTCGTACAGACCGCCACCCGTAGCATTCATCAGGATCGACACTACCGCCCGCACGAGAGGGGACCCATGTCCGACGCGTTCTACCAGCAGGTCGACGAGGCCCGCTTCGAGTCCACGGCACTCACCGCCGGGCCGTGGTCCGCCGAGGCCCAGCACGCCGGCCCGCCGAGCGCGCTGCTGGTGCGGGCCATGGAACGGGCCGGCTCCGGCTCCGACTCCGCCCCGGACATGAGACTGGCGAGGGTGTCCGTCGACGTCCTGGGCCCCGTGCCGGTGGCGCCCCTGGACATCGAGGTGCGCACGATCCGACCCGGGCGCAGCGTGGAGCTGCTCGAGGCGACCGCGTCCGTGGGCGGCCGGTCGACGTTGGTCGCGCGCGGCTGGCTGATGCGGCGCACTCCCGAGGACTATCCCGTGGTGGGCGATCACGCGGCGCCGCCGGTGCCCGAGAGGCGCGAGCGCGATCCCATGATGAGTTTCGCCCACGCCGGCGGGTACCTCTCCGTGGTCGACTTCTCCTACGAATCCGGCGGCGGGGACGAACTGGGTCCGGCCCGGGCGTGGGGGCGGACGCGGGTCGACCTGGTCGCCGGGGAGCGGATGACCGGGTGGCAGCACACCGTGGTGGTGGCCGACTCCGCGAGCGGTGTCTCCCTGGCCACCGACCCGGTCGACCACCCGACGATCAACTGCGACCTGGTGGTCTCCCTGCACCGCGAGCCCGCGCCCGGCTGGGTGCGCCTGGATTCGGAGACGATCGGCGGGCCCGGCCACGGGGTGCTCACCGACACGCTGCTCTCGGACGACCACGGTCCGATCGGCCGCAGCGTGCAGAACCTGTACGGGCGCAGCGGGGGTTGAAGGCGGGCCGGGCGGGGTGGCCAGGCTCTTGCAGCCGCCCCTCACGATGGCGTCTGGCCTGCCCCGATGCGCAGGCGAGACGCCATCGTGAGGGGCGAGGAGGGCTGTCGTGGACATCTGCAGGAGCGAGGCGCCAGGGCCAGGAGCGGCTGCACACGGCGGTCGGCCCGCGGCCAGCAGGACGCGACGCCGCCAAGGCGCCGACCTCATCCGACGTACGCCAATCAGGCCGCCCACAGGTCGCAGCGACCGACGCGCGGCAAGAGAATCCGCCGGCAGGCGAACTCGGCGCACGCTCTCTGGTCGCGGAGACCCACGTCACCGGACTCGCCGGCACACTCGCGCCGCAGGTAGAGTGGCAGGTCGGCCCGGGCTCGTCAGCGGGCGGGCCGCCGACTCTTCCCCGAACGCTACAGCGAGGTACCCGCGCACGTGATCACCATCGACGACCTTGAGGTGCGCGCCGGCGTGCGCACCCTGCTCCACATGGACGGGTCCTCGTTGCGGGTCCAGCCCGGCGACCGGATCGGCCTGGTGGGACGGAACGGCGCGGGTAAGACGACGACGATGAGGATCCTCGCCGGCGAAGGTGAACCCTACGCCGGGAAGGTCGTCCGGACCGGTGACCTGGGATATCTGCCGCAGGACCCGCGTGAGGGCAACATGGACCAGCTCGCGCGCAGCCGGGTCCTCTCCGCCCGCGGGCTGGACGTGATCATGACCGACATGACCGCCGCGCAGGAGCAGATGGTCTCCGCACCGGACGACAAGGCCATGGACAAGGCCGTGCGTAAGTACGGGCGCCTCGAGGACGAGTTCTCCGCCCGCGGCGGTTACGAGGCCGAGAGCGAGGCCGCACGCATCTGCAACAGCCTGGGGCTGGAGGACCGGATCCTCACCCAGAATCTGGGCACCCTGTCCGGCGGTCAGCGCCGCCGCGTGGAGCTGGCGCGGATCCTGTTCGCCGCCTCCGACGGTGCCGGCAAGTCGCAGACCATGCTGCTGCTCGACGAGCCCACCAACCACCTCGACGCCGACTCCATCACCTGGCTGCGCCAGTTCCTCGAGAAGCACGAGGGTGGGCTGATCATCATCTCCCACGATGTCGAGCTGCTCGAGGCCGTGGTGAACAAGGTGTGGTTCCTCGACGCCGTGCGCGGGGAGATCGACGCCTACAACATGGGGTGGAAGAAGTATCTCGACGCCCGCGCCACCGACGAGGCCCGGCGCCGACGTGAGAAGGCGAATGCGGAGAAGAAGGCCTCGCAGCTCAAGATGCAGGCCGCCAAGCTGGGCGCCAAGGCCACCAAGGCGGCCGCCGCCAAGCAGATGATCCGGCGTGCCGACGCCATGATCGACAATCTCGACGAGGTCCGCGTGGCCGACAAAGCAGCACGGATCAAGTTCCCCACTCCCGCGGCCTGTGGCAAGACTCCGCTGTTCGCCAAGGGCCTGACCAAGATGTACGGCTCGCTCGAGGTGTTCGCCGGGGTGGACCTGGCGATCGACAAGGGCAGCCGCGTGGTGGTGCTGGGCTACAACGGTGCCGGCAAGACGACGCTGCTCAAGCTGCTCGCCGGTGTGGAACGCACCGATGGCGAGGGCGGCGTCGTCTCCGGGCACGGGCTCAAGATCGGCTACTTCGCCCAGGAGCACGACACCCTGGACATGGACGCCAGCGTGTGGGAGAACATCCGCCACGCCGCGCCGGACGCGGGGGAGCAGGAGCTGCGCAGCCTGCTGGGGGCGTTCATGTTCACCGGCCCCCAACTCGAGCAGCCGACAGGCACGCTCTCCGGTGGTGAGCGCACGCGTCTGGCGCTGGCCGGGCTGGTGTCCTCGGCAGCCAACGTGCTGCTGCTCGACGAGCCCACAAACAACCTGGACCCGATCTCGCGCGAGCAGGTCCTCGATGCTCTACGGACGTATGAGGGTGCGGTCGTGCTGGTCACTCACGACCCCGGCGCCGTGGAGGCGTTGGAGCCGGAGCGGGTCATCATCCTGCCGGACGGCACGGAGGACCTATGGAGCCAGGAGTACATGGAGATCGTCGAACTCGCGTGAGTTCGAACACGCGGGTTCGACGTCGCCCGACGGGACCATCTGATAGACATTTCCCATGTCGACCGGAATGTTCAATGCAAATGACCAGCCGATTATCGAGCTGCTCAGCCCACATTCCACAGTCAGGTACGTGATCCCAAAGTACCAACGCGAGTACTCATGGGGAAAGAACCAGTGGGATGAGCTGTTCGACGACATCTACGAGTCTGAAAGTACCCAGGGACATTTCCTTGGCACCATCATCAGTCTCGCGAGATTATCCGGCGACGTCAATGAGCACGTCTTCGAACTCATCGACGGGCAGCAACGGATAACCTCCCTATCCGTTCTGCTTGCGACTCTCTACGCGATCCTTCGAGACAACAAGGCCGACCTCGACGATGATCAGCTAGCCGACTTCGTAGGACTCAAGAAGCAACTCGTGTCTTCCAAGGACGGGTTCCCAAGGCTACATCTCCAAGATCAGAACACCAACAATGATGACTACCGTTATCTTCTTCATTCTATTGGATTGATACCGGCAGCACCCAAGCCGGTAAATCATGGCAACAGGAGAATAGCGCTGGCTTTCGGACATTTTCGCAGGCGCGTCGATGCAATAACGAGGGACCTCACTGGTCCGGCAATTCTGGACGAGGTTTTCGCCCTTCTTAAGAAGATCAACCAATCAGTTATTGTCAACATTACTGTCCACAGCCATGCCAACGCTTTCCGACTCTTCGAGTCATTAAATAACAGAGGAATGCCGCTCACTCCGGTGGATATCCTAAAGAACACCGTACTGTCGGAGACTACTAGGGCAGGCAATTCAACTGACCTAGCCTTCGAGAAGTGGCAGCTCCTCCTCGGGTCACTAGGGGATAGCTATTCAACCCAGGAGCGCTTTTTCCGCCAATATTACAACGCGTTTCGAAGCACCTTGGCGGGCAGTGACTCCTCACGCATCGCCACCCGGTCCAACCTTGTGGACCTGCACGAAAAGCTCATCAGCGTGAACGTGGGACGGTATATCGATCAGATAACGGCCGCCGGCGAGAAGTATTCCGTAATCCTTGGGCACACGAAAAACTCCCCATACGGGCCTGATCTCGACAAAGAACTCGAGTCCTTAAGACGCGCTCAGGGCGCCGCTTCCTACATGCTCCTGTTACAACTTATGGCAAGACAAGATGACCTCGTTGTCTCCTCGAGAACCTTGACTGGGGTGACTCGATTGCTGACGTCGTTTTTCGTGCGGCGCAACATTACCAACACTCCACCAACCCACCGTATCGACCGCATGTTTATGGAGATCATAGAATCAAGCAAGAGCGCTTCAGAAGAACAGATTGAGAGCTTTATTCGGTCGAGGCTCGTAGCGGAGTCCGCCAGTGAGGCCGAGTTTTCAGCGGCATTGCGTGGTCCTATATACGAAGATAACGTAGATATGTTGAGATTCATTTTCGCATCTCTGGAAGCAGATCACTTCACCAAGGAAAACGAAGCAAATTTCTGGTCGAGGACCAGCAACAGGTATGACTGGACTATCGAACACATTCTGCCTCAATCCGACAACCTCGCGGGCGAGTGGGTTCGAGATCTAGGCGGCACTGGGGATGATGCGGCAGAACGAGCGCGGGAGGTTCAGGCCGAACTCGTTCACCGTATTGGCAACCTCACGTTCACCCGATACAACAGCAACTTGACGAACTGGGCGTTCACCAGGAAGCGCGACGCTATAGACGCGAAGGGCAACTACATCGGATTCAAGAATGGTCGATGGCTGAACAAATCCGTCGTGTCAGCTGACAGTTGGACGGCTCAGAAGATCAACGAACGCACTGAGATGCTCGTCTCGATGACAATGGAGAAGTTCGCCTTCTGAAGCCCAGCGGGTGCCTACTCCGCCACCATCCGCCGCGCGAGAACTTCGACGGCCCACTCGACCGGCAACGCCTCCGAGAACTTGAGCTTGTCGATCAGGGTCGGAGGAACCGCAGGAAGCGGCCGCTCCGTTCCCGCCAAGGACGCCCAGAACTCGAGCCGCTTCGCTGCAGGCCCGGTGGGCATGCCCTCGTGCAGGGTAATCGCGTCGGGCTGGACCATCCCGCCCTGCGGAGCCAGCTCTTCGCCCAATGCCGGCCCGAGCGCCGCCTGGTACCGGCGGTTCGCAGCACTGCCCTCGTAGGTCCACCATTTCCGGACGTTGTCCGTGGTCGTCCACACTGGGCCGTGCGCGCTCACCGTGTGACGCAACCGGTCCTCATCGTCGGCGAGTGCGGCGCGCGCCCGCGCGGTGAGCCGAATCTGCTCAGGGAGCTCGCCCAGCAGCACAGCGCGCATGCCCTGCGCGACCTGCCGACCGATGTCGGCGCCCCCGAACCCGTACCGTGCTCTGCCGCCGCCCGCGGCGGGCTCCACCTGCACCCTGTGCCTGGGCCAGTTGATGTCGGTGACCTTCCAGGACCGCCCGGCAAGGAGTAGATGGATCGGCCCGTCGCCGCTAGTAAGCGCCCGCCACTCCACGGTCCCAACCTCCTGCCGGCCGGCCAGAACGGTGAACTCCCGAGGCATCGCGAAGGTGGTGAGCAGGTCCATGAAGTGGCGGCGGCCGAATACTCTCTCGGCGTCGGGCCCGAGGAACATGGCGCCGCCGTCGACGTTGAGGTAGCCCCGCTCCACCAGGAAGTCGACGATCAGCTCGGCGGGACGCTCCAGGGTGTCCACATGCATGAGCGGGGTGGCCGCCCACCGGTCCTGCCAGCCGTACCGCGGCAGCGCGCCCTCCTGCAGCATCGCGGCCATGATCTGCTGCGCTACCAGGTGCAGAGGTACCGGAGGGGGCACAACGGGCTCGACGTATCCCGTGCCCCAGGCGTGCAGGAGACCCAACGTCCGGAGCAGGTGCCGCGGCTCCGTGGCGATGAACAGGCAGTTCCGGACGGTGCCAGCGCGGCGTCCGGTCCGGCCGAGGCGCTGGAGGAAGCTCGACACCGTAGAAGGCGCCCCGATCTGGATCATGCGGTCCAGGTCCCCGATGTCGATGCCGAGCTCGAGCGTCGAGGTCGCCACGATCACGCAGTCGCGCGCTTCGGCAAAGGCCAGTTCGGATCGCCTACGCTCCTCGGCGGAGAGCGACGAGTGCGAGAGGTATACGTCCACGTTGAAGCCCCGGAGCATCGCTGCGAGCTCCTCGGCCTGCCGTCGGCTGTCCACAAAGACGAGCCGTTTCTGCCCCCGGTACAGCTTGGACAGCAACACAGCAGCGGAGTCGAGAGTGTCGACGGCGTCCACGACGATGTCGGCGTCACCGGCGACAGGCCGGACTGCCTCGCCCACGGCGACGCCCGGTGCGATCACTCGCCCGGCCCTCCCGTCGACACCGCCCTGCAACCACCGCAGCAGCTCCTCGGGGTTGCCGACGGTCGCGCTCATCCCGATCCGCTGCAGCGGCCGCCCGACCAGGTGCTCGAGACGCGAGAGCACAGCGGACAGATGCCATCCGCGGTCGTCGCCGGCAAAGGCATGCACCTCGTCGATCACCACGGTCCGCAGGTTCGCGAACAGCGTGCGGTGGTCGGTCTTGGTGGAGGCGAGCATCGCCTCGATGGATTCGGGCGTGGTGAGCAGGATGTCCGGGGGTTCGGCGCGGATGGCTCTGCGGGCACTCTCGCCGACGTCCCCGTGCCACACCTCGACGCGGCGACCCATCCACGCTGTGTAGTCGACCAGTCGCACGGCGAGGTTGTTGAGCAGCGCTTTGAGCGGGGTGACGTACAGGACGGTCAGCCCGGCCCAGTCCTCGTGGGCCATGCGGGTGAGGACGGGGAAGACGGCGGCCTCGGTCTTGCCGCCGGCGGTCGGCGCGAGCAGTAGGGCGTCCTCGCCGTCGATGAGCGGCCGGACGGACTCCTCCTGCAGTGGCCGCAGGCCGGGCCAGCCGAGGGAGTTGACCACGTGGTGCTGCAGTAGCGGGTGCAGCGCGGGGAAGCCCTGCGGGGCGTGGTGGTCCATCTAGAGCTCGATGGCGTCGGGGTCATCGATGGGGGATGACGACGACGAGGCCGCCCCCGCGGACCGTTCGCTCTGACTGAGGTCGGACGCGTCGAGCGTCGGGGTGAAGTGCTGCCGCGGGAGGAAGTCCGGGAACATCTCGACGCGATCCAGGCAATCGACGAGCATCCGCAGGTACTGGCGGGGTGCGATCCCTACTTGTCCGCCGAGCTTTCCTGCCACGGACTCGGCAAGCACGCGCAGATACGCGTCGTCGACGAGGGTGGTGACCCGCTGAGCTGCCGCGGGGTCGAGGCCGGTGGCGTAGAGGTCTCGCACGCGCGATCCCACCTCGACCAGTCGGTCGAAGTCGAAGGCCTGGAGCCGGATTTGTGGCTGCCGGGGGTTGTCGAAGCGGGGGTCGGCGTCGAATTTCACGCCGATCCGTTGGTCGAGCGGAGGCAGTCGCTTGATGCCCTGTTGTCCTTCGAAGAAGGCGTTGGTCCCGGTGATGAGTAGGTACATCCCGGGGTAGCGGCCGGAGTCGAGTTCGTCGATCCACTGCCGCAGGGCGTTGAGGGCCTTCTCTCGGACGTCGCCGCGCATGCGCTGGAGAGTCTCGACCTCATCCAGGACCAGCAGGAGCCCGCGGTGGCCGGAGCCGGCGAGCACCTGGAGTAGGCCCTGAAAGAAGCCCATCGCCAGGAAGTGGTCGAGTTCGCCCTTCACCCCGGCTGCTCGTTTGGCCGACGCGGCGACGTTGCGTTGACCGCCGAGCCAGGCGGCAAGCCCGTCGGCCACCTCGATATCACCCTTAAGCAATGCGTCCCGATACCCGCGCAGGGCGAGCGGGAACACGGGCGCAGCATCGGCGACGGAGCGCAGTCTGTCCTCAAGCAGCTCGGCGGCGTCTGCTCCGGAAGATGCCGCATCGTCTTCCACTCCGAGGAGCCAGTCGTCCAGGACGGCCCGGAATGCTTGTCGAGAGACGGCGGGGGTGCGGAGTTCTTCGCAGGCCCTCCGGTACACGGTCTCGAGCCGATGCAGGGGCGTCTCGAGTTCGGAGATCTGGACCTCGGACACGGCGAACCCGCGGTCGAGGGCCTGCTGCTGGAGCCAGCGCGCGAAGAAGGTCTTGCCGGAGCCGTACTCGCCGCGAACTGCCTTGAACACGGCGGCGCCGCCGGCGACCTTGTCCAGTTCTTCTCCCAGGACCGGCGCGAGCCGGTCAAGGCCCACGGCGAGTTGGTCGAGGCCTTCTGCCGGCACAGTGCCCTTGCGCAGGGCATCGATGATGGCGGTGCGGCGGGCGGGGGAGACGGTCATCTACAGTCCGAACTGTTCAAAAAGGGTCTGGGTTGTCAGCACCACATCGTTGTCCTCACGCTCGAGGACCGGCATGCCGTCGACGTTGACCACCTTCTGGATCCTCGCGATGGTGCCGCTGACTTGAAGCGCATTGAGCCCTAGCAAGTTGCCGAGCACTGCGACGGGCATGCGGCCGTTGTTGGCGGCGACTTCGCGCAGCACGTCCGCCAACTCGCTTGGAGTGGGCTTGAGCTGTTGCGTTTTGACCCGGTCCTTGAAGTACGGGCTACGGCTCAGATCCGCAAACTTATCGGCGGGTTTCCTCGACCGGTCGGGTGTCAGGGAAACAGGAGGCTCATCGGCGTCGAGCGACTCGAACAGCGAGACCTGGTTGGCGTCTCTCGGCGCGGCGCGGCGCGTGGAGGGTGTCGGCGCGGTCGGCTGCTCGGCCCGTCCTGCGGCGGGCTGCCCCACGGCCGTCTTGGCCTCAGTATCCGTCGAGGTCGCTGTCGCGATCGGCCACCACGCGGGCCACGGATCCTGGACGGGTGGCCCGGCGGGGAACGGCGAGTCCTCTCCGAGCCCGTCGAGACTCTGGACCAGGACGGCGACGGGCGCGCAGACCTCGGCGGGGGAGGCACCGCCGTGGTAGCCGGCCTTTTTGCCGGTGTAGCGCAGGTCCTCGTCCACGGCCAGGATCGCCTCGTGCCGGGGTGTGCCGTCGACACCTGGCGCGAGGATCCGGTCACCGGAGACGTACCGCTCGTTCTCCCCGGCGGGGCCCCCGGCGGCGGGGCGCCACCGCGCGCTAACGGCGCCATCGGCCGTAACCTTGCCCACCAGGCTGCGTTCGACCACGTGCCCGTGGTCGGAGAGCAGGACCACGTCTCGTCCGACGGCGCGGGCGTAGTCGAGCAGCTTGTCCAGGTGGGTGATGCGCGAGGTGGTCCAGGTGGTGGCGATGGGGTCGGACCGGTCGAGGGCGTCGTCGACGGTGTTGAGCACCGCGCCCACCACGGGGACGTGCTTGGTGTCGTAGATGGCGCTGCGGACGGTATCGCCGATGCTCGCGTCGAGGTCTGCCTTGTGGAACAGCGGCCCGTCGCTGACCGAAGGGTGGGCGGGGAACAGGGCGGCGAACCCGGTCCGCTCCTCCTGCTGCCCGCCGAGGGCCAGCTCTCCGCTGAGCAGGGAGGTCCGGGACGCGGTGGTCACCGACGGCAGGGCGGAGGCGGCCACGTCGAGTCCGAGGGAGGCCAGGTCGAGCCGCTGCCAGACGGTGGCGTGACGTGCGGCCACGTCCTCGAGGAGCTCGTGCGCGGCGGCCACGGAAAGGCCATCGATCACCACTACGAGCAGCGCCCGCTCACTCCGTTGACCGGACTCGACCGGCCCGGACTTACGCAGGGGCGCGACGACCCTGTCCAGCACGTCCTCCACGAGCAGAGCGCCGCCGGCGGTGGACCGGTCGGCAAGTCGCGCACCGACGAGCGCAGCGAAGCAACGGTCGATGTCGCGTCGTACGGCGAGGGTTCGGTCGAGGACGCGGCGACCGAGCGCGTCGGGGTCCGCCGCAGACTGCCCGATCGCGGGCTTGGGGTCGGCGGTGAAGCCGCGCCAGGCGGAGTTGACGGCCCTGTCCACCCAGCTCAGTTCGTCGACGTACGCGCTCATCGCCTCGACGTGACCGGCGGAACGCAGCCGGTCGGCCACGGCGGTGGCCTCGGTCCGGTTCCACCGGTGGAGCCGGACCAGCGCGGCGGCGGTCTCGAGGTCGTCGGGACGGGAGCGCTCGGCTTCGACGTGCGCCCGCAGCGCCTCGAGCCCCCGCAGCAACGCGGTCTCGCTCCCTCCGTCGAGGGCGGTGGCCAGGCCGCGGGCGTACACGTCGAGGCGTCGTTGGAAGGCGCCGGGCAGGACTGTGGATCCGGCGAGGAGCGAGGCGCCGCCGTTCTGCTCGAATCCGCTGATCAACCGATGGGCCTCGCCGAGTACGGCGGTGAGCGGCTGTCCGTTATCGAGTGAGGTGCGGACGGCCTTGGCGGCGGCGGACCCCCATTCGCGCAGGGACTGGTCTCCGAGGGTGGCGCCGATGTGGTGGCTGAACAGGGCCCGCGCTCCGGTGAGTTCGGTGGGTGTGTCCTGCCAGTCGGGCGTGCGGAGGGTCTCTGCTACCAGGCCGGCGGGCAGGAGCGCCCGTGGCCCGTTCTTGGCCCACAGGCTGCGGATCCCGGGGCCGGTCAACGTGAACGTGCGGCACAGCCACGTGATGAGCCCCGCGCGGACGTTAGATGTGAGCCGCGAGGCCAGCTCGTCCCACGCGGCGTTGGCGTCGGGGGTGGCGCTCCAGGCCAGAAGGTCCGCGAGCCGGTAGTCCTGTTCCAGACCCAGCACGAGCGTGCTGATGGACCCGTAGAGGTGGTCGGCGGTGAGGACCGGAGTCGGGGTGGGGGCGAGGGTGTCGCGGTGGTCGGCCAGCGCGGTCGTGAGCCCCCGGACGTCGTCCCGCCCTCGGGGGATGCGGCCGTCGGTCTTGTCGGCGGAGAACATCCCGAGCAGGGTGCCCACGGGGTCGAGCTCCCGCATGCGCCCGAGCGGTTGGAAGTGCTCCTTAACTCCCTGGGGAATCTGCTCCTCGGGGAGGTCGGTGAGCACGACGCGCCACGGCACCTCGGAATCCTTGCGGTGCCGCACCACGTCCCGGATCTCCAGCACAGTCCGGCAGCAGTGGACCGGCACGGTGAGGTCGTCGACGCGCAGCTCGGTGCCGTCCCATTCGGGACGGGCGTGCATCACCAGCAAACCGCGCTTGTGTTGCTTGTCCCGATAGAGGCCGTGGAGGAGTGGAATCAGGTCGGCGGCGGTCGCCGTACCGAGGGACGACGACGAGGTGGCTCCCCCCGCAACCCCTGCACTGGCCGTGGTCACGTCTGGGGCTCCTCGGCGGTGATCTCAATTCGGAAGCGGGTGCCCGCCCCGTAGTGCCGCCCAAGATCAGCGAGGGCGCTGTGGATCGCGGCCTCAACTTGGCTGCCGCGCGCCTCGACGGTACGGCGTGGACCGGACCCCCTGATCACCACCCCGGTCGGTGGCGTGATAGGTGGCGGGGGCGGCGAAATAGGCGGGGTCGGGGTCGGGATCGGGGGCGGACCGACGATTGCCTTGTTGATCCAGTCCTGCGCGCGCTTCTCAAACTTCTGAACAGACGTGGCCAGATGCTGGACGAACTCGTGGGTATCGACGCCGTTGTCGAGGTCCATGACGATCTGCGTGGCCTCGCCGCCGAGGGCGCCCTGCTTGGCACGGCCACCGATCAACGTCTCGAGGTTCGGGCCGAGGTTGCGCGCCACGGCGGCCACATCCTCGGCACTCGTGATGGACAGGCTCGCCTCGTTGGTGGTGGCACCGAGGTAGGTTCCGGTCCCCTCACCGGCGCCGGCAAGTGCGGCCACGATCTCACCGTGGTGCTGCCTCTTGCGCACCAGCGTCTGCAGCAACTCGGTCTGCCGGCGAGCGAGCTGGAGTCGCCGCCCGTCGGCGCTTCGGCCCAGTCGCTGCTCGAGCTTCGACAGCTGCTCGACCAGATCCTCGCTGGACCGCTTGAACTCGTCGGCCTTGCTCGCCACCTCGCCCGCCAGGTGGGTGAGGTTGGTGGGGGAGAGGTGACCTCTCTCGGGAATGCCAAAGAGGTGCTGGGCAGCCTGGACGGCGCGATCCCACTCGCCCTGCTCGGGCAGTACGGGCTCGCGCAGCTGGTGCGACTGCTGGATGTCCTTAAAGGCCGGAGCTGCGACAGGGGTTCCGTAGGTGAACCAACTGCGGTCGCGTGACTCCGCCCAGGCCGCCGCGAGGAGCGTGGTGCAGTCGCGGTTGAGCCCGGCTTGCGGCATGAGCTTCTCGACGGCGGCCACGACCTGAGCGACCGTGAGCACGCTGTCGGCCTGCCCGGATTTCTCCGCCTCGGCGAGCGCGCGGTCGATCTGCCCGGCGAAACTGGCAAAGGTGGCGCTGGGGAACACGAGGTGCGACTCGTGGACGTCAGCCACCCGGAGACCGCTCAGTACGAGCTGGACGGACTTGCGCTCGGCGGCCACAAACGCAGCGCGGCCGTCCTCGCGGGCGTCGGACCGGCGCAGCACGTCGAGCGAGACCGCGAAGTCCTTCTGCGTGAGCGCGCTGGTGGTGTCGAACCGCGGGTGATCGGGATAACGCTGGTCGAAGGCCTGGTCGTAGAGCCTCCGCGCGGCCTCACGCAGCGAGGCGCCGACGGGCCGCTGGACCACCACTGAGGAACTCAACGAGCGGACGGGCGGCTGCCCCTCGGGGAACACCGCCCCCTCGGCGATGCCGTACATCTTGCGCAGGATTGCGGCCAGCTGCCCGGCGAGCTGGTTGCGCTGGGTCACCATGACCTGGCGCACCCGCTCACGGTCGCCGTCGGCGAGGTAGCTGGTGTAGCCGAGCCACTTCTCCGACTGCAGCACCCAGTCCATGGTGACGAGCTTGCCCAGGTCGTCCATCTGCTTGCGATCGAGGAATGCGGGGACCCAGGCGAGTGTGAAGTGATCGTGGCCGTCGGTGCGTAGGCGGTCGAGTCGGGCGTGGTCCTCGGAGACACCGTGGCCTTCTTCGTCGAAGGGCAAGTCCACGATCACCCGCAGCGCCCCCGGTTCGACGGGGGCGATGAGCGTGTCTGGCACGGAGCCGGGGTCGCGGACGTTGCCAAAGACGATCTCGACGGTCCGATTCGTTCCGCGCCAGGTGATCCGGGTGGAGCGCGCGCCGTCGGCCTGCGGGTCGATGGCGGCGATCCCGAACTCTTCCTGCAGCATCGACCGCAGCCGTTCGCGGCGCCGCGAGTAGGTGTCCTCGCCGCGGGCGCGCTCGAGGATCTCGTCGAAGGGCAGTTCCTCCAGCGTGATGGAGATCAGCGGATCGTGGCTGTCTGTTCCCACGGTGATCTCGGGAACCGAGGTGTTCCACTCCCGGACCGAGGCAAGCGCACGCGTGGGCGCGTCTGAGGCGACGATGGAGACTAGCTCCCCGTGATTGAGGTGCGCCAGCCGGCTGGCGGTGAGTGCCTTGAGCCCGGGCACCTCGGGCGCGAGAGCGGAGAGCAACAGCGTCTTGGCCAGTCGGAGCTGGGCCCGCACCCCCTTGGGCTGGTCCAGGTCCCGCACGCTCGGGTCAGCGTCCGGGAACTGGGCGAGGACGGCGGGCCGGAGCTTGTCCTGCCACAGCGAGCGCGCGGTGCGGAATCGGGCGGCCACCGCCTCGTCGGTACCGCCCTTCTGCGTCCCGTCGATGATGTAGTCGAACACCTCGCCCACGGGGATCACCTGGTCGACGGTCATGGTGTCGGCGAGGTCGACGAGCATCGACTCCATCACCTTGAGCGCAGTGCGGTCGCGCTGCATGGCGGTGGACAGGTGGACGAGGGTGTCGATGAGGACCGGACTGAAGGGGTAGGTGAGCCGGAACTGTTCCTCGGTGGCACCACGATGCTGGTCGT
Organism: Dietzia sp. IBK-p2-15D; assembly: GCF_057773105.1. Lineage (NCBI taxonomy): Bacteria > Bacillati > Actinomycetota > Actinomycetes > Mycobacteriales > Dietziaceae > Dietzia > Dietzia sp. IBK-p2-15D. The sequence continues at coordinate 279,204 of NZ_JBYMTK010000003.1, forward strand.
CGGTGTTGACCTTGTCCAGCAGGACCGGCTTGACGGCCGGGGACAAGTTCAGGCGCTGGAACGAGGCCTCGAGCGCCTCGACCGCCGCGGCGTTCTTGGGGGTGAGGAGCCGGCGGTGGGCGATCTGCGGCAAGTTGGCCGAGCCGAGCGCGATGCCGGAGAAGCGGCCTTCCTGGTGGGCGATGGCCTGCTCGCGGATCTTGGTGGCCTCGCCGGCCTCGATCGACGAGTCCTTCCACGCCTTGAGGTCGTGCTGGCGGGCGATAAAGCTGACGATCGGCACGGCCATGCGGCCCTGGTCGGATTCGACGAACCCGGTGAGCTTCTGGATCTCCCGGCCGAAGAACTCGCGGTTGGAGAAGTGGAAGGTCAGCCACAGGATCAGCTCGTCGAGCAGCAGGACCACGGCCTCGTAGCCGAGGGTCTTGGCGTGCGCGGCGATCGCGGACAGCCCCTCGGGCAGGTGCCGCCAGTCGGTGTTGGTGTGGGCGGAGGTGATCCACGTCTGGCCGAGCGCGGAGACGAGCGCGTCCCGCTCGGCGCGGGACGCGGCGGGGTGTCGGGCGCGGTCGTAGGAGTCGCGGTCCCAGGTGTTGGCGGTGGCGCCGCCGAGCGCGGCCAGGTCGAGGCCGCCGGGGGTGGAGGACGACGACGAGGTGACGCCGCCAGGTCCGGTGGTGGCAGTGGCCAGGCGTGCAAAAAATCGCTCGTCGCCGACCTCGGCCCGCATCTGTTCGGCGTTCTCGAGCAAGCCGTCGGCCATGTGGAGTACCGGCGGGGTGACTCCCGGGTGGAGCCGGTTCAGGTGCCCGAGGTACGCCGAGAAGAGGGTGTCCTCGATGGAGTTCGAGCCCAGGAAATGGAAGGGCAGCGCGAGGATCTTCGAGGACGTGGCCCGCGGGTGGTCGGCGATGTGCTGCTGGAGTTCGGCAATGGCGCGGGCGCGGGGGTCGCCGGTGAGCAGGGCGAGCAGCACCGCCATGAAATGCGACTTGCCGGAGCCGAAGGAGCCCTTGAGGAAGGCCCCCTTGTTCTCCCCAGTGGCAAGAGCGCTGTCGACCAGGGCGAGCGCCTCGTCAAAGGCGTCTCCGATAGACGGGGTCACCACGTACTCGGCCAGGGTGGTGCCGAGTTCGTCTCTGGTGACGGCGTCGGAGAGTTGGAGGACGAACGTCGAGGTTCCCGAGTGCTCGGGGATCGAGAAGACGTCACGCAGGGTCGGGCTGGTGCCCGACCCCGCCGTCGCGCCGGGAGGGGTGAAGGCCATGGCTTCTAGCTTTCCTTACCGGGTGTAGTAGCAGCGGCTGCGACGCGCTTGCGGCCGCGGGTCGCGGGGGCGGGGCGCCAGTCGGGCAGGTCGGCGATCGCGACCCCGGAACGTTCTGCGAGCGAGGTGAGCTGTCCGCCGAGATAGTCGGCCCAGTCGATTCCGGAGTGTGCGTCCATGCCGGAGTGCCACTGGCGGATCCACGGCATGAGCTCGGCCAGCCCGGCGACGAGCGGAACGAGCCGATCGGGGTCGGTGTCGTCTTTGCGATCGTCGTACAGCGACACCAGGGCGATGCCTTGCTCGGCGTGGTCCCAGCCGGCCCAGCCCAGCATCGCGGTGGGATCGTCGGGACCCGAGGCACCGGGGTAGGAGATGAACCGTTCCTTGGGCACGTCGACTTTGCCTCTGGCCTGCCAGTACGAGGTCTTGCGGAAGTCGGCGGAGGTGTACTTGGGTGGCACCGGCACTTGCGCGGTGGTGATCTCGCCGCGGTCCTCGGCGCGCTGGGCGTCCCAGGTCACCTGCCATTCGGCGAACTTGCGCAAGCCCGAGTCCTTGAGCCGGAGCGCGGCCAGGTGCGGAACGGCCTCGTCCGCCAGCAGCGCCACCAAGTTGGCGAGCACGCCGGCCTGCCTCTTGGCCGACCACAGCTCCAGCGCCTCGGCCACACCGCTCAGCTGCGGATCGGTGTCGACCTTAGCGGCGAGCTGACGCACCGACTGCGGCTGCGGGTACCCGTTGGGGTCCTTCCACAGCTCGGGGTTCTCCAGCCTGTCCAAGATCCAGGACTCAAGCGCCGATCGAACTCGGTCGGCCCAGGGAACGCTCGACCAGCGCCGCTTGTACTCGGGCCGCTCCAGCAGCTCCAACGAACGATCCTCGGCGATGAGATCCAAGCGCCGCTGCACCGCGTCCCGGTACCCGGCGGGCAGATGGTCCGGGATCTCGGTGACCGGTGTCGATCGGTGGCGGTCGAACCACACCGTCTCTACCTCGCCGGCTTGCACACGGCGCGCCAGGGCGATCTCGAAGGCCCGCTCACCGAGCGCGATCCCGGGCACTTCACCCACCGAGAGGGACAGGTCGGAGTCGGTGAACCCGTACAGGTGGTACACCTGCCAGTCCAGTTCCTCCTGCTCTGCGATCATCAGTCCACGAATCCGTTCCCATTCCGCCTCGCCGCGGGCGAACAACTCTACCGACGGCGACGACCCCTCAAGAAGCGCAGCGGGCTCGACCGCCGCCAACTCCTGTGCCAGCTGATCGATTCTCCGAGCACGCTCCAACACCGATCCGGCGGGTAGAGGGAAATTCTCCAGTGTTGACCCATTAATTTGAAACGAGTTTCGCCATGCTTCAGCACCAAGAGATGCAAAACCGGCCTCTACCCGCGCACCGCCACCTTCGCCCATATTATGACTCTTCTGTTTAATCCAAAAACTAGCTATTGCCGAACCCAAGAGCCCTAGCAATTCGAGAAATTGCTCTTCCGGCGCATCCTCTTCTAGAGTGATTACGGGCGCAGAACGACTAAAGACAGTTGAGTCCCTATCGAGGACAAAATGATTTTCTGTCGAGACGAATGCAAAAGCAATTCGCAGCGAATTCTTGAATTTCGCCGGATAGAACTCCCTGAGTTCCCACCAATAATACTTGTCCAGGTCTCGCATTGGAACGCCGAAGCGCTTTCGCTCTTGAAGAATCCGCCGAATCGGCCACATCGCAAACTTCCGGCCATCAAAATCCCTATGTTCAAGCCGATCGTCATACGGGAAGTAGGTCACCGTGTCGGTGTGCGAGGAGTAGTCTCGCACGTCGACCCCTTCAGAGTACTTGCGATACGCCGATACATTCTTCCTTCTCATCGTGGCAGCGTCTGCGCAATAAGCGTCGTCTTCCCCTGTAATTGCACATGAGCCTACTTGGTCAATTACATCTACCAGTTTCTCATTGTTCCGATCGAGCCTCGCAGTCACTTCAGGGGCAGCGCCACCTTTAAGCGACCACGGATGTTTCGCCAGCGAAGAACGGTCGATGTCGACCACGCTCAGCCACCGGTCTTCATGCCCCAGATTGTCAACATTCTCGACGATGCTTGACCAGAATAGGCCAGATGCGGGATCCTCGGGCGTTCCGACCTCCCCCTGGATGCTAAGTACTGCCCGTATTTTGTTAGTCTTCGGTTTCCGATTCCTGGAAATGAGCGTGATTGTTGGAGTTCCGTGTCCAGGAATAACAGCACCAGACGTGTCGATAATCTCCAGCAAATCCACTGTAGGGAGAAAATCCCGTATCAGAGGGACACCGAATTTTCTAGCTACAAAGTTCCGCCCAGTGATTTGCCCTATCCAGCCCGCCCGATCAGTCTCCGTTGTTCCCGATTTGGCCAAAGAATGGAATTGTTCCATAAATGGCACGGTCAAAGCATATCCGCCACTACAATATTTATAGAGCTTTCTGTACCGTGCGTTGAGCGCCTGATCTTTGACCTGGATATAGGGGGGATTTCCCACCACCACGTCGTACTGGTCTCGCGCCAGCGTGCGTCTCAACGCCGCTACGTCCTCCGTCGAGAGGTTGGCTCCACTCGCGACAGCGTCCGGATCGACAGAGAGATCGCCGTAATCCAACCCGAACTGCCCGGCAGAATCTTCGCTCCACAGCAACGAGTCGCCCGCGAATACCTGTAGCGGCAGCGCGGGCACGTTGAGCAGGCTCGACCTACCGATCGCTCGTAGCGCCGCCACCATGAGCCGGAACTGGGCGATCGCTACCGCGAAAGGATTAATGTCCACCCCGTAGATGGAGGACAACGCCAGGCGCGCCTGCTCGGTCGCCTCAACCCCGGGCGCCTCGGCTCGCCAGTAATCCAGCATCCGTCCGAATGCCCCGAGGAGGAAGTGCCCCGATCCGCAGGTGGGATCGATGATCTTGAAGTCCACCGCTTCTGTCCGACCCTCCGCGTCAACTGACGGAAGCCGGGGGGAGCGTTCCTTCAGAGCCGGGGTCATGGTGCGGTCGAGGATGAACTCCTCCACGAACTCCGGCGTCTGCCGTAGCGCGTACTTTTCCCTTGCGTAAGCCGAGAGGTTCTCGTAGATGTCGCCCAAGAACCGGGTATCCAGCGCCGGATCGCGCAGGGACCAGACAGTCGCATTCTCGGCATCGGCCTGCCGCCAGAACTCCACCAGCCGCTGCGCTGCGTCATCACTTGGCTCGGCGATGTGGATCCCCGCGTGCTCGCCCACCAAGGGTGCCGCCGCAGGGGAACGCTGCAACTGAGAGAACGCGTGCCGCAGATAGCCACGGAAGCTCTGGTCCAGGTTCGCCGAGAAGAATCGGTCCTGCTCATCCACCGCCCGCCGGCGCCCGTCCGCATCCGGTCCGCTGATCCAGCGTTGGTGCGCCCCCAGCAGGTCGTTGTCCTCACAGAACCGCACGAAGACACTCGTGAGCACCCACCCCACCGCCGCCTGGGTGAGCTGATCCTCCTGCCAGTCAGCCCACGTAGCACCGGTGCGCTGAGAATCTTTGAGCGCCGCGTGCGTAGCCTTCCACTCCGCCGTCTTGTCCTTATCGGCAGCGAGTCGAGCACGCATATCGTCGACGAGATCCCGGACCATTGGCTGCAACGCATCCGTGAGCGTCTGCTGTTCCGTCGACTTCCGTCGCCTACCCGCCACCTGGCACCTGGCCTTTCACACACGCGGACCCGCGCGTTGCGAGTCCCTCGACCATCCTACGAAGCACGTGAGAGCGGCGAGACCCGGATAGTGTTTCTGGCATGAACACCGACGAGGAGCGCCAGCGCGCCTTCGCCGCGATCGATGCCCGGATCGCGGCTCTCATCGAGGACGGCGTCCCCGCCGACAGTTCGCGAATCCGAGCGCTCGTGGCCAAACGCGCGGTCGCTCAGAAGAGTAAGAAGGCAATCAAGAGGTCGGTCCGTGAGGCCCGAGATCGCCAGGCCGCGGCGGCCGGCGGGACGGGAAGGGGCTCTCCGAAGGCCGGCGGGCGCATCTCGGTGGTTCCCGACTCCGCAGCCGATACGAAACGTCTGCAGTCGCTCCCCGCGAAAGAACGCGGCCGCATCGAGGCCGCCAGGATCAAGGTCCGGAAGCTCTTGAAGCATTGCAGCGACCCGACCGCGAAAGGCGTCCGAAACGCTATCGCCGAATGCGACGCAGATATCAGCTTCCTCATCAATCAGGGAGTGCGTTACGACGCGCGCGCCAGAAAAAGGGCCCGTCTCCGAAAAGAAGGCCTCAAGGAGCTTCAGGGCGCCATTGCGATGCGTCGCCGGAAGTCCGCGCCGTCCGAACTCGAGCTGGCCTTCCTGCTGGACGCCTACCTGGAACGCAGACGCCAGATCCGCCGCGGACCGGAAAACGTGGTCGGGGTACTCGACGTGCGGTCCGGCGGGGCGCCCTCGCTGGGCAAGCGGAAGTAGACCCTCGCTTACACGCTCACCAACTGCGAGTCGCTGGTGATGGGGAGCGGGAGTCCGTCCACCTGGTCCGGCTGCCCCGGGGCGTCCTTGGCGCGGCCCGTCACCAACACCACCGGCCGGCGCGGGGGAGCAGTCAGATCCGTCCACCGCCCGAGCTGGGAAAGCTGGGAGTACTCGGCGAGCAGCGAAGCCTCCGTGAGGACCAACGCCGCGCCGTCGGTGGCATCGACATTGTCGAGCACTGTCGTGACATTGGCCTCCATGACGCCGCGCAGCTGCTCGGGCGGCAACCGCAGGAAATCCCCGCGCTTGTCCAACTGGCCGCTGGTCTCGAGCAGGGAATCCACGTTCGCGAGGACCTCGGCGGACAGGTCCACCACCTCGCCGCCGAGTCGCTCTGCGAGCTTGCCCGCGACCTCGTCTCCACGGCCGTAGGGCACCGAGACGGAGACGAACCCCGGGTTCGAGGCCGAGCGCGCCAGTTGCTCGATCAGAGGATCCTCGGTACCGGAGCGGTCGGAGGCCAACGCGGACGGTGTCCGGGTGTGCACCATGCTCAGGCCGGTCGACTGCTGCGGGTAGCGGAAGTCCCGGTGCTGCGGATCCCACGCCATCCCCGGCATGTGCTCGGCCAGCACCGCCTCCACGTCCTCACGCCTCGGCTCGCGGGTGCGCAGTTCCGGGAAGCGGGCGCGGATGAGGTCCTTGAGCAGGCCCAGGTTGAACTGACTGGCCGCCCGCGGAAGGGTCAGGGCCAACAACTCGGGCAGCTCCATCGCGGTGGAGTACAGGTCGCCCGTGGCGGTGAGCGCCAACTCGTCGTCGCCGGCCACCGCCAGCTCCGCCAGGGTGAGCGGATCGATGCGTGACTCCGCGTCCGCGGCGTCCGAGAGGGCCGATCTGGCCGCCTGACTCAGCTCCGCGTGGACGAGGTCTGCCGGAACGTGCCGCACCCCCGGCTCGGCGAGCAGCTCGTGCGCCGCCCGATTGAGCTCGGCCACCAGGGGACGCGCCCACTCGGGGTGCACGCTCATCCCGATCACCCGGGCGGAGCGCCCGCGGCGCAGCAGCTCCACCTCGGACCCGCCAGCGGCGTCAGCGCGGTGCAGTCCCAGGTCGAACATGCGCAGGACGCCCAGCCGCAGGCGCTCGGAATCGCGGTGCCCCTGCTCCGCCGGGAAACTCTGCTCCACCGCCCCTGCGATCTGCCGGATACTCGCCACCCCGCCACGGCGCACGATCTCCCGGCGGGTGGCGGCGCGGATCTCCTCGAATGCCGCGGTGAGCGCCGGGGAGGATTGCCAGAGTGCCGGGAACTTGCCGGTGAGTTGCGGGATCCTGCCGGCACTGAGCCGCAGCGGCTCGGCGTACCGGGACATGGCCTGGAACGGATCGGCCGGCGCGCCCTCGCCCCGCCCGAGGATCGTCCGCACGAGCCGGTAATCGGAGCTGCGCGAACTGCCCGCAGCCCGCAGGAGTTCCTCCGCCAGCTCCGCCAACGTCGGGAGAGCGACGGCTGTCACAGGGGTGGGGGCATCGCGGGGAGTGACCGGCTCCCTCGTCGTCGTCCCCCCGTCACCCGCGGTGACCGACGCTGCGACGGCCGCGAGCGCCTCGCGGAACTCCTGCGCCGAGCCGAACCGCGCCCCGCTGTCCCCGTCGAGCAGACGGGTGAAGATCCCCGTCATTTGCTCCACCACGTCCTGGTTCCACTCGGGAGGCATCGCCTCCGCCGGAATCACCACGTGACCGTCGGTGAGCGAGGGCTCGCTCACCCCGTCCCCGTACGTCGGAGTCTCACCCGTCGCCATCTCGAACAACACCACGCCGGCCGAGTACCGCTCGGCCGAGGAGTCGGCGATCTGCCGCGACCGCCGGCCCAGGAACGGATCGCGGTACACGCCGGTGCCCACCTTGGTGTGCTGCAGGGACTCGCGGGAGGCGGAGAAGTCGAACAGGGCCAGGTGCTGGCCGCGCCCCCGTCCCACGATCCCGAGGTTGGCGGGCTTGATGTCCCGGTGCGCGACCCCCGCCGCCTCCAGAGCGACAAGCATGTCCGCCAGGTTGATGGCGAACTTCCAGAACCGGTCCTGGGAGATCCGCCCGAGCTGCAGCATGCTCGCCAGCGAGACCTCGCCGCAGTCCGTGAGCAGCAGGCACGTGCGCCGGTCGTGGACGACCATCGGGCCCTCGAGCAGCGCTACGAACAGCGAGGAGTACTTGGCCGGCAGCCCCTGGCCGAGCGAGCGCAGGACCTCCGCCTCCGCGGCCAGTCGCTCCGCGGCGCGCTCGTCCCGGGCCACCTTGAGGACCTTGGTGGGCGGACCGGATTCGTCGGTGAGATCCTCCACCTGCAGGCCTACCGCCGTCGATCCCGAGCCCAGGACCTTCTTGATGACGAACCGTCCCTCGAGCACCCCATCGATCATCGGGCGCAGCGCGTCCATCTGCTCGGCGGCCGGCTGCGGGGTCGCCGGGCGTGCGGCCTCTGCCAGGCGCCGCTCGAAGCCGATCACGGGGGAGAGCCCCTGTGTGGAATCCGAGACGCCGAACTTGGAGTTGCGCATGTCGACCGTCGCCGCGGTGGCGTCCATGACGAGCTCGCGGAGTCCCTGATCGAACTCGCTCGTCACCGCGGACATGTCCAGGCCGCGGTCGCGCTCCAGCCGGTCGAGCAGCGAGGAGCGGTCCGTGGCCGGGGCCTGGCCGCCGGTGAGGACGTAGTACGCCAGCGCACCGAGGGAGAACAGATCCGCCGCCATCCGGTCCGGCGTGTAGACGCCCGCCGCCTCCGGTGCGAGGTAGACACGGCCGGACAGCTCGTCGCCCGGCATGGACGTGGCGGACCCGGTCGCCCCCAGGACGGTTCCTGACGCCTCCGAGGTCCCCGCGCCGGACCAGCCGTCGACCTGCACCTCGATGCGGCCATATGCGTCGACCGGCCGGGTGGAGAGCAGCCGGGTGTCGAGCAGGACGGTGGTGGGGTCGAGACCCCGGTGCGCCACCTGGTGCCGGTGCGCGTATAGCAGGGCGTCCGCAACCTGGCGGACAATCTCCACCCGCTCCCTGGACGAGAGCTTGGCCCCCGGCAACGCAACGTCCAGCGGGCGATGGTCAGGCAGCGCCGGGTAGATCACCACCTCGTCCGAGGTACCGCGCAGCGTCTCCATCGAACGGGGGGCCACGATGTGCTCGTTGCCCAGGCCGGAGAGCAGCTCGTACTCCCGGCGCAGTGTCCTGCGCATGCGGATCTGCTCGCCCTCCGTGGCGGCCGCCGCCACGTTGAGCACGCGCGCGCGGATCGGCTCGTGGGTCTCCCGGTGTTCGCCGTCCCATTCGTGGAAGCGCGGGTCGGGGGAGTCTACGCGGTCGTGCAGGAGGTACGAGCCGGCCATGTGATCGCGAACAGTGATCCCCGCGATCTTGCGCATGGCCAGCGCAATGAGCATGCTCAGTGCCTCGCTGATCCGTTCGCGTCCCACCGGTTCCTGGACGCGGTCGGCGATCGGCGGGAGGTTCGTGACGACCTCGCGGTCGGGAAAGTCCGCCGGGTCTACTCCGAAGATGTTGTGGGCCTTGTCCGCCGCGAGGTGCGAGACCACCCCTGGGTCGTGGAGGAACACCGCCTCCTGAATCCACGGCAGGCGGCCGACTGCGGCAGCGACCTGGCGGATTTTCAGGTCCTCGTCCGGATCCCGCGCGATCCGGGCGATCTCCTGCTCGAGCTTCGACTTGAACCGCTGCGCCTTGCGCCGCGTGGCCACCATCGGCGAGCGCATGCTGTCCACGCGGCCGCCCCGGTCAGTCACCCAGCGGTGCTCGTCGCCGCCGATCCTGCCGTGGTACGACTTGAGCTCGAGCAGGTGGATGCGGGACTGGCCCACCACCAGCGCGTCGACCTCGTGCCACTGGCCGTGGCTGTCCTGGAACTCGAAGTTGGCCCACACCCGGTAGGGCGCGGAGTCCGGCACGGCGTTCGCGAGTAGGGCCAGGCCCTGCTTCTCGTGCTCGAAGGCCGAGCGGGAGACCTCGTTCCAACGATCAGAGTTCTGAAGCACGGTGAGTGGGTCTCCTCGGGGCGGATCGGGACGGACGTCACCATCGGTCACATCACCTTCGAATCGTAGTGCAGCAATCGGACGGGGCCGCTCTGAACCGAGGGCTGGCGGTCACTGCACTGGCAACTTCGCTGACGGGGTGTCTCGGCAGGTCTACGGTGGAGGGTGTCGTCGGTGCACGACAGTCCGGAGCGCCGTCGGCATCTCGCCGGAGGAGGACAGCTCATGGACACCAGGCCAGTAGTCGTCGGAGTCGACGGTGGACCGGATTCGCTACGGGCCCTGAAGTGGGCAGCCGAGTACGCGGCCGCGCTCGACGCGCCGCTGATCGCCCTGACCGCGTACCAATTGCCAGCGGTCTACGGCCCATATGCGATGGCTGGGTGGGAAGACTCCTCCGAGTTGGAGAGCAGCGCGCGCGAGATGCTCGCGGAAGCGGTGCGCAACGCCCTGGGGGATGACGCCTCGTACAAGCCGGCCGTCCTGCAGGGCCACGCGGCCGAAGCGTTGATCGCTGCATCCGGGGACGCCCGGCTCGTGGTGGTCGGTAGCCGCGGGCGAGGCGGGTTCACCGGGATGCTGCTCGGCTCGGTCAGTCAGCACGTCGTGGCGCACGCGCACTGCCCCGTGGTCGTCCTGCCGCATTCGAGCCACGAGGCCGACTAGCGGCGCCGCCCGTCGGGGTGCGTCACACGCAGCATCCAGGGCGACCGAGTCGAGCGTCACACAGGAGACCCTTACCTGCGGTGATTCCGCGTTGACCTGAGATGATCGCCTGCATGGACATCGCCTTCAGTATCGTTCTGATCCTGCACTTCATCGGTCTCGCCGGCATCATCGGCGGCTGGCTGGCCACCATCAAGGCCCCGTACATGGCGAAGGGCATCCTGCACGGTGCCATCCTCCAGGTGGTCACCGGCCTCCTGCTCGTGGGACTGCGCGAGATGCAGGATGCCGATGTCAACCACATGAAGATCGGCATCAAGCTGCTGGTCGCCGTCGTGATCCTCGTCGTCGCGATCATCGGCGTCCGCAAGGAGGCCAAGGCCCAGGGCAGCACGGCGACCCTGACCCACGTCGCCGGCGTGCTCGGCATCGTCAACGTCGCGATCGCCGTCCTCGTCTGAGGCATCGCCCCGTATGCGGACCGCGCCCCCCGATCTCGAGTCGGGGGGCGCTTGTCGTATGGGCCGCTCACACTGGGATTAAGACCGCAACCCGGAGTGGAGGGCGAGTAGATGGATGACGCGACCCGCGATGTCCCTGGTGCACCAGTGGCCGTGCCGGAGCTCGAGGACAAGGCGGATGTGCTGGCGGATGTCGCCGATGCGATCGAGACCGTTGGGCTTGACGAAGGCAGTCGGATACTCGGCCTCCGCTACCCGTTCGTGCCCGTGGAGAAGACGTCCCGGAGTTACACGGAACGGAGGTCATTGCGTCTCTTCTACCGCGACGGGTTCGTCGACCGCTACAGCGGGACGCGTCTGGTCAACCCCGGAGCCCTACGGCTGCTCTCCGTACTGCTTCCGGAGGACTTCCCCGCGGATCCGAACTGGGCGATGTCGCGATCGCACTTCGCGTTCTGGGAGCTGTTCCCGACCATCGACCACCTGCACCCGGTGTCCCGTGGGGGAGAGGACACGGAGGCGAACTGGGTGACGACGTCAATGCTGCGCAACTCCGCGAAGGCACACTGGACGCTCACCGAACTGGGCTGGAGACTCCACCCCTCGGGGGATCACGCGGGGTGGGACGGGTTGACCGACTGGTTCGTGCGGTACCTCCGGGCGAATCCCACTCCTATCGCGGTCCCGTACATCGGCCGGTGGTTCCGGGCGTCGGTCGAGATCCAGGCGGAATTCTCCTGAATCACTCCATCACCGCCGCGAGGTAGGCGCGGACGAGGCGGGCGCCCACGCCGGCGGGCAGCCGCTCGATCGCCGCGAGGAGCGGCGCCATCCCCGCATCGCCGCCACGGCCTGCCTCGCCCCCGCCCTCGCCGGCGGAGAGAACGCCGCCCACGAGCGCGTGGACCTCGTCCTCCGGCAGGGCGAGCAGGTCGGCGGGGGAGAGGGCCCCTGTCGCCAGCGCGTCGAGCACGTCGGCGAACTCCGTCGGAGGAACTGGATCAGGCTGCCCGCGGACCTCGTCGGCGGCCTCACGCGCCACGCGGAGGATCTCCTCGACGAGCCGTTCGGTCACCGGGGTGATGGTGAGGTGGGACGACGACGACAAGGTCCCCCGCTCCTGGCGGTAGGCGGGCTGCGCCTGGACGGCGATGCCCCTCCGGGCGCAGGCATCCGCCCAGAGGTGCGGGTGAACGCGCCGGCCGTCTCCGGCGGACTCGTCGGCGACGACCGCCAGCAGTGGGCCGGGATCGCGGTCGAGGACCCGCAGCCCCTCGATGCCGGACAACCCGTCGACCAACCGATCGGTCGCCCGGGCGGTCCGGGCGACCAGCTCCCGCTGCCCGTCGTCGCCGAGCGCCTCGAGCACCGTCCACGCCGCCGCCGCGGGTTCGAGGGGTTTGGAACCCGCCAACGTCGGGTTCACGACCGGGTAACCGGGCCAGTCGACGGTGGCGAACCACGCCGCCCGGTGGCGTTCGCGGCCCCGGCTGAGCAGCACCGACGTGCCCTTGGGTGCGAAACCGTACTTGTGTAGGTCCGCCGAGATGCTGGTGACCCGCGCGACACGGAGGTCCCAGAGCGGCATCGGGTTCGGCTCGGTGGCGTCCGGACCGGTGGCGTCCGGACCGGCGGGGTCCGGACCGGGCCAAAAGGGCAGCACCAGGCCGCCGAGGCAGGCGTCGACGTGCAGCCCGATGCGCGGATCGTGGTCGGCCTCGAGACCGGCGGCCACCTCGACCACGGGGTCGATCACGCCGTTCGGGTAGGTGGGCGCCGAACACACCACCAGCACCGTGTCCCCATCGACCGCCGCGAGGAGCTCAGTGGCGGTCACCCGCCCCGTCCCGGGATCGACCTCGACGCCGACGAACCTCAGGCCCAGCAGGTGCGCGGCCTTGCGGAACGCCGCGTGCACCGTCACCGGAGCGACGATCGTTCCACCGTCGCCCGGCTGTCGACCGGAGACCTCGCGGGCGGCGAGGCAGGCGAGCATGCAGCTCTCGGTGCCACCGGACGTGACGTTCCCGTAGATGTCGCCACCGAGCCCGTCGCGGCCCTCGCCACCCGTGCCCGCGGACCGTCCACGGAGAATGTCGCGCACACGGTCGACTATGCCGCCGTGGATCCGGGCGACCGAGGAGTACACCGTGGGGTCGAGGCCGTTGACGCCATGGGCGAGACGAGCCGCGCGGGTCGCCAGTTCGTCGAGTTCGGCGAGCCCGGAATCGTAGACGTACGACAAGACCCGGCCCCCGGTGGTCGGCGGGTCCTGCGCCCGCATCGCGGCGAGGCGGGCCAGCGCGTGTTCCCCGCGATCGGTGATCTCCAGGGCAAGGGGATCGGGGGTCATGTTCGCTCCGTCCATCGGGGATAGGACCGGCCGAGAGTCCGGATCAGCGGCAGGCTAGCGCCCGCGAGTATCGCGGGGACCAGGGAGAACGCCAGGACGATGGCCCACTGCGCCGTCCCGGGCTGATCGGCCACCCCGCCGGAGCGGAAGCCACCGAACGCCAACAGGGCGAGCACGACGACCGGGCCCAGGGCCATCGAGCCGGTCTCCGACGCCGTCCACAGGCCGCTCATCGCCCCACTTCGTCGTCGTCCCCCCAACGTGCGGTCCAGGTCGGTGCAGTCGGGCAGCATCGACATCGGTAGAGCCTGCATTCCCGCGTACGCGACACCCGCCATCGCCACCGGGAGATGCACCCACGCGCCGGGGGAGAAGCCGGCCGGGATGAGCAGCAGGGTCGCCGCCGTGAACAGCGCCGTGGCCGCGGCCAGCGCCGGCACCTTCCCGCGGGCGTGCGCGAGACGGGTCCACAGCGGCATCACGAGTAGCGCAGGGCCCACCAGCGCGAGGAAGAGCCCGGTCAGAGCGGTCTCGTCGCCCAGCACGTAGGTCGCCACGTACTGGCCGCCCGCGAGCATCACGGCCGTCGCGACAGCCTGCAGGCAGAACACCGCGACGAGCAGCCGGAACGGCCGCGTGACCCGCAGCGCGTCGAGGCCGTCGCGATACTCGTGGGCCAACCCGCCGGCCGGCGCGTCGGCCCGCATGATCGTGCGGCGGCCCGCCACGAACGTCGACCACAGCATGCCCACGAGCATCAGCGCGGCGACCCCGACGGCCATCACCACGTATCCGGTGGGCCCGCCGCCGGCAGCGTCACGCAGCGCCGGGCCACCGCCCCCAGTGAGCAGGATCGCCGCGGCGAGAACGGCCACCCGCCACGCCAGCAGCGTCACACGGGCGGCGGCGTCATCGGTGAGCTCGGCGGGCAGCGCCAGATACGGCACCTGGAAGCACGAATACGCGATCGAGGCCAGGAGGAAGAAGCCCATCACCCACACCCCGGCCGCGCTCGTACTCCAGCCGGTCGGCGCCGAGAAGGTCGCCACGAACAGCAGCGGCAGGGCCAGCGCCCCGAACAGCATCAGGCCCGTGCGATAGCCGCTGCGGTGGGACGCCCGGTCCGAGATCGCGCCGATGAGCGGGTAGGCCAGGACGTCGAGGACCTTGGGCACCAGAACGAGCACCGTCGCGACGGCGGCCGCCACCCCGATCGAGTCGGTGAGGTAGTACGCCAGCACCAACCCGGGCAGGGTGCCGAACGCACCCGTGCCCAGGCTGCCCGCCGCGTACGAGGCGAGGACCGGAGCCGTGGTGGACCGGTCGGTCACTGTCCGGCCCGGCGCGCCGCGGGGAGCCCCGCCCGCGCCGGGCTCCCCGCCCGTGTCCGCGGTGGTGGTCATGGACCGACTCTAGGGCGCTTGCGGCCCGTCGCGCCGTCGAAAAGAGCGTTCCGCACACCTCCCTCTCGGCAAACGTGTGCGGAACTGTCTTCTCGACGGGGTCGGGAGCCGGGGTCGGGAGCCGGGGTCGGGAGCCGGGGTCTGGCGGTGGGGTCAGGCGGTGGGGTCAGCCGCGCCAGTCGAAGGTGTCCGGGTCCGGGCCCGAACGGGTGCCGTTGTGCAGCGCGGTGATGGAAGCCATCTGCTCGTCCGACAGCTCGAAGTCGAACACCTCGAGGTTCTCGCGCATGCGGGCCGGGCTCGAGGACTTGGGGAAGACGATGTCGCCCCGCTGCAGCACCCACCGGAGCACGACCTGGGACACCGTGCGCCCGACCTGCTCGGCGAGCGCCTGCAACTGGGGGTCACCGAAGACCGCGCCCTGGGCCAGCGGACTCCACGCCTCCACGGCGATGCCCCGCTCGACGCACGCCGCGCGCAGGTCGTCGTTGACGAAATACGGGTTGGACTCGATCTGGTCGACCGTCGGGGTGCTCAGGCCGGCCTCCGCCAGTCGCGCGAGGTTCGCCGCGGTGAAGTTGGAGACGCCGATCGAGTCGACGGCCAGGTCGGAGCGGATCTCCTCCATCGTCTCCCACACGGTGGCGACGTCGTTGTGCATCGCCAGTGGCCAGTGCACGAGGTAGAGGTCGATGCGCCCGCCCAGAGCCTCGAGCGAGCGCTCGGTGGCCTCACGGGCGGCGGTGCGCTCGTGGAAGGTGTTGTTGAGTTTGGTGGTGATCCAGAACTCGTCGCGCGGGATCCCGGACGCCGCGACGGCCCGGCCCACGCCCTCCTCGTTGCCGTACATCTGAGCGGTGTCGAGGTGGCGGTAACCGGCCTCGATCGCGTCGGTGACGACCTTCTCGGTGTCGGCGGGCGGGACCTGGAAGGTGCCGAATCCGACCTGGGGGATCGAGCGGCCGTCGTTCAGGCTGAGCTGGGGGATCTGCGAGTCAGGTGTGGACATGCGACCAACGTACGCCCGCCTCAGGGGATCGCGCAGGAGAGGATTCTCACCCCTGCCCGGTCCGCAGGGACGCCTCGACGAGGTCGAGCATCTCGCTGACGTGCTCGGTGCCGCGACCCGTCGCCAAGTGCGTGATGAGGCCATCGAGCACGATGTCGAGGTACACACGCAGCACGTCCGCGGGGATGTCGGTGCGCATCCTTCCGGACGCCTTCTGTTCGCGGAGGCGGGCCACGACCGCCGCGTCGACCTCCGCCTGTCGGTCCGTCCACCGTTCCCGGAACTCCGGGTCGGTGCGGATCCGCCGGGCGATCTCCAGACGCGTCCCGAGCCAGGAGAACTCCTGGGGGTCGGCGAGGATCTCCCGCATCACCTGGACCAGACCCTGCGCGGCCACGGTGGCGGCCATCGCCGCCGCGTCGTCGTGCGCGAGTGCGAGGAAGAGCGCGTCCTTGTCGTCGAAGTGGTGGAAGATGGCACCCCGGCTCAGTCCGGTGGCCTCTTCCAGACGACGCACCGTGGCGCCCTCGAACCCGTACTCGGCGAAGCACTCACGTGCGCCTGACAGGATCTGGTGTCGCCGGGCGTCCATGTGGTCCTGACTGACCCTGGGCATCTCGCTACCTTCCTTCGGAAACACCGCGGCGGTGCGCAGTCACCGTGCCTGAGCAGGGGAAACCGCGCACCGCCGTTGATGTGGGAGGCCGATCAGCCCTTGATCATGTTCCGCAGGACGTACTGCAGGATGCCGCCGTTGCGGTAGTAGTCCGCCTCGCCGGGGGTGTCGATGCGCACCTTGGCGTCGAACTCGACGACCTGGCCGTCCTCCTTGGTGGCGGTGACCTTGACCGTCTTGGGCGTGGTGCCGTTGTTCAGCTCCTCGATGCCGGAGATGTCGAAGGTCTCCGTGCCGTCGAGCCCGAGGGTCTCGTGGGACTCGCCCTCGGGGAACTGCAGCGGGATGACGCCCATGCCGATGAGGTTGGAGCGGTGGATGCGCTCGAACGACTCGGTGATCACGGCGCGGACGCCGAGCAGGCGAGTGCCCTTGGCGGCCCAGTCACGCGAGGAGCCGGTGCCGTACTCCTTGCCGCCGAGTACGACGAGCGGGGTGTTCTGCTCGGCGTAGTTCTGTGCGGCGTCGTAGATGAACGCCTGCGGCGCACCCTCCTGGGTGAAGTCCCGGGTGTAACCGCCCGTCACGCCGTCCAGCAGCTGGTTCTGCAGCCGGATGTTGGCGAACGTGCCGCGGATCATGACCTCGTGATTGCCGCGGCGGGAGCCGAAGGAGTTGTAGTCCTTGCGCTCCACACCATTGGCGTCGAGGTACTGCGCCGCCGGGGTGCCCGGCTTGATGGTCGACGCCGGCGAGATGTGGTCGGTGGTGACCGAGTCGCCGAGCTTGGCCAGGACGCGGGCGCCCTTGATGTCGGTGACCGGCTCCGGCTCCATCTCCATGCCCTCGAAGTACGGGGCCTTGCGGACGTAGGTCGACTTCTGGTCCCACTCGAAGGTCTTGCCGTCCGGGGTGCTGAGACCGCGCCAGCGCTCGTCACCGGCGAACACGTCGGCGTACTTGGACTTGTACTCGTTGGACGAGATGGAGGCCTTGATGGTCTCCTCGATCTCCTCGGAGGTGGGCCAGATGTCCTTCAGGAAGACGTCGTTGCCCTCCTTGTCCTTGCCCAGCGAGTCATTCTCGAAGTCGAAGTCCATCGAGCCTGCGATCGCGTAGGCGATGACCAGCGGCGGGGACGCCAGGTAGTTCATCTTGACGTCCTGGTTGATCCGGCCCTCGAAGTTGCGGTTACCGGACAGGACGGCGGTCGCGGTGAGGTCGTTCTCCTGGATCGCGGCGGAGATCTCCTCCGGCAGCGGACCGGAGTTGCCGATGCAGGTGGTGCAGCCGTAGCCGACGAGGTGGAAGCCGAGGGCCTCCAGGTCGGGCCAGAGACCGGCACGCTCGTAGTACTCGGTGACGACCTGCGAGCCCGGGGCCATGGAGGTCTTGACCCACGGCTTGGCCGTGAGGCCCTTCTCGTGCGCCTTACGGGCGACGAGCCCGGCGCCGATCATCACCGACGGGTTGGAGGTGTTGGTACACGAGGTGATCGACGCGATGGACACGATGCCGTGGTCCAGCACCATCTCCGTGTCGCCGACCTTGACCTCGACCGGCTTCGACGGGCGGCCCTCGGAACGCGTGGACGCGTCGGCGCGGACCGCACCTTCCTCGGCGTGGGCGAGGGTCACCTTGCCGGCGTTGTCCGACGGGGCACCGCCCTCGGACTGCATCCGGCCCTTCTCGGTGTCACCGAGCGGCTTGGCCTCGCCGTCCACGTAGTTGTGGATGTCCTTGCGGAACGCGCTCTTGGAATCGGAGAGCTCGATGCGGTCCTGGGGACGCTTCGGGCCGGCGATCGACGGGACGACGTCCCCGAGGTCCAGCTCCAGGTACTCGGAGAAGACGGGCTCCTCGGAGTCCGGGTGGAGCCACATGCCCTGCTCCTTGGCGTAGGCCTCGACGAGGGCGAGCTGCTCCTCATCGCGGCCGGTCAGGCGCAGGTAATCGATGGTCTCGCCGTCGATCGGGAACATGGCGCAGGTGGAGCCGAACTCCGGGCTCATGTTGCCGATAGTGGCGCGGTTGGCCAGCGGCACGGCCGCGACACCGGCGCCGTAGAACTCGACGAACTTGCCGACGACGCCGTGCTTGCGCAGCATCTCGGTGATCGTCAGCACCACGTCGGTGGCGGTGACGCCCGGCTTGATCGCACCGGTGAGCTTGAAGCCCACGACGCGGGGGATGAGCATGGAGATCGGCTGACCGAGCATCGCGGCCTCGGCCTCGATGCCGCCGACGCCCCAGCCGAGTACGCCGAGACCGTTCTCCATGGTGGTGTGCGAGTCGGTACCGACACAGGTGTCGGGGTAGGCCTGGCCGTTGCGGACCATCACCGTGCGCGCCAGGTACTCGATGTTGACCTGGTGGACGATGCCGGTGCCCGGGGGGACGACCTTGAAGTCGTCGAACGCGCCCTGGCCCCAGCGCAGGAACTGGTACCGCTCCTCGTTGCGCTCGTACTCGATCTCCACGTTCTTCTCGAACGAGCTGGCCTGACCGAAGGACTCGATGATCACCGAGTGGTCGATGACCATCTCGGCGGGGGCGAGGGGGTTGACCTTGTCCGGGTCTCCACCGAGCTTCTCGACGGCCTCACGCATGGTGGCGAGGTCGACGATGCAGGGCACGCCTGTGAAGTCCTGCATGATCACGCGGGCCGGCGTGAACTGGATCTCGGTGTCGGGCTCGGCACTGGGGTCCCAGCTCGCCAGGGCCTCGATGTGCGCCTTGGTGACGTTCTTGCCGTCCTCGGTGCGCAGGAGGTTCTCGGTGAGGACCTTGAGCGAGTAAGGGAGCTTCTCGGCCCCCGGAACCGCCGACAGGCGGTAGATGTCGTAGGTCTCGTCGCCGACCTCAAGGGTCCCCTTGGCGCCGAAACTATCAATGCTTGCTGTCACGTCAGCTCCACTCGTGGTGCGAATGTCGGTTCGTCATCCCTCCCGGTGTCACCGCGTCTGTCTCGGGCGGCGGCGCCGGGGCGGACACAGCATCCATTGTGGACCCTGTGATCCGTCTTCGGCCGCCAATTTACCAGTACGCCCGTCCTGTATAGCCCCCGGCACGCCCGAACGTGGGCACGCGACTGCGGTTATCGCCGACGAGCGGCGCGTGGGTTCGTGGGCGACGACGGAGAGATGGCACCATGTCGCACGTGGACACTCCCTCCGATCCCGTGACGGTGCTCGCGTATGCGGCCGAGCCGATCATGTCGTTACGGGAGGACGAGGTCCCGCCCTGGCTGGACTACCAGGCCGTGGTCGCCGACCTCGCCGACGACGGGGTCTCCGCACCTGCACCGTTCGTCGAGGGCCTCCGGACCGTGGTGGACGAGGCCGGTGATCGAGGTCTGGACCTGAAAGTGGTCTACACCGAGGCGCCGGCGACCGTCTACACGGACGCCCGTGACCTCGCGGCGTTCCTGGGCGAGGAGTACGACGGCACGATCCTCGTGCGCACCCCGGTGTTCATCGGCAGCTCCAGCGACTCGATCCCGCGCCACCAACTCGAGGCCGGACAGGACGACGCCTGGGAGGAGTTCGACCCGGTGGCCTCCGCCGCGGTCTTCGCTCACAAGGTCACCGCCCCCGCTCCGCCATGGGGCGCCCTGACCGCGGCCGCGATCGTGGTCACCGTGCTCGCGCTCGTCGCCTTCGCGATCGTCCTGCGACGTCGCTCACGCTGAGAAGACGCCGAAACGTCGCTTTTCCGACAGCGGTGTCCAATTCGCGACACGCCGCCCGTCCTGCTGTTATGCAAGTTACAGCAGTGTATTTTGCCGACCGATGTTTCACATGTGTTCCCTGTGACCTACGGTGCTAAAGGAACACTAGGTTCTACCGAGTCGTGTTGAGGCTCCAGTGGCGCAGGGGAAGGCATCACCGGCCGCCGACACCGCCTCGGTCTCGCGTCCCGCCGTGCGGGTCGCGCGGTCAGCCGCACCCCGGTGCGGTCAGCGGAAGGTGAAACGTGGAGCCTGACCATTCGTCGAACCGTGCCCGAGGGGCGCGCACACGCAGGTATCCCGGAAGGGCACCCGGGCGGGCGGCACTGGCCGCGGTGCTGGTCCTGGGAACATCCGCCGGTGCGGTGCAGGCGCCGGTGGCCGGAGCCCAGCAGGTCACCGCGGTCGCGCCCGGCGACATCTCCGGCCTTATCCGTGCCGTCGCCGATGCCAGCGCCCGACTGGACCAGACCCGCGAGGAGATCGCGGTCAGCCGGGAGGGCGTCAACAAGAGCCTGGTCGACCTCCAGATGGCCCGGATCGAACTCGACCGGGCCATCGCCGAGGCAGACCGCACCTCCGCCGAACGCGAGCAGGCGGAGTCCGGCGTCGAGTCCGCGCGCGGCACCCTCGACGACTATTCACGGCTGTTGCACCGGCAGGGAACCGCACCGGGCGCGGCGTCGGCGATCCTCGATCCCGGCGGGCCGGCGGATGCCGGGCTGCGCCAGGAGTATCTCCAGCGAGCCGCGGCCGACCAGCGCACCGTGGTGGGGGAGATGGTGGCGGCCGCCGATGAGGCCACCCGGCGCGAGTCCGAGGCAGTGGCCGCCCGCGACTCCGCCGAGCAGCGTTACTCGGACGCCGCCGAGCGTCGGGCCTCCGCCGAGGCGGAGGTCTCCAGGGTCGCGGGCGACGTCACCGCGCTGGAGGACCGGGTCGTCGCGCTGACCCGTGAACTGGACGAACACCGCGCCGCCCTCGCGGAGTCGGGTGCCACCCCGGCGGGCCCACGGGTCGACGCCGCGGACGCGGTCGACGCAGAGGCGATGCGCGCGGAGGCCCTCAGTGTCCTCGCGGGCCAGCCGGAGGCCGGGGAGCAGGCGGCCGACATCGCCTCCGCGCTCCCGTCGCATCTCGACCTGGGTGCGGTCCGGCAGTTCGCCGGGGGCTCTTCGGACGAGGCGACCCGCGCCATCGGAGGGACCATCGACGCCGGCAGCGTGGGCGCGGCCGTCGACGCCGGCATCAACGGTGACACCGAGGCGATCGTGCAGCAGGTCGCCGACGCGATCAGCCGGGCCGACTTCGGCTCGATCGCCCAGGGGCCGGCGGCGCCCGGGCCGGGCGCCGGCCAGGGCGGGAATGCCGGGACCCCCTCGAACAGTGCTCGCGTGGAGACCGTCGTCAACCGCGCCCTCTCCCAGCTCGGGATGCCGTACGCGTGGGGAGGCGGCGATGCCAACGGGCCCACCCGTGGCATCCGCGACGGCGGGGTCGCCGACTGGCACGGTGACTACAACAAGATCGGCTTCGACTGTTCGGGGTTGATGATCTACGCGTTCGCCGGGATCGGCAAGGCGCTCCCGCACTACACCGGCTACCAGTACACCGCCGGGCCGCAGTTCCCGGTGGCCACGCGACAGCGGGGCGACATGCTGTTCTGGCCCGGCCACGTGGCCCTATACCTCGGCGACGGCAAGATGGTCGAGGCACCCCAATCCGGTGACGTCGTGAAGATCTCGCCGGTGCGAATGGCCGGGATCTCGCCGATGGTGGTCCGGTTGGTCTGACCGCGGCACCGGTACTGTCGTCCCCAACCCGTTCGGACGGCCCCGGCAGGGCGCCCGGAACACCCGACCACGCGAAGGAGCCCTCCGCGGTGAGCGATCCCCATCCCGAACAGTCGAGCCGTCCCGGCGAGCCCCCCGTGAGCGCGTCGACGGCCGCGGAGGACGCACGTCTCCTCGAGCGAGCGGTCTACGAGGTCAAGAAGGTCGTGGTGGGCCAAGACCGACTTATCGAGATGATCCTCGTCGGCCTCCTCTCGCGGGGTCACATCCTGCTCGAGGGCGTCCCGGGCGTGGCCAAGACCCTCACCGTGGAGACCTTCGCCACCGTGGTGGGGGGGAGTTTCCGGCGGCTCCAGTTCACCCCGGACCTCGTCCCCGCCGACATCGTCGGCACCCGCATCTACCGGCAGGGCCGCGAGGAGTTCGATGTCGAGCTCGGCCCCATCCTGGCGAACTTCGTGCTCGCGGACGAGATCAACCGTGCACCCGCCAAGGTCCAGTCCGCGCTGCTCGAGGTCATGGCCGAGGGGCACGTCTCGATCGGCGGTCAGACCTTCCCCATGCCCAGCCCGTTCCTCGTCATGGCCACGCAGAACCCCATCGAGAGCGAGGGTGTCTACCAGCTGCCGGAGGCACAACGGGACCGCTTCCTGTTCAAGCTCGTCATGGATTACCCCACCCCGGAGGAGGAACGCGAGATCGTCTACCGGATGGGCTCGACCCCGCCGGAACCCACGCGGGTCCTCGGCGTCGACGCCCTCATCCGGTTGCAGAAGGCCGTCCGCGAGGTGTTCGTCCATCACGCGTTGGTCGACTACGTCGTCCGCGTCACGGTGGCCACCCGCGAACCCGCACGGCACGGGCTGGAGGACGTCGCGCGGTGGCTCTCCTACGGCGCCTCTCCCCGTGCGACGCTCGGGGCCGTCACCGCAGCCCGTGCGCTCGCCCTGGTGCGGGGACGCGACTACGTGGTGCCGCAGGACGTGATCGACGTCCTGCCGGCCGTCCTCCGGCACCGTCTCGTTCTGACCTATGACGCGCTGGCCGACGAGGTCACCGCCGACACCGTGGTGCGACGCGTGCTCGAAGCCGTACCGCTCCCACAGATCAGCGCGGTTCCCGCCCAGGCCGGCCCGCCGCCGTCACGGTGACCGCCGCGGACGAGGGCAGACGCGACGACCCCGTCGACGCGTCGTCCCGTGCGGCCCTGGCCCAGCTGGAACTGCTCGTCACGCGCCGTCTCGACGGGGTACTCAACGGCGACCACCGCGGACTGCTGCCCGGGCCGGGCACCGAGCCCGGGGAGGCGCGGGCCTACGAACCCGGGGACGACGTCCGAACGATGGACTGGTCCGTCACCGCCAGGACCACCGTCCCGCACATCCGTCAGACCATCGCCGACCGCGAGCTCGAGACGTGGCTGGTCGTCGACCTCTCGCCGAGTCTCGACGTGGAGGGCCGGCACGGAGCCAAGCGGCGACTGGTCGAGGCCGCCGTCGCCACCGTCGGCTTCCTCTCGGCGGGCGGTGGTAGCCGGGTCGGCATGGTCCTCACCGGGGACGGACGCCCACGCGTCCTGCGGGCGACCGGCGGACGGGACCACGTCCGACGCCTACTGGAGGAGGTGGCGCGGTCGACACCACGCGTCACGCCGGGGGGCTCGCTCGACGATTGCCTCCACGCCGTCCGGAACGCCGCTCGCCGGCACGGCCTGGTGGTGGTGATCTCCGACTTCCTGTCCGAGGTGGACTGGGAACGGTCGCTGCGCGTCCTGGGCACCCGCCACGAGTTCCTCGCCGTCCACGTGGCGGACCCACTCGACATCGCACTCCCGGCCGTGGGCGCCGCCCTGCTGCAGGATCCCGCCACCGGGGAGGTCCTCGAACTCGACGTCGATGACGCGCTCGCCGCCGACTACCGCCGAACCGCCGGTGAGCAACGCGACCGCGTCCACTCCGCGCTCCGGCGGTGCGGCGCACCCGTCCTCGCCCTGCGGACCGACCGTGACTGGATCCGTGACGTCATCGACTTCGTCGGTGTGCGCCGCCAGGGCGGCCTGCCGACCGGCGACAATCTCGTCCGCGACCTCCCCGACGACCGGCCCGGGACGCAGGAGGTGGCGACGCGATGAGCCTGTCCGAGTTCCAGCATCCGCTCTGGCTGATCCTGCTGGTCGTTCCACTGGCACTCGCCGTGGGATACGTCATCGCGCTGCGGTCCAAGAAGCGCCGGACCGTGCGGTTCGGCAACTTCGGGGTCCTCCGGACCGTCGATCGCCGAGGACGCCGCTGGTTCACGCACGTCCCGGCCGTGCTCCTGGTGCTGTCACTGCTCTCCCTTGTGGTGGCCCTCGCCGGCCCACAGCGCGAACAGAAGGTTCCACGGAACCGGGCGACCGTCATGCTCGTCGTCGACGTGTCCCTGTCCATGGAGGCCACCGACGTCTCCCCGTCGCGACTCGAGGCCGCACAGCAGGCCGCCACGACCTTCGCGAACAACCTCACCCAGGGCGTCAACCTGGGCCTGGTCTCCTACGCGGGCACCGCCTCGATGCTCGTCGCCCCCACCACGGACCGGGGACCGGTGGTCCGCGCGGTCGAGCGACTCAGGCTCGACGAGCGCACCGCCACCGGGGAGGCCATCTACACCGCCACCCAGGCGATCACCACGTTCACCGAAAGCCTGGGCGGACCCGACCAGGCACCCCCGGCGAGGATCGTCCTGCTCTCCGACGGCAAGGAGACCGTCCCCGCCGACCCCACCGAGGAGCGGGGCGCGTTCACCGCCGCCGAACGGGCCTCGGAGGCCGGCATACCCGTCTCCACCATCTCGTTCGGCACCCTGTACGGCACCGTCGACATCCAGGGCAGGCCGCAGCCCGTGCCCGTCGACGACGCGTCCCTGCGACAGATCGCCGACATCTCGGGGGGCGACTTTTTCACCGCCTCCAGTCTCGAGGAACTCGACTCCGTGTACCGCACCCTCGAGGAACAGATCGGCTACGAGTGGAAGAAGGCCGACGCCTCCCGCCCCTGGCTCGTCATCGGCACCCTGCTGGCCATGCTCGCGGCGGTCGGGTCACTGACCGCGCACCGGCGGATCCCGTGACACCGACCGGGACCCGAGTGCGGACCAGCGCCGGACCGCCCGCCCCGGCTCGCTAGGGTGGGGGACATGGTTTCCGAGAGCACGCCCGGCACCACCCCCCGAACGGTCCTCGTGACCGGAGGTAACCGCGGGATCGGGCGGGCGGTGGCCGAGCGGCTCCATGCCGACGGCCACCGCGTCGCCGTCACCCACCGCGGGTCCGGGGCCCCCGAAGGGCTCTTCGGAGTGCAGTGCGATGTGACCGACCCCGACTCGGTCGACGCCGCCTTCACCGCCGTCGAGGCCGAGTACGGCCCCGTGGAGGTGGTGGTCTCCAACGCGGGGACCACCGAGGACACCCTGCTCATGCGGATGAAGGACGAGCAGTTCACCAGCGTGGTGGACGCCAACCTCTCGGGCGCGTTCCGGGTGGCCAAGCGTGCCTCCCGCGGGATGTTGCGGGCCCGGTTCGGTCGCCTGATCTTCATCGGTTCGGTGGTCGGGCAGTCGGGCACCGCGGGGCAGGTGAACTACGCCTCGTCGAAGGCCGGTCTGGTCGGCATGGCACGCTCGCTCACCCGCGAACTCGGGTCCCGCAGCATCACCGCGAACGTCGTGGCGCCGGGTTTCATCGACACCGACATGACCGCCGGTCTCGATGACAAGACGCAGGAGCAGGCGATCGCGGCGATCCCGCTCGGACGCAAGGGGTCGGCCGGAGACGTGGCCGGGATCGTGAGTTTTCTCGCCGGTGACGACGCCGGCTACATCTCCGGGGCCGTGATCCCGGTCGACGGCGGAATGGGAATGGGGCACTGACATGAGCCAGACCGACACGGGCGAGAAGGTGGAGACCGGCTCCGGGCTGCTCTCCGGTAAGACGATCCTCGTCACGGGCGTCATCACCGATGCCTCCATCGCGTTCCACATCGCCAAGCACTGCCAACTGCACGGT
The DNA here is from genome assembly GCF_057773105.1 of Dietzia sp. IBK-p2-15D. Classification (NCBI taxonomy): domain Bacteria; kingdom Bacillati; phylum Actinomycetota; class Actinomycetes; order Mycobacteriales; family Dietziaceae; genus Dietzia; species Dietzia sp. IBK-p2-15D. The sequence continues at coordinate 305,055 of NZ_JBYMTK010000003.1, forward strand.
GCGCAGGTCATCCTCACCGCCTTCGGCCGCCCGTCGTTGGTCAAAGCCATCGCCAAACGCCTGCCCGAGCGTCCGCCTGTGATCGAGTTGGACGTCCAGAGTGAGGACGATCTGGCCGCGCTGGCCGACCGGGTGCGGGAGCACGCCGACTCGCTGGACGGCGTCGTGCACTCGATCGGGTTCGCGCCGCCCAGCTGTCTCGGGGATCCCTTCCTCGACGCGCCCTGGAAGGACGTGGCCGTGGCACTCGAGGTCTCCGCCTACTCGTACGCGTCGCTGGCGAAGGCCGTGCATCCCCTGCTGAACCGCGGTGCGTCGATCATCGGCCTGGACTTCGACCCCCGGTTCTCCATGCCGTTCTACAACTGGATGTCGGTCGCCAAGAACGCCCTCGAGGCGGTCAACCGCTATGTCGCCCGCGACCTGGGTCCAGAGGGGATCCGCTCGAACCTCATCGCCGCCGGGCCCGTCAAGACGCTCGCGGCGAAGGCGATCGCGGGGGAGGCACTCGGACCCGGTGGCGAGCTGGACCAGATGCAGGACGAGTGGGACCGGCGGGCCCCGTTGGGATGGGACGTCGACGACCCCACCGCGGTGGCCACGACGGCCGTCGCCCTGCTCTCGGACCTCATGACCGCCACGACCGGCACGGTGATCTACGCGGACGGCGGCGCGGGGACGGTCTCGTTCAGCGGACAGGAGAAGTGACATGACAGGATCGACGGACGACACCGCGGGGCAGGTCGACACCGTGGGGCAGGTCGACGCCCTGCTCGTGCTCTCATTCGGCGGGCCGGAGGGGCAGGAGGACGTGATCCCGTTCCTGGAGAACGTCACCCGGGGCCGGGGGATCCCGCAGGAGCGCCTAGAGGAGGTGGCCACCCACTACCGCCACCTGGGCGGCCGCAGCCCGATCAACGACCTCAACCGCGAGATCATCGCGAATGTCGAGGCCGAACTGGCCCGCCGCGGCCGCGACCTGCCCGTCTACTTCGGCAACCGCAACTGGACCCCGTACCTCGAGGACACCCTCATGCGGATGAGAGACGATGGCGTCCGCACCGCGGCGGTGTTCGTCACCTCGGCATGGGGTGGATACTCCGGGTGCGGGCAGTACCACGAGGACATCGAGCGGGCACGGGGCGCGGTCGAGAACGCTCCCACGCTCGTGCGCCTGGGACAGTTCCACGACCACCCGAAGTTCGTCGATCGCTTCGCCGCCGACCTGTCACGTGCCCTCGAGGACGCCCGGCAACTGGCCCGCGACGCCGACTCCGACGGTGCCGGGGTCGGTACGGGGGGAGAACCCCGACTGGTGTTCACCGCACACTCCGTCCCGACCACTGCCGACGCCACCGCCGGCCCCAAGAGACTCGGCGGTCACCTCTACAGCCGTCAGGTCAACGATGCCGCGCGTCTCGTCGCCGCGGCGGCCGGGGTGGACGAGTACGACGTCGTGTGGCAGTCCCGGTCGGGGCCACCGAGCGTGCCGTGGCTCGAACCGGACGTCGTGGACCACGTCCGGGACCTCGCGACGCATCAGGGGATACGTGACGTCGTGGTGTGCCCGGTCGGCTTCATCTCCGACCACGTCGAGGTGATCTGGGACCTCGACACCGAACTCGTCGAGGACACCGACGACCTCGGGGTGCGCATCACCCGGTGCGCGACCCCGGGCCCGTCTCACGAGTTCACCGAGATGATCCTGCAGATGCTCGACGAGGTCGAGACGGGGGAGCGGATCGAGCGGCTCGGTGACGTGCCGTCCCTGGGCTGTACCCGGAACGGCGCCCGGTGCGCGGTCGACTGTTGCCCGGCACCCTCGCGGAGAGCGTGACCTGACGCTCCGACGGTCCCGGTCCCCGGGCGTCGTCAGAAGGTTCTCAGCGCCGCCTCGCCGGCCGCGGCCACCGCGGACCGGCGTGCGGCGTCCTTCACCGCGACGAGTCGCCGGAGAACCGGCTCGCGCGCGGCGGGATCCACCCCGACCTCCGGCTGTGCCAGCGCGACGGAGGTGATCGCCTCCACCCGGTCGATCCTGTCCACCAGCTCGAGGACGCGGGACGGGAGCCCGGCCGGCAGGCGGGTGACGTGGGAACGGATGTCGATCCGGGCCACGTCGTTGGTGCGTACGGCGGTGCGTTCGATGAGGTCGGCGGCCTCCACGACGGCTCCACCCAGGTCGGCGAGCGCCTCCGAGGGGCCGGCCGGTTGGGGCGCGACGGGGCAGTCATGGACCCCGCGCGCCCGCCACCGCAGCACCTCGGGATGCGGTTGGACGCAGGTCAGGCACACGGCGTCCCGTGAGCCGGGGTCGCGGACGAGGATCCCCCACCCGGCGTCGGCCACGTCCGCGCGAACCGACGGGACCGGCGGCAGGCTCGAGGAGTCCCCGGGCGCCGTCGTGAGCAGGGACAGCGCCTCCGGCGCCGGATACGAACGCCCGGCGCGCCGCAGCGTCGTGACGAGCCCGGGCAGGAGTCCTGCCGGGCCGGCGGCGGGGGAGACCTCGGCGAGCATCGGGACAGGCGCTCCGACGATCTCCAACAGGTGCGACTCCGCCAGGCCGGAGACGTACGAGGTCAACTCGTCGAACGGTTGATCCGCCCACGCGGTGCGCAGGAGGTACAGCGGCAGCGGCCACGCCGGGGACAGCGCGGTACTGCGGGTGAGGGGTCGGGACATGACGATCAATCCTACCGGCGGTGTGCCGCCGGCACCCCCGGCGCGGCGACGGCTACCGTGTCTGGCCATGGCAGACATGTACGGCTCCGACATCCTGTCCGGCACGGCGCGACGCCACCGCCCGGAGGTCCCCGTCGTCGACGCCGAACGGGACCTGGTGGTGGAGGACGCCGAATCCGGGTTCTGCGGCGCCGTGGTGGGTTTCGACCGGTCCTACGACGGCGAGTTCGTCAAACTGGAGGACCGGCGCGGTCGGGTGCGCCTCTTCGCGATGACCCCCTCGGCGTTCCTCATCGACGGCTCCCCGGTCACCCTGCGGAAGCCGGCCCCGGCAACGCGGCGGGGGCCCGCGGTCACCGCGTCGGGGTCGCGGAAGGTCGAGGGACTGCGGGCCCGCACGGCCCGCGCGGGGCGAATCTGGGTCGAGGGCATCCACGACGCCGCGCTCGTGGAGAAGATCTGGGGCCACGATCTGCGGGTCGAGGGCGTGGTGGTCGAACCGCTGCACGGGATCGACGATCTGCACGCGCTGGTCACCGAGTTCGGCCCCACCCGTCAGGCGAGACTCGGCGTGTTGGTGGACCACCTCGTCGAGGGCAGCAAGGAATCGCGGATCGTTGCCGGACTGGGGCAGGACGTCCTCGTGACCGGCCACCCGTACGTGGACATCTGGCAGGCGGTCAAACCCTCCGCCGTGGGGATCCGCGAATGGCCGGTGGTCCCCCGCGGCGAGGACTGGAAGACGGGGATCTGCCGGCGGCTGGGCTGGGGCGAACCCGCCGACGGGTTCCGCCACGTGCTCGCCTCCGTGAGCACCTACCGGGACATCGAACCCGCGTTGCTAGGAGCGGTGGAGAGGTTGGTCGACTTCGTCACCGAACCGGCCTGACCGGCAGCGTGGCGTCGAGGACCATCCCCACCAGTCCGATCAGGGCGAACCCAGCGGTGGCCCACAGTGCGGCCGTACCGTCACCCTCGGTCAGGGAATGCCCCAGGAGGACCGCGGCGACGGTCCCGGGCGCACTGCCGATGAGGGTGGCCAGCAGGAACTGCGGGTAGGAGATCGAGGTCAGCGCGGCGGCGTAGTTGACCACCGAGAACGGCACCGCGGGTACCAGCCGCAAACTGCCCACCGAGAGCCACCCGCGCCGACGCAGTCGTGCGTCGATCGAGGCCACCCGCGGATCCGCACGCAACGCGGCTGTCCGGTCGTGACCGAGGCGACGGACCCCGGCGAACGCCAGTGTCGCCGCGATGCCGGTGGCCACGAGAGACCACGGGATGGCCACGGCCGGGGTGAACAGGACCGCGGCGGTGTAGGTGAAGGTCGACCGGGGGATGGGCGAGACAGTGACGAGCGCGTAGGCGGCGAAGAAGGCAACGGGGAACCACGGACCCAGTCGCGTGGCCCAGTCACGGAACTGCTCCAGCCCCGGGGTCGGCACGAGGGTCGCGACCAGGACCACCAGCGCGACGGCCGCCACCCACGCCAACACCCGGTTCCGCACCGGGACGACTGTAGTCGCCGTGGTCCGGATGTCGTCCCCCGCAGGTCCCCCTCACCGCGAGGGCGTGTTCCGGCTCCGGTGGGGCTGGACTAGAGTCCGGGGGTGACCCCCTTCACTCCACAAGAGAACGAGGTACCGGTGACCAGTTCGACCACAGGTCCAGACCTTCACTCCTGGTACGCCTCTGTGGGAGCCGTCCTCGCGAAGGCCGCCCGCAAGGATCCCGCCGACATGCCCGAGGACGCCTGGCGTGCACTGGTCGCCACCACACGCGACGGCATCGAGGTCAACCCGCTGTACACGCGGGAGGACGAGATCGCCGAGCGCCCCGCGCCCGGGCAGTTCCCCTTCGTCCGCGGCGGGGACCGGTCGGGGCTGCCGGAGAGCGGCTGGCACGTCAGCTCGCGCATCGAGGTCACGGGGGAGGCCTCGGAGGTCAACACCGAGATCCTGGACCTGTTGAACCAGGGTGTCTCGGCACTGTGGCTGTCCGCCGAGCCCGCCGAGCTGGGCGCGGTCCTCAAGGACGTCTACCTGGATCTGGCCCCGGTCACCTTCGATTCCGGTGCCCGCCTGGTCGAGGTCGCCGAGTCGTTCCTCGCCCTGCTCGACGAGCGCCGCACCGCAGGTGACGGGGTCGTCGACCGCGCCGCCGTCATCGCCGACCTGGGGGCCGCGCCCGTGACCGCCGCCTACGCGGGGACCGGAACGATCGAGCTCGACTCCGCGGTGCAGCTGGCCACGCGGGTCACGGAGCGCGAGGAGACCATCCGGACCTTCGTCGCCGACGGCACGGTCTTCCACGCCGACGGCGCCGGCGACGCCCAGGAGTTGGCCTACGCCGTGGCCGCCGGGCTGGAGTACGTGCGTGCGTTGATGACGGCGGGGTTGTCCGCCGCCGCCGCGCTGCGCCAGGTCTCGTTCCGGCTCGCCGCCACCGATGACCAGTTCGCGTCGATCGCCAAGTTCCGCGCGGGACGGCTCATGTGGGCCCGCGTCGCCGAACTCCTCGGCGCTCCCGAGGCCGGTGGCGCTCCGCAGAACGCGGTGACCTCCATGGCGATGATGTCGCGCCGGGACCCGTGGGTGAACATGCTCCGGACCACCCTCGCCGCGTTCGGTGCCGGGGTCGGCGGCGCCACCTCGGTGACGGTCCTCCCGTTCGATGCCTCGGTGCCGGGGGGCCTCGAGAGCACCTCCCGAGCCTTCGCCGCGCGTATCGCCCGCAACACCCAGCTCCTGCTGCTCGAGGAGTCCCATCTCGGCCACGTCGTGGACCCGGCCGGTGGCTCCTGGTACGTCGAGTCGCTCACCGACGCGCTCGCCGACGCCGCGTGGTCGGCCTTGCAGACGATCGAGGCGGAGGGCGGCCTGACCGCCGCGATCTCCTCGGGCACCGTCGCCGACGCCATCGCCCGCGTACGCGAGGCACGCGACGCCGACATCGCCCACCGCACGGCCCCGATCACCGGTGTGTCCGAATTCCCCAATCTCGACGAGCAGCCCCTCGACGCCTCCCGCCGTGGCGGCGACGACTACCGCTACGGCCGCGCGTTCGAGGACCTGCGGGACCGGTCCGACGCGCACCTGGAGGCCACCGGCTCCCGCCCGACCGTCCTGATCGCGGGCCTCGGCCCCCAGGCCGAGACGACTCCCCGCGTGACGTTCGTGGCCAACCTGCTCGCCGCCGGCGGCATCGAGGCACGCAATCCGGTCGTCACCGAGGCCGGGCAGTACGCCGGGGCGCACGAGGGCGAGCGGATCGCCGTGCTCTGCGGCGCGGACAAGCGCTACGCGACCGAGGGCGCCGACGCCGTCCGCGCCCTCCGGGACGCCGGGGTGTCGACGGTGTACCTCGCCGGCGCCGAGAAGGGCTTCCCCGCCGACGCCACCGACCGCCCGGACGGGTACCTGGCCCTCGGCATCGATGCCGTCGCCGCCCTGACCACCCTCCTCGACCAGCTGGGAGTGCAGTGACATGACGACGTTCCCCGATTTCAGCACCACCCCGTTGCGGGAGACCTCCGAGGGGGCGCCCCTGCCGGACGGTGTCGAGACCACGGCCGACCACGAGGTGGGTCCCGGCGTCGACGCGGACCCGACGTGGGAGACGCCGGAGGGTATCGACGTCAAGCGCGTCTACACCAAGGCCGACCGTGACGCCGTGGAGGCGGGCACCGCCCCGACCGACGACGGCGAGGAGGTCACCCCCTTCCCGTTGGACACGGTGCCGGGTGCGGCACCCTTCCTCCGCGGGCCCTACCCGTCGATGTACGTCAACCAGCCGTGGACCATCCGCCAGTACGCGGGGTTCTCCACGGCCGCCGAGTCCAACGCCTTCTACCGGCGCAACCTCGCAGCCGGCCAGAAGGGCCTGTCGGTCGCGTTCGACCTGGCCACGCACCGCGGGTACGACTCCGATCACCCGCGGGTCGCCGGCGACGTCGGCATGGCCGGGGTGGCGATCGACTCCATCCTGGACATGCGCGAGTTGTTCGACGGCATCGACCTGTCGTCGGTGTCGGTGTCGATGACGATGAACGGCGCCGTCCTGCCGATCCTCGCGTTCTACGTGGTGGCCGCCGAGGAGCAGGGGGTGACGCCGGACCAGCTCGCGGGGACCATCCAGAACGACATCCTCAAGGAGTTCATGGTCCGCAACACCTACATCTATCCGCCCAAGCCCTCCATGCGGATCATCTCGGACATCTTCGCCTACACGTCGAAGATGATGCCGCGCTTCAACTCGATCTCCATCTCCGGTTACCACATCCAGGAGGCCGGTGCGACGGCCGATCTCGAGCTGGCGTACACGCTGGCCGACGGCGTGGAGTACCTCCGCGCCGGTCTGGACGCCGGGTTGGACATCGACAAGTTCGCGCCCCGCCTGTCGTTCTTCTGGGCCATCGGCATGAACTTCTCCATGGAGATCGCCAAGCTGCGCGCGGGGCGTCTGCTGTGGAGCGAGCTGGTCGAGAAGTTCGGGCCGAAGAACGCCAAGTCCAAGTCGCTGCGGACCCACTCGCAGACGTCGGGGTGGTCCCTGACCGCGCAGGACGTCTTCAACAACGTCGCGCGGACCTGCATCGAGGCCATGGCCTCCACCCAGGGCCACACGCAGTCGCTGCACACCAACGCCCTCGACGAGGCCCTGGCACTGCCCACCGACTTCTCCGCGCGGATCGCCCGGAACACACAGCTGCTCCTGCAGCAGGAGTCCGGGACCACGCGGCCGATCGACCCGTGGGCCGGTTCGTACTACATCGAGTGGCTCACCGCCCAGCTCGCCGACAAGGCCCGTCTGCACCTCCTCGAGATCGAGGAGGCCGGCGGCATGGCCCAGGCGATCGGGGAGGGCATCCCCAAGCTCCGCATCGAAGAGGCCGCCGCCCGGACCCAGGCGCGCATCGACTCCGGTCGTCAGCCCGTGATCGGCGTGAACAAGTACGTCGTGACCGAGGATCAGGAGATCGACGTCCTCAAGGTCGACAACTCCCGGGTCCGCACCGAGCAGCTGGCGAAACTGGAGAAGCTGCGGGCGGAACGGGACGAGGACGCCTGCCAGGCGGCCCTGGCCCGCCTGACCGAGGCCGCCTCCGGCGGGGCGAGCAGCGAAATGGACGACAACCTCCTCGCCCTCGCGATCGACGCGGCCCGCGCGTACGCCAGCATCGGGGAGATCTCCGACGCGCTGGAGAAGGTCTACGGTCGTCACAAGGCCGAGATCAAGACCCTGTCCGGTGTGTACCGGCAGGAGGTCACCAAGGAGGGCGCCGTGGACAACGTCACCCGTGCCATGCGGATGGCCGACGCGTTCGCCGAGCAGGAGGGACGCCGTCCCCGCATCCTGCTGGCCAAGATGGGACAGGACGGCCACGACCGCGGCCAGAAGGTCGTGGGCACCGCGTTCGCCGACCTCGGGTTCGACGTCGACATGGGCCCGTTGTTCCAGACGCCGGAGGAGGTGGCCCAGCAGGCCGCCGACGCCGACGTGCACGTCGTGGGCGTGTCCTCCCTGGCCGCGGGTCACCTGACCCTGGTACCCGCACTGCGTTCGGCGCTCGCCGGGGTGGGTCGCGAGGACATCATGGTCACGGTCGGTGGCGTCATCCCGCCGGGTGACTTCCAGGAGCTCTACGATGCCGGGGCCGCCGCGATCTACCCGCCGGGCACCGTGATCGCCGAAGCTGCGATCGGGCTGCTCGATGCCCTCGCCGGCGAGCTCGGCCACGACCTCTCGTCGGCCGCCCCGGGTGAGGGGGCCGGCTCGGAGGTGACGTCCTGACCCGCCTCGGCTCCGGACCCGACCCGGCCGGTTCGGGCAACCTGTCGGGCAGTCTGTCGACCACGGCCGGCACCGGCTCGGTGCGTGGCCCGGTGCCCTCGGCCACCGGGCCGCGTCCGCGGCGCGAGATCGATGTCGACGCACTGCTCGCCGGCGTGCTCGAGGACTACCGGCCGATCCTCGCCCGCGCGATCACACTGCTGGAGTCCACGAACCCGGCACACCGGGAGAAGGCCCAACAGCTCCTGCTGGGCGCGCTGCCGCACGCCGGTGGGGCGCTGCGGATCGGCATCACCGGGGTGCCCGGGGTCGGCAAGTCGACGTTCATCGAGTCCTTCGGCCTGTATCTGGTGGAGCAGGGTCACAAGGTCGCGGTCCTCGCCGTCGACCCGTCGTCCACCCGCACCGGGGGTTCGATCCTCGGTGACAAGACCCGCATGGCCACCCTGTCCACGGAACCGAGGGCCTACATCCGGCCCTCGCCCACGTCCGGCACGCTCGGGGGCGTGGCCAAGGCCACGCGGGAGACGATGGTCCTGCTCGAGGCCGCCGGGTTCGACGTGATCCTCGTGGAGACCGTCGGTGTCGGCCAGTCCGAGGTGACGGTGGCCGGGATGGTCGACTGCTTCACGTTCCTCACCCTCGCCCGCACCGGCGACCAGCTGCAGGGCATCAAGAAGGGTGTCCTCGAGTTGGCGGACATCGTCGCGGTGAACAAGGCTGACGGCCCGCACGTCAAGGACGCCTCGCGGGCCGCCCGCGAACTCGGGGCCGCCCTACGGTTGGTGCGTCCTGCCGACGCGGTGTGGAAGGTGCCCGTCCTGACCATGTCGGGACTGGAGGCCGAGGGACTGGACCGCTTCTGGGACGCCGTCCGCTCGCATCAGGACACGATGAACGGGATCGGCGAGGTGGAGGCGCGGAGGGCGCGTCAGCAGGTGGACTGGACGTGGTCCATGGTCCACGACACGCTGATGGCCCGGCTGGCCGCCGATCCGGAGGTGCGCAGGATCGCCCCGGAAGTGGAGCAACAGGTCCGCGAGGGCACGCTCACCGCGGCCCTCGCGGCGCAGGCCATCATCGACGCCTTCGACTCCTGAGCCCCGCCGGGCACCGTCTTGCGCAGTGCGCAATGCGCAGGCTTCGCACCGCCCCCGACCGCCCACACCAAATCCGCTACTCGCACTGCCAATCTGCTACTCGGAATCGGGTAGCGGATCCGGAGGGGGAGTAGCGGATTTCGTGTGCCGCGGCGCGGTCAGCGTTTGCGCAGTACGAACCCGACGGCGCTCATGTGCTGATCGTGCGCGACGAAGGTCCTGCGCATGGCGAGAACCCGTCGGCGGGCGTCGGCGTCGCGGAGGAGGTTTCGGACGATCCGGGCCACGCCGACGATGCCCTCGTCGGCGAGGACACGGCGGGGCTGAAGCAACGCCATCGGGCGGAGTTGGGTGCTCTCGACCTCGAAGCCGGCCTCGTCGAACAGGTGGGTCCACTCCGCTACGGTCAGTGGCCGCGCGTTCACCCGGATCGAACGGGCGAGGTCCTTGCGGATACCCGTCTTGATCTCGTCGTCCAGGGTGTCGGGGACCAGGCACAGTTCGTGGACCAGGTACCGCCCGTCCGTCCCGAGCACCCGGCTGGCCTCGGCCACGATCTGCCGCTTGGCCGAGTCGCCCTGCATGGTGAGCATGGCCTCGCCCACGACGATGTCGGCGGACGCGGTCTCCAGACCGGTTTCCTGGGCAGTCGCCACCACCAGTTCACCCCGGCCTCCGATTGCGTGGCGCGCGACGGCGACGGCGTCGGCATCCGAGTCCACGCCCACATACGAGGCCGGGCTCTCGTCGAGCAGCAGTGTCGCTGTCAACCCCAGTCCGGGAGCGAACTCCACTACGCGTTTGCCCGTCACGGTGGTGGCCGAGACGAGCCAGCCGGACAGTTCCTTACCGCCCGGACGAAGGACCTTCTTGCCCATACGCGCCAGGAGCCAGTGCCCGGCGACGGACTCGGGGTCCCGGTCGTGCTGGGGGAGCGGACTGGCGGTCATGTGGGAACCTCCTCGGGGATGCGGCGCCGACACCTGAAGGTCGCGGCGTGAGGTTAGCCTAACCTGCCTTGGGTCGAGGGGGAAGGGAAGGCGAGTCGAGCTACGCGACGCACGAGCTTCAGGCGTCCCACCAGCGCTGCAGGAGGTAGTCACGCTCGGCCTCGTTGCGGGCGAGTGCGTGGGCGCGGGCCCACGCCCGACGCGCCTCCTCCGGACGCCCGAGCAACTCCAGGGTGACCGCCCTCGCCTCGTGGAACGGATGGTGCTCGGCGAGCGCCGGGTCCGCGGACAACTCGTCCAGGTGGGCGATCCCCGCCTCCGGCCCGTCTCGTCGCCCGAGGGCCACCGCCCGCGCCATCCGGACCACCGGGCCGGGAGCGAGGATCACGAGCACATCGTAGAGGGCCACGATCTGCCGCCAGTCCGTCGACGCGAAGTCCGGGGCCTCGGCGTGCACGGCGGCGATGGCGGCCTGAACGGAGTACGGGCCCGGGCCGCCCGCGGCAGCCTGCTGTGCGAGCGACAGGCCTTCCTCCAGCAGAAGACGGTCCCACGTGCGGCGGTCCTGGTCCGGCAGGGGAACGGGCATCCCGTCGCGACCGGTCCGTGCGGGCGCCCGTGCCTCGATCAGCACCATCAACGCCAGCAGACCGGTGACCTCCGACTGCGTGGGCATCAACCGGTGGACGATGCGGGCCAGCCGGATCGCCTCCTGCGTCAGATCCGTCCTCAGGTGACTCGCCCCCTCGGTCGCGGCATACCCCTCGGAGAAGACGAGGTAGATCACGGTGAGAACGGCCGAGAGCCGGTCGGGAAGCTCCGCGCTCCCGGGTACCCGCACCGGGATCCGGGTGACCCGCATCCGCCTCTTCGCCCTGACCAGCCGCTGCTGCATCGTGGGCACCGGCACCAGGAACGCCTGGGCGATCTCGGCGGTGGTCAGCCCCGCCAGGTACCGGAGCGTAAGCACGACCTGCTCCTCGACCCTCAGGGTGGGGTGGCAGCAGGCGAAGAACAGCTCGAGACGCTCATCCGGGATTTCGTCCGGATCCGCGGGCGAGACCTCCACCGCACGGGCCACCCGGTGTTCCTGCTCGACGTGCAGCCGGGCCAACCGCTCCGTCAGAGCCCGCTGTCGCCGGAGTCGGTCGATCGCCTTCCGCGCCGCGGTGGTCATGAGCCAGGCCAGGGGCTTGTCCGGCACACCGGTGACCGGCCACTTCTCCAGCGCGGCCGCGAAGGCGTCCTGCGTCGCGTCCTCCGCGAGGTCGAGGTCGCCGAACCGCGCCACGAGAGCCGCGAGCAGTCGCGGGCGGTCCTCCCGGCGCAGCGCGCCGAGCACGTCGCGAACCGCCAGACCCGGGGCCGCGCTCTCGCACTCCCCGGGTCGGCGGTCACCGGGCGCCCCGCGCTCGGTGCCCACGGCGTCTCCTGGTCCCTCGGTCACCGGTGCCCGGCGTCCGTCAGTACTCTGCGATGGCCCGGACCTCGACCCGGCCACCATGCACTCCCGGGCATCGCCGCGCCCACGCGAGCGCCGCGTCGATGTCGGGCACGTCGATGATGATCGTGCCCCCGACGAACTCGCGGCTCTCCGCGAACGGACCCGAGGTGATGACGGGGTCGCCGCCACCGGCGGGGGCGGCGAGACTGACCGCGGTCTCCGGGTCGTGCAGGGCGAAACCGCCGGCGAGGACCCCCGCAGCCTCGAGTTCGGCATCGAACGCCATGAACGCCTCCGGTCCGGGCCCCTCGACGGCCCCCTCCGGCCCGGCCTCCCCGCACCGGACGTCGTCGATGTTGCCGAAGAGTAGAAGCACGTACTTCATGTCAATCTCCTGACTGTGACTGGTGGATGCCGGCCGCGGTGAAGTGCGCCGACACCTTCATGACGAACGGGCACCCGAAGATCGACAGGTCCGCAGAATGAATCTCCGCGCTCGCGGATTCCGCTCCCGGGGCATCCGCGCAGGAGATGTCGCCCGCGGCTGTCTCAGAGGCCGCGCGACTACACTCTCGCGGGCACACGAGGCTCACAGCCGTCAGGGTCGGATGCACACGCCGGCATGCTCACCCACACGCGACAGCTCGTCTGTGAACGACGCGGACGCGAATGGAGTCAGACAGGAGATGACGGGGGAGACGACAGATGCCGACTCCGAGCCGGCCGACGCTCCGGTTCAGTACCGTTCGTCCGGCACCCGACGGCTCCGCGAGCGCATCGCGAACAGCAGACCGATCACGAAGAGCACCACACCGGCCACCATCAGGATCACCGCGAGGGTGTTCGAGTCGATACCCGGAATGCTGATCTCGACCGCGTACATGAGTATCGCGCCGAGCACCACGAGGACCACTCCGCCGCCGATGTAACCCATAGCTGTTCTCCTTCGTCGTGAGCGTGCGCGTGTCCGCGCTTGTGCGCTCACCCTACGAGAACACGGCGCCGAATTCAGGCGTGCGGGGAGAGCAGCTTTCGTGCCGGTTCCTCGATGAACCGGTGGCTCGCTGCGCCCGCGGCCAGCGAGCCGGCCACGGTGACGGGCCAGATGACCCCCATCCGCTGGTCCCATAGCCGCGTGCGGGTGAGGGGGAACGCTGCGTGCAGGACGAGCTGATGCCACAGGAAGATTCCGTACGACCAGGTGCCGACCTTCTGCAACGGCGCGGACTCCAGGACCGGGAACCGCGTGCCCTCCGGGGCGAGGACCACCGGGGCCAGGACGAGGAACGCCATCGTGCCCGCCAGACCGGTCCGGGCCGCGAACTCGACGGGGCCCGGGTGGACGAATCCCTCGGAGAACCATCCGGGAACGGTGGTGGCGACCAGGGCAGCGCCGCCGGCGATCCACCACCCCCACCTCGCGAGTCGATCGCGACACATCCGGGCGAGCGTGCCGGGGGGCGCGGTGACGACCTCGGCCAGCAGCATCCCCGCGGCGAACCAGGCGGCGAACGACGGCGGGAGGATCTGGACGTTGACGTCGGCCGGCAGGATGCCGAGGGCGTGCCACGGGAGCATCGGGAACACGAGACCCGAGGCACCGAACGCGGCGATCGCCGGGATACGCCACCGGGCGGAGTCGCCGCGCAGGTCCTTCATCGCGGTCCACAGCAGCGGGAAGGCGAGGTAGTACGCCATCTCCACGGCCAGCGACCACGCGTGCGTCAGCCCGGCGACGAGGAAGTTCGACGTGTAGATCTGCGTGAGGGTCAGGTTGGCGATCCAGGAATCCGGGCCGTTGACGTGGTTCTGCTCGAGCAGCAGCATCGCGGCGGCGACCAGCACCGCGTACGACGGCAGGATCCGCACGAGACGCGAGCGGAGGTACTCGCGGGTCGGCCGGGCGGTTCCCGGCTCGTCCCTGCGCGCGTGGGCGGCGTGGGCTCGCCACAGCAGGAACCCGGATTTGGCGAAGAAGACGGCGACCGCCAGGTCGAGTCGCCCGAACAGCCGTTTGACGGGTGACCCGGTGGACGCGCGGGTGACGAAGGCGACGTGGGTGGTCAGCACCCCGACGGCCGCGAGGCCACGGATCCCCTCGAGGGCGGGGACGAATCCCCGGGCCCCGGCGAGTCGGCGTGGCGCCGAGCCGGCCGAAGTCGCGTCCCTGCCCGCCGGGTATCCCGAACGGGTGGCCGTCGCGTGGCCCGCACCCTCGGAGGACGCCGCACCGGGGCCTGCCGCCGGTACGGTCACCTCGGCGCGTTGCCGGATCCGCCTACGCACGGTCTCCCGCGCGGTGGCCACGGCGTTCCGGACGGTGGCCACCGCAGGCTCGGCCTCGCCGGAGGCCACCGCTGCGCGACGTGCGGAGACCCCGGCGACGACCGCCCCGCCCGCGACGACGATCAGGGCGGTGGCGACAGACCTCATGGACTCTCCCGGGGCGGTGAGGTGGGATGACGGCGGTGTCCGGGAGGGCCCAGAGGCCGCCCGGAACATCCGGAGGAGCCTAACACCGGTTCTAGTTCCGTCCATCGACCGCCCGCGCCTCCGGGTCCGATCACTCCGGGGGCGGGCCGGTGGTCGGTCGGCACCGGTTTTCGTAGGGTGGCAACACCCGTTTCCCGATCGGAGAGCCATGACCGACGCCCCCACCGACCCCGGGTCCGACGCCGTGGACGACCACCCGCCGGAGGCCGTGGACGTCCTGGTGATCGGCGGGGGCCCGGCGGGCCTGTCGGCCGCCACCTGGGTCGGCCGGTATCAGCGCTCCACCCTGCTCGTCGACGCCGGGTGCCAGCGCAATCTCGAGGCGCAGCGGATCCACGGCATGCTCGGCACCGGCCCCACCACACCCGCCGAGTTCTACGCCGACGTCGACGAGGGTCTTCGCGAGTACCCGACCGTCCGACGACTCGGTGGAGTCGTCACCGACCTGGTCAGGAAATCCGACGACCGGTTCGTCGCCCGAATCGCACCCGGCGCCACAACGGATGGTGGTGACGAGAACCCCGTCACGGTCACCGCCAGGCGGATCATCCTCGCCACCGGCGTGCGCGACCGGCTACCCGAACTCGCGGGGATCGACGACCACTACGGGGTCGACGTGCACCACTGTCCCGCCTGCGACGGCCTCACCGCCGCCGGCCGGCGGATCATCGTGCTCGGCGTGGGCGCGCATGTGCCCGCCTACGCGTCCGAATTGCTGGACTGGGCGTCGGAGGTGGTCATCGTCACCGAGAGCGACTCCGACCCGGCCTTCGACGACGATCAGCGGGCCGCCTGCGCCGAGCACGACATAGAGGTGATCGACGGGGTCGCCCGGGAGCTCGTCGGCGACCCCGGCCAGCTGGAAGGGGTCCGGCTCGCGGACGGGAGGGTGATCGCGGGGTCGAAGGTGTTCTTCTCCTACGCGCACCACCCGACGAACGAGCTCGCGACGTCCCTGGGCTGCGAGCTGGACGACGAGGGCGGTCTCACCGTCAACGCGATGCAGCTGACCAGCGTCGACGGCGTGTACGCCGCCGGCGACATCGTGACCGGCCTGCAGCTCGTGCCGATCGCCGTGGGCACCGGCGCCGCGGCCGGCGTGGCGTGCGCGACCTCGCTGCGCGGGCACGCCACCGCCGAGTGCGTTCCCGACCCGGCACCGCCGACCCGGAACTTCACGCGGCCGGACAACTAGCCGGGCCGGCCCGCCACCGAGACGATCGCCGCGCAGATCTCGTCCAGGACCGCGTCCGGCCCGCCCGGGACACGCACGTCCGTCGCGATGCGGGCGTTGTCCACCCGGCCCCGGTGCCCGCGGACGTCCGCCACCGTCATGCCACGGGTGTGCTCGCCAGCGCACTCGACCCGCACGTTCGCCGGCGCGGCCACCACGGCCTCCGGGTGCAGGGCCAACCACGCGACGAACGGGTCGTGGACCTGCGCCAGGTATCCCTCCCCGACGGAGTCGTGGAACTCGAAGTAGAACCGCAGGGCCTCGGTCAGCCGCTGCGCCAGCGGGGAATCCGAGGCCTCGAGCAGCCACTCCGACCGCTCTGGGGTCCATACCGCGCGTTCGGTGAGGTTCAACCCGCACCACAGCGGGGTCGGCACCGCGGGATCGGCGGCGCGCGCGTCCTCCCACGCCCGGCACACGCGGTCGGCGGCCTCGGGGTCCACGTCGACGTTCCATTCGCTGACCGGCGTGGTGTTGCCCGGATGCCCACGAAACGTCCCGCCCATCACCACCAGCCCGCCCAGCAACCGGGGGAGTGCGGGGTCGAGTGCCAGGGCATGGGCCAGCGTGGACGAGGGGCCGGTCACGATCCCCACCAGCTCACCTGGATGGGCGCGCGCCGCGTCCACCCAGAGTCGCGCACCGTCGCGCGGATCGACCGACCTCGTCGTCGTCGCCCTCGTCGTCGTCAGTTCCGCGTACCCAGCCCCGCGGGGGCCGTGCGTCTCGGGGGTCAGCACGTGGGGCACGGCGATCGGGCCGGGCGCCCCGGCGGCCACCGGGAGCCCCGGCGCGCCCGCGAGGTCCAGCCACGCACACGCGTTGACGACCGTGTCGTCCAAACCGACGTTGCCGGCCGTGCACACCACACCGGTCAGGTCGATCCGCCCGGCGAGGTGCTCGGCCACGAGGTAGGCGATCGCCAGGGCGTCGTCGATGCCCGGGTCGCAGTCGAGCAGCACCGGGGTGCGGCTCACCGCGAGCGGCCCCGGGACAGCAGGACGTCGCGGGTCACCTGCACCTGGCCGGTGTGGGCGGCGACCTCGTGCAGGATGTGGCCCACGACCCACTCCGGGGTGAAGGTCCCCGCCCGGCGCGCGGCGTCGACGTCGACCGTGGTCCCGGCGGGAGTGGCCAGATCGCCCCGTTCGACCGCCGCGGCGACCCATCCGGGAAGTCGGTCGATCAGGGCGCCCAGCCGGTCGAGCTCCGGCCCCACCGGTCCGGTGAACGCGAACTCCGCGTCACGATCCCGGACGATGTCCTCACCACCCAGGCAGGCCGCACCCCAGGAGGCGAGCACCCCGCACAGGTGGTGGACGAGCGCGGCGGCGGAGTTGGTGGGCCACTCGGAACCCTCGTCGGTGGGCCGCGAGTGCACCAGCGTGTCGGGCCCGTCGCCGCCGAGATCGGCCACCGCGGCGCGGATCGTGGGCAGCAGCTCGTCGGCGAGGATCCGGCGGGCGGCGTCGACGTTCACGGCGGCGTCGACGTTCACCACGGGCTGGGCTCGAAGTCCTTGAGGAAGCAGCCGTAGAGGTCCTCACCGGCCTCGCCGCGGACAATCGGGTCCACCACGCGGGCGGCGCCGTCGACGAGGTCGAGGGGCGCGTGGAAGCCCTCCTCGTGCAGCCGGGCCTTGGTGGTGTGCGGGCGCTCGTCGGTGATCCAGCCGGTGTCCACGGCGGTCATGAGGATGCCGTGTTCGGTGAACATCTCCTCAGCGGAGGTGCGCGTGAGCATGTTGAGGCCCGCCTTGGCCATGTTGGTGTGCGGGTGGCCGGCGCCCTTGTAGCGCCGCGAGAACTGTCCCTCCATGGCGGAGACGTTGACGACGTACTTGCGGCGCGCCTTCGAGGCCGCCATGGCGGGGCGCAGGCGGGAGACGAGGATGAACGGCGCCACCGAGTTGGCGAGCTGCACCTCGAGCATCTCCATCGGCTCGACCTGCTCGACCGTGGCCACCCAGCTGTTGTGGTCCACCACGTCCGGCAGCAACCCGCCGGCGTCGATGGCGGTTCCGGCTGCCATCCGCTCCAGCGACGACGAGCCGGCCTGCAGTGCCAGCGTCGCGATGTGGTCGGCCTCGCGCTCGGCCTCCTCTGACCCGATCAGCGCGGATTCTCCGCCCATGAGTGCGGCCGGGTGAAGTTCGGAGGTGCGGCCCATGGTGACCACGGGGATGTCGGCGGCGCGGCCGGTGAGTGCGGCCGACTCGCCCTCGACGAGCCCGGAGTACGAACCGGGGGAGCGGCGCACGGTCTGGGCGGCGTTGTTGATGAGGATGTCCAGTGGGCCGCCGGCGGCGACCTCGTCAGCCAGCGCCACCACCTGGGCGGGGTCGCGCAGGTCCACGCCGATCACGTGCACGCGGTCGGCCCACTCGGAGTGGTCGTCCATCGAGGCGAACCGGCGGGCGGCATCGCGGGGGAAGCGGGTGGTGATGGTGACGTCGGCGCCGGCCCGCAGCAGCATGAGGGCGATGTACATGCCGATCTTCGCGCGGCCACCGGTGAGCAGGGCCCGCCGGCCGGTGAGGTCCATCTCGGGATCCCGCCGGGCGCGGTTGAGCGCCGCACACCTCGGGCACAACTGGTGGTAGAAGGCGTCGACCTGGGTGAAGCGCTGCTTGCAGACGTAGCACGCCATCGCGCGCTGGAGGTGGCCGGCGACGGCGCCCGGGGTGTTGGAGACCAGGCGGATGCCGGCGGTCTCGTCGTCGATTCGGGTGGGCGAGCCGGTCGCGGTGGCCTCGATGACGGCCTTGTCCGCCTCCTGGCGGGCGCGACGCACCTCGGCGCGGCGCGTCTTCTTGAGGAGCTTGAACATGTGGCCCACCGACCGCTGCACCCGGATGGAGTCGGGGTGGTCCTCGCCGAGCGCGGCGGCCTGGTCGAGGACGCGCAGGCAGATCTCGAGGTCGCCCGGGTCGATACCGCTCGGGTCGATACTGCTCGGGTCGATACCGCCTGGATCGAAACTGTCTGGGTCGATGCCGGTCACCCCGTTACGGTACGACGACGAGGTGGCCGGTCCCTAAACCGTCCGCCCCCGCAGGGTGGACGCGTCGCCGGCACGCAGCCCGGTGAGGACCTCGTCCACCGCCCGCACGTGACCGTCCCGCCCGGAGAGGACGACGGCGGGGGAGAAGCCGTGCCCCGCGGCGTACGCCTCGGACACCAGCTGGGCGTGGGCCTCCACGGGCAGCACGCCCGGGCCCTGGCCGGCGGGGGCGTCGTGGACGCCGCGGGCGAATGCCGCCCGCCAGTCGTAGGCGCGCCGGCCCAGGCGGATCTGCTCGCTCAACGCCCGCACCACGTAGCTCGGGCCGAGGTACCGGCCCTGCCAGATGTGGGTCAGTTCGTGCACCAGGGTCGGGGTGGCCCGTAGCCGCGTGGGGCCGGGGTCGGTCATGACCACGATCCCGGGGTCGGCGCCGAGATAGATCAGGCCCGGCAGCGCAAACGCACGCCGGTGTGGGACTCCCGGAACGTGGCCGCGGCGGATCACGACCGGCGTGGGGTCGATCGTGCCCGCGAAGAACCCGTCGAGATCGGCTCGGACCTCCGACGGCAGGTCCAGGGGCGGCGGAGCCAGCCCCAGGGCGTCCAGGCCCCGGTCTGCGGCGCGGGCGGCAGCTGCCAGGGCCCGTCCCGCCGCATCGCCCGGTCGGCCGGCGCTCGCCCTCACGGCGTCCCGCCGGTGACCGAACGGTTGTACTCCGGGGCCGGCGCGAGCCACCCGGCCACCTGATCGTCCGTCGCGATCGACGACGGCTCCACGGTGATCCACCCGGGCCCCATGTCCCGCCCGGCGCCCATCTCGGCCCGGATCGCGCCGGGCAGGGCCATGAGCTCATCGTGCCGGTCGGGGGAGACCCTCACGAGCAGTGACCCGTCCCGTCCGGCGCTGACCGCGATCTTCTCGGACACCATGACGCAGTGGCCGCCGAACATCGACACCTCGCGGGTCACCGGCTCATCGACGAGGAGTTCGCGCAGGCGGTCGATGAGCTGCTGCTGAGCGGGGGGCGGTGTGCGGGGTGTGCGGGCCATCGGGCGACCTCCCCAGCAGAACTCACCCAGAAACAAGTGGGCCCCGGATCCTCACGGATCCGGGGCCACTTCTACTGTCTCGACACAGTGTGCGCGAGGGGGGACTTGAACCCCCACGTCCGTTAATAGGACACTAGCACCTCAAGCTAGCGCGTCTGCCATTCCGCCACTCGCGCTCGCACACTGGTGACCTCCACCGGCTCGTGTCCGGCTTGGTCGTGCGAGGAATGACATTAGCCGATGCCCGAACCGTGGACCAAATCGGGGTCCCGCCGCGGCTCCCACCGCCGGGTCATCGCTGGTAGACAGGGCTGGTAGACAGGGACGTGACCGGATGGAGGACCACTCCACACCGCCACGATCGCAGGAGGATGACGATGACCGACTTCCGTGTGCCCGACCCCTACGCCGCACTCCCGGATCTACCGGCCCTCAAGGTGACGAGCGAGTCGTTCACCGAGGGTGCCACCCTGTCGGCCGCGCAGCTCGGCGGGAAGATGGGTGTCGAGGGCGGCGAGGACAGGTCGCCACAGGTGAGCTGGAGCGCGGGTCCGGAGGGTACGAGGACCTACGTGGTCACCGTCTTCGACCCGGACGCCCCCACCGCGTCGGGCTTCTGGCACTGGTCGGTGGCCAACATCCCGGCAGAGGTGACCTCACTGCCCGAGGGCGCGTGCACGGGCGACGACACCTCGGGCCTCCCCGAGGGCGCGGTCGTGGTCCGCAACGACGCCGGCTTCAAGGGCTTCGTGGGCGCGGCCCCGCCGGCGGGCCACGGGCCGCACCGCTACATCCTCGCCGTCCACGCGGTGGGCGACGAGATCGAGCTCGGTGACGACGCCTCGTGCGCGTTCGTCGGGTTCAACCTGTTCGGCCAGGGCCTGGCCCGCGGCACGGTGACGGGGATCTTCGAGCAGTAGCGCTCAGTAGCGCTCAGCGCACCGCCGAGCCGACGGCCTCCGCCAGGGACCCGAACCCGCCCTGGCGGAGGCGCTTGGCCACCAACCGGTTAGTGCCGCGCAGGAGCGTGGGTCCGGTGAAGATGAACCCGGTGTAGGTCTGGACGAGGTTCGCGCCGTGGGTGAGGCGGTCCCAGACGTCCTCGGGCGTCTCGATGCCACCGACGGAGATGATGACGATGCGGCCGCCTGCGCGTCTGTGGATCCGCGAGAGGACCTCCCGCGACCGGGCGGCGACCGGCGCGCCGGAGATGCCCCCGGCGCCCAGTGCCTCGACCGCCGCGGCGGGGGTCCGCAGTCCGTCACGCGAGATGGTGGTGTTGGTGGCGACGATGCCCGCCAGCCCCAGTTCCAGCACGAGGTCCGTCACCGCGTCGATGTCCGCGTCGTCCAGGTCGGGCGCGATCTTCACCAGGACGGGGATCGTGGCCACGTCCCGCACCGCCGCGAGGATGGGCCGGAGCGACTCGACGGCCTGCAGATCCCGTAGACCCGGGGTGTTGGGGGAGCTGACGTTGACGACGAGGTAGTCGGCGAGACCCGTGAGCATCGTCGCCGAGGCCACGTAGTCGCGGACCGCGTCCTCCGCGGGGATCACCTTGGTCTTGCCGATGTTGATCCCCACCGGGTCACTGCTGCGGCGCCGACGGAGGTTGTTGGCCGCGTTACCGGCCCCGTGGTTGTTGAACCCCATCCGGTTGAGGATCGCCCGGTCCTCGACGAGCCGGAACAGGCGTGGGGTGGGATTGCCCGGTTGGGGAGAGGCGGTCACGGTGCCCACCTCGCTGAACCCGAAGCCGATCGCGCCCCACGAGTCCACGGCGGCGGCGTTCTTGTCGAACCCGGCCGCCAGCCCGAGCGGGCCAGGGAAGGTCCGACCGAGTACCTCCTGGGCGAGCACGGGGTCCCGGACACCCAGGATCCGGCGAGCCACGGCACCGAGCGGGGGCACCAGGGTCAGGAGCTTGAGCAGGCCGAACACCAGGTGGTGGATCCGCTCCGCGGGAAAGCGGAACAGCACCTTCTTGAGCAGTGCGTACACGGTCCTCCTCGGTGAACGTCCCCGGGCGGGACGTGGGTCTTCTGGGCGATCAGCTCGCCGGCTCGGTGAGGGTCGGTCGGATGAGGTGCAGGCCCGCCCCGTCCGCGGAACCGACCACCACCGTCCCCGAGTCGGTGACCGCCAGCGAGTCGGGCTGGCGCACCGTCGGGATGTCCGCGCGCTGGATACCGACGCCGTCGCCGAGATCGTACGCCTGGACGGTGTTCGTCCCCGTGGAGGTGACCCAGACGAGTCCCCTGGACGTGTCCTCCGCGACCGCCCACGGGGCCGCGGCGACGGGGAACTGTTGATGCAGCCGGACGGGCGAGGTCGAGTACACCAGCAGGGTCCCGCCGACCGTGTCGCTGGCCACCACGGAACGCTCGCCGAACTCGTCGAGCTGACCCGCCCCCTTGCCGGCACGCAGGAGCGGCCCGGCGTTGTCCGAGTCGAGGTCGATGCTGGCGATGACGGTGTCGGGGCGGCTCAGGGCCGTCACCGAGCCGTCCCGGGCGACGCTGATCCGGTCCACGGCGGTCAGCCCGCCGATGCGACGCTGCTCGGCACCGTCGGCGTCGCGCACGACGATCTCGCCCTCCGGGGTGCCGGTCAGTAGTCGACCGTCCGTGGTCAGCGCGGCCGCGGTGACCGGGCCCAGCCCGGTGATCTCACGGACCTGCCCGGTGGCCGACACCAGGACGACGCCGTCGGAGTGGGGGACCAGCACCGTGCCGTCGTGCGCGGCCGAGGCATCGCCGGCACCCGGGGGCAGGGGCACGGAGTCCTCCTCCACCCAGCGGGTGCCGTCGATTCGACCGATCTCCAGCGACGGCGGGTCGTCGACCCGGGCGACGACCCGGTCACCCACCGCGACGAGGGAGCGGACCGAGCCGGGAACCGGGATCACGTCACCCCCGGCGGGGTCGGAGACCTGCGGCGACTCCGCGGGGGAGGCGTTGCCCTGGGCGATTCTGTTCTGCTCCTCGAGCTCCGCGGTGGGCGAGGAGCAGGCGGTCAGTGCGACCGCCAGGGCGAGGAGGGCGGCGGGCACGCCGGAACGGTGGAGGACACGTCGGTGCACGGTGTTCCTTTCGACTGCCCGCCATTGTCCACCACGCGGGTGCTCGGGCACCGTCCAGGTCCGGGCGACTACTCTCGCTGCGTGCGGTGACGCGATCCGCGTCCGATCCGCCGGAAACCCGAGAGGAAACAGCGCACGTGAACACATCGGTCCTCGCCGCGCCCACCGCGGAAGGGATGTCCTGGCTCCAGGTCGTCGTGCTCTCGGTGCTCCAGGGCCTCACCGAGTTCCTGCCGGTGTCGTCGTCCGGCCACCTACGGATCTTCTCCACCTGGTTCTTCGGCGAGGACGCGGGCGCGTCCTTCACCGCCGTGGTCCAGCTGGGCACCGAGGCCGCGGTGCTGGTGTTCTTCTTCAAGGACATCGTGCGCATCCTCGTCGCCTGGTTCCGGGGCGTGTTCGACTCCGAGCACCGCGCCGACCCGGATTACCGCCTGGGGTGGTTCGTCATCGTCGGGTCGGTCCCGATCGCGCTCATCGGTTTCGTCGGCAAGGACTTCATCCGTGACGCCGCGCGGAATCTCTGGATCACCGCCATCGTGCTCATCGTCTTCTCCTTCGTGTTCCTGCTAGCCGAGAGGTTCGGCCGGCAGGACCGCCCCGTCGACGCCAAGTCGCTCGAGGGTCTGACGATGAAGGACGCGATCGTCATGGGACTGGCCCAGTGTCTGGCGCTCATCCCGGGCGTGAGCCGCTCCGGGGGCACGATCTCCGCCGGCCTGTTCCTCAACATGTCGCGTGAGGCCGCGGCGCGGTTCTCGTTCCTGCTGGCCATCCCCGCCGTCCTCGCCTCGGGCCTGTTCAGCCTCCCCGACGCGTTCGAACCGTCGGTGGGGCAGTCGGCGAGCGGATTCCAGCTCCTCGTGGGGTCGGCGATCGCGTTCGTCATCGGGTACGCGGCCATCGCCTGGCTCCTGAGGTTCGTGCAGAACCACTCGCTCGCCTGGTTCGCCGGGTACCGCATCCTCCTCGGCGCCCTGGTGATGATCCTGCTCGGCACCGGCACGATCCCCGCGACCTGACCGGGGCCGCCGCCCGGCCGGTGACCGACCCGGCGGGCCGTCGGTAATCTTCCCGTATGACCGTCATCCTGCTCCGGCACGGCCGATCCACCGCCAACACCGCCCTCACGTTGGCAGGCCGTACACCGGGGGTCGGCCTCGACGACACCGGCCACGCCCAGGCCGCGGAACTCGGCCGTCGGCTCGGGGAACTGCCCGTCGAGGCGGTCGTCCGGTCGCCCCTCATGCGGTGCCGTCAGACCGTCGAACCGCTGGCACGGTCGCTGGGCGTGGAGCCACTGGTCGACGAGGGGCTGGTGGAGGTCGACTACGGCTCCTGGACTGGCCGACCACTCAAGGACCTCGCCTCCGAGCACCTGTGGTCGGTGGTCCAGCAACACCCCTCGTCGGCGGTCTTCCCGGGCGGGGAGTCCCTGGCCGGGATGGCCGGTCGGGCGGTGACCGCCATCCGTCGCCACGACCAGCGCCTGGCGGAGGAGGCGGATCGCGACGTGCTGTGGGTGGCGTGTAGCCACGGCGACGTCATCAAGGCGGTGATCGCGGACGCCTACGGGATGCACCTGGACCAGTTCCAGCGGATCGTGGTGGAACCCGCGTCGGTGTCCGTGGTCCGGTACACGCCACACCGCCCGTTCGTGCTCCGGGTCAACGACACCGGCGGCGACCTGGCGGGTCTCCGCGGGGACCCGGCCGGCCGGGTCGGCGACGCCACGGCGGGGCACGCCAGCTCGGACGCCGTCCCCGGCGGGAACGTAGCCTGATGATCCGCACCACCATCCACCCCACGAGGAGACCACCCGCATGAGCAGGGCAGTGCACGAGTTCCGCGACCCGACCCGGTTCGTGGTGGGCACGGTCGGCCAGCCGGGCGAGCGCGTCTTCTTCGTCCAGGCCACCGAGTCGGGCCGGACCATCTCGGTGCGGTGCGAGAAGCAGCAGGCCCAGATCCTGTCCGAGAGGATGGGCGACCTGCTCGACGAAATCGCTGCCAAGTCCGACGTCCCGATCCCGCCGGCCGGCGGCGTCGTGGATGATCTCGACCCGCTCGAGATGCCGGTCGACGCCGAGTTCCAGGTGGGCACCATGGGGCTCGGCTGGGACGGGGAGCACTCCAAGATCGTGGTGGAGTTGTTGGCGATGGACCCGTCCGCCACAGACGAGTCGGTGGTGCTGTCGGACGCCGAGGACGCGCCGGACGCGCTGCGCGTCTTCCTCACCCCCCAGCGGGCCCGGCAGTTCGTGCTCCGCAGCGAGAAGGTCGTCTCCGCCGGCCGTGCCCCGTGCCCGCTGTGCGGCGAACCGATCGACACCACCGGCCACCTGTGCGTCCGCCTCAACGGTTACCTCCCGCGGTCCGGTGAGGCGCTCACCGACCTCATCGACCCGTGACCGACCGCCCGGTCAGCCCCGAACTCACCGTGCTGTACCGGATCCCGTCCGGCAGCAACGCGGTCTACCACTGTGTGGACGCCCACGGGGACAGCTGGGTCTACAAGCCGTCGGCGGGGGAGCGGCCGCTGATGGACTTCCCCGACGGCAGTCTGGCCGCGCGGGAGATCGCCGCACACGCGGTCTCCGAGGCGTTGGGCTGGGACCTCGTGCCACAGACCGTGGCCGCGCACGGCCCGGGCGGTCCGGGGATGGCCCAGCGCTGGATCGAGGAGATCGATCGCGAGCAACGCTCCGGGCACGACCCGATCGACGTCCACCCCGCCGACGCCGTCCCGGGCGGCCGGGCGGTCGTGCTGCGGGGGGAGGGCGCGCGGGGAGAGGACGTGGTGGTGGCACACGGCACCGACGACCGGCTGCGCCGTATCGCGGTGTTCGACCACGTGGTCAACAACGCCGACCGGAAGGGCGGACACGTCCTCGTCGACGCCGCGGGGGTCGTCTGGGCGATCGACCACGGCCTGTCCTTCCACACCGAGCCCAAGGTGCGCACCGTCCTGTGGGGGTGGGCGGGTCAACCCCTCACCGCCGACGACGTGGCGGGGTTGGAGCGTCTCCGGCGCGACCTGGCAGAGGGCGGCGCACTCGGCGCGGCCCTGTCCGACCTGCTCTCCTCCGCCGAGGTCGAGGCTCTCACCGAGCGCGTCGACACCCTCCTCGCGACCCGGGTGTTCCCCGTTCCCGGCCCCGGCTACCCCTTACCCTGGCCGCTCTTCTGACCGCGTGGTCTCTAGACTCGGCCGCATGCACTCGTGGTCCACGCCTGTCGTCCCCTCGGTCCCCGGCGACGGCGTCCCCCTGAGGTTGTTCGACACGGCCGGCGGGGAGGCCCGCGAGGTGGCGCCGGGGCCCGTCGCACGCATGTACGTCTGCGGGATCACCCCGTACGACACCACCCATCTCGGTCACGCGGCCACCTATCTCACGTTCGACCTCGTCTACCGTCAGCTGCTCGACGCCGGGCACAAGGTCCACTACGTCCAGAACACCACCGATGTCGACGACCCGCTGTTCGAGCGGGCCGAGCGTGACGGCGTCGACTGGCAGGAGCTGGGGGACCGCGAGACCGACAGGTTCCGCGAGGACATGGAAGCGCTCCGGGTCCTCCCGCCGCGTGACTACGTCGCGGCCACCGAGACCATCGACGAGGTCGTGGAGATGGTGGCCGAGCTCCTCGAGCGTGGTCACGCCTACTGCATCGACCCCGCCGTCGACGGCTACTCCGACGTCTACTACCGCCACCGCGCGACCGAGGAGTTCGGGTACGAGTCGGGCTACGACGACGACGAGATGGCCGCCGCCTTCGCCGAGCGCGGTGGCGACCCCGACCGAACCGGCAAGGAACACCCGCTGGATGCGTTGCTGTGGCGCGTCAATCGTCCCGGCGAGCCGGCGTGGCCCTCCCCCTGGGGGGCGGGCCGACCCGGGTGGCACATCGAGTGCTCGGCGATCGCCCGCAACCGACTGGGGATGGAGTTCGACATCCAGGGTGGCGGCAGCGACCTGGCCTTCCCCCACCACGAGTTCTCCGCCGCCCACGCCGAGGCGGCCACGGGGGAGGCGCCCTTCGCCCGTTTCTACGTCCACGCCGCGATGATCGGGCTCGACGGCGTGAAGATGAGCAAGTCGCTCGGCAACCTGGTGCGCGTGCAGGCGCTGCGGGAGGAGGGCGTCGACCCGGCGCTCATCAGGCTCGGCCTGTTCGCCGGGCACTACCGCGTGGACCGGTCCTGGTCCGGGGAACTCCTCGAGGCCGCCCGTCTCCGGTACGACACGTGGAACCGGGCAGTTGCCCGCGGCGCCGGTGCGGACTCGGCGGCCGCGATCACGGCTCTGCGCGAGCGCCTCGCGGACGACCTGGACACACCGGGGGCGTTGGCCGTGATCGACGCGTGGGCGGAGGCGACGCTGGGCGGTGACGAGGCGGACCCGGTCGCCGGTGTCGCGGTCGCGACCGCCCTGGACGCTCTTCTCGGCATCCCGTCGACCGCCGCCTGACCGGCCGGGCCAGCTGACCTGCTGACCGGCGGGGCCGCCTGCCTGCGGGACGCGGGTGCCGCGTCCCGACCGGCCGCGGGTCACCCGGCGTCGGGCTCGTCCCGCTCGCCCCGCAGGAAGCGCTCGAACTCGGCGGCGATCGCGTCGCCGTCGACCAGTGGCATCGCCTCCCCACCCGACGCGCGGCCGCGGTCGGGCTCCGGGTCGACCCCCGGGGTCACTCCGGAGTCCTCGTCCATCCGGTCCTCGAGGGACTGGATGTAATCGCGGAGGTCCTCATCCTCGCCCGCGGCGGCGTCGACACGGTCGGCCCACGTCCGCGCCTGCACGCGCAGCGCGTCCATCGGTACCGCCATGCCCAGGTTCTCCGCGATCCAGGACAACATCGCCTCGGTGCCCCGAGGGTTCGGCGGCGAGGCCACGTAGTGGGGGACCCCCGCGAACACACTCAGCGTGGGCACCCCCGCCTCGGTGAGCAGTTGCTGGAGCACCCCGGACATCCCGGTGGGCCCCTCGTAGTCCGACGGTTCGACACCCATCGTCGCCATCCGCTGGCGGCTGAACGCCGCGCCGGTGAGCGGGACCGGACGGGTGTGCGGCACGTCGGCGAGGTAGGCCCCCAGCAGGATCACCTGGGACACCCCGAGGGTGTCGACCAGGTCGACGAACTCCGAGGCGAACCGGCGCCACTTCAGGGCCGGCTCGGGCCCCCGCACCAGCAACACGTCCGCGGCGAACCCGTCCGGTCGACACGCCGACACCACCACTCGGGGCCACTCCACCGAGCGGGACACCCCACCCGAGATCCGGACGACGGGCCGCTGGTCCAGGTAGTCGAAGAACTCGTCACCGCCGACCTCGGCGATCTGGCGGGCCTCCCAGTTCAGGGCGAGGTGTTCGATGGTGCCGGTCGCCACGTCCGCAGCGTCGTTCCAGCCCTCGAAGGCCACGATCATCACCGGGCTCTCCAGATCGAGATGCCCGTCGGGACTCCATTGGACAGTCATTAGTACAGCCTACGTTCGTCCGGTTGTTCCCCACCCATACACTGGGGCCATGTCTGTCGATTTCGATTCGCCCTTATTGGATGCCGCCCGTCGGCGAGTACTGATCGGTGACGGGGCGATGGGCACGATGTTGCAGGCCGTCGACCTCGACGTGGACGCGGACTTCCTGGGCCTGGAGGGCTGCAACGAGATCCTCAACGCCACTCGTCCGGACGTCGTGGAGGACATCCACCGGGCGTTCTTCACCGCTGGCGCCGATCTGGTGGAGACCAACACCTTCGGCTGCAACCTGTCCAACCTGGGCGACTACGACATCGTCGACCGGATCGGTGAGCTCGCGGAGAAGGGCGCGGCGATCGCCCGCAAGGTCGCCGACGAGATGGGTCCGTCCGAGGACGGGACCCCCCGGATGGTGCTGGGTTCCCTCGGGCCGGGCACCAAGCTGCCCTCCCTGGGGCAGACCACCTTCGCGGAGATGCGGGACGCGTACGCCCAGGCCGCCGAGGGGCTGGCACGCGGTGGCGCGGACGCCTACCTCATCGAGACGAGCCAGGACCTGCTCCAGGTCAAGGCCGCGGTGCTCGGGTGCCAGGACGGGATGGCCGCCGCCGGCAGGCGGCTGCCGATCATCTCCCACGTCACCATCGAGACCACGGGCACCATGCTGCTCGGCTCGGACATCGGCGCGGCCCTGACCGCGTTGGAGCCGCTGGGCATCGACATGATCGGCCTCAACTGCGCCACGGGTCCGGCCGAGATGATCGAGCATTTGCGGTTCCTGTCCCGGCACGCCGGAATCCCCGTGTCGGTCATGCCCAACGCGGGACTGCCGGAGCTCGGTGAGCACGGCGCCGTCTACCCCCTGGGCGCCGACGCGTTCGCGCCGCAGGTGGCCGATTTCGTCTCCGAGTTCGGCCTGTCGATGGTGGGCGGGTGCTGCGGAACGACCCCCGAGCACATCACCCGCCTGCGCGACGAGGTCCTGGGCCGCGAGAAGGCCGAGCGTCGGGTGGAGCCCGTCAACGCGGTCGCCTCGCTGTACAGCTCGACCCCCCTGCGCGCCGACGCCGGCATCCTCATGATCGGCGAGCGCACCAACGCCAACGGTTCCAAGCGGTTCCGCGAGGCCATGCTCGCCGGCGACTGGGACACCTGCATGGACATCGCCAAGGAGCAGATGCGCGACGGTGCGCAGATGGTCGACCTCTGCGTGGACTACGTCGGCCGGGACGGCTCCGACGACATGAAGGAGTTGGCCGGCCGGCTCGCGACCTCCTCGACGCTGCCGATCATGCTCGACTCGACCGAGCCCGGTGTCATCGAGGCCGGTCTGGAGAAGCTGGGTGGCCGCTGCGCGGTCAACTCGGTCAACTACGAGGACGGCGACGGGCCGGAGTCCCGTTTCCAGCGGATCATGCAGCTGGTCTCCCGCCACGGCGCGGCTGTGGTCGGACTGACCATCGACGAGGAGGGCCAGGCCCGGACCGCGGATCGCAAGGTCGAGATCGCCGAGCGGCTCATCGCCGACCTCACCGGTAACTGGGGGGTGGCGGAGGAGGACATCATCATCGACTGTCTGACCTTCCCCATCTCGACCGGCCAGGAGGAGGTCCGCCGCGACGGCATCGAGACCATCGAGGCCATCCGCCGACTCACCGGGTCACACCCGAAGATCCACACCACGCTCGGCTTGTCGAACATCTCGTTCGGCCTCAACCCGGCCGCCCGCCAGGTGCTCAACTCGGTGTTCCTGCACGAGTGCATCCAGGCGGGTCTGGACACCGCGATCGCGCACAGTTCCAAGATCCTGCCCATGAGCAAGATCGACGAGCGCCAGCGGGAGGTCGCCCTCGACCTGGTCTACGACCGTCGCGGTGAGGGATATGACCCCCTCCAGGTGTTCATGGAGCTGTTCGAGGGCGTGTCCGCGGCCGGCGCCAAGGACGCGCGCGCGGCCGAGCTCGCCGCGATGCCGCTCATGGAGCGGCTGTCGGCCAGGATCGTCGACGGCGAGCGCAAGGGACTCGAGGCGGACCTCGACGCCGCGATGGCGGAGATCCCCCCTCTGGAGATCATCAACACCCACCTGCTCGGTGGGATGAAGACCGTGGGTGAGCTCTTCGGGTCCGGTCAGATGCAGCTGCCGTTCGTCCTGCAGTCGGCGGAGACCATGAAGGCCGCGGTCGCCCACCTGGAGCCCCACATGGAGGCCAGCGACGAGGACGGCAAGGGCCGCATCGTCCTCGCCACGGTCAAGGGCGACGTGCACGACATCGGCAAGAACCTCGTGGACATCATCCTGTCCAACAACGGCTACGACGTGGTCAACATCGGCATCAAGCAGCCGATCTCGGAGATCATCTCCGCGGCCCGCGAGCACAAGGCCGACGTGATCGGCATGTCCGGCCTGCTCGTGAAGTCGACCGTCGTGATGAAGGACAACCTCGCCGAGCTCAACTCGGAGGGGATCGCCGGGGAGTTCCCGGTCCTACTCGGCGGTGCCGCGCTGACCCGGTCCTACGTCGAGGTCGATCTCGCCGGGATGTACCAGGGTGAGGTGTTCTACGCGCGGGACGCGTTCGAGGGCCTGCGGCTCATGGACGAGGTGATGACGTCCAAACGGACCGGGGTCCCGATGTCGCAGTCGTCGGAGTCCGCGGCCAAGGCCGAAGAACGCCGCGAGCGCCGCGCTCGCAGTGAGCGGATCGCCGCCAAGCGCGCCGCCGAGGCCGAGCCTGTCGTGGTCCCCGAGCGGTCGGACGTCGCGGCCGACCAGCCGATCGCGACCCCTCCGTTCTGGGGGACCCGGATCGCCAAGGGGATCCCGGTGGCGGACTACGCCGGTCACCTGGACGAGCGTGCCCTGTTCTTCGGCCAGTGGGGCCTGCGGGGCACCCGCAGCGGCGACGGGCCGGACTACGAGGAGCTCGTGGCCACCGAGGGCAGGCCCCGCCTGCGTTCGTGGATCGACCGGTTGACCACCGAGAACATCCTGTCCCACTCGGCCGTGGTGTACGGCTACTTCCCGGCCTACTCGGTGGGCGAGGAGATCTGGGTGCTCGCCGAGCCGCGCCCCGACGCCGAGGTGCTCCACAAGATCGCGTTCCCGCGCCAGCAGCGACCGCGCTTCCTGGCCATCCCCGACTTCCTGGCCTCCAAGGAGCGCTGCGAGGCCGAGGGAGTGGTGGACGTGCTGCCGTTCCAGCTGGTCACCATGGGCACGCCCATCGCGAACTTCGCCAACGAGCTGTTCGCCGCGGACAACTACCGGGACTACCTCGAGGTACACGGCCTGTCCGTGCAGCTCACCGAGGCCCTCGCCGAGTTCTGGCACCGACGGGTCCGCGACGAACTCCGCCTGCCCGAGGGCACGGTCTCCGACGAGGACCCGGACAGCATCGAGGAGTACTTCAACCTCAAGTACCGGGGTGCCCGGTACAGCTTCGGCTACGGCGCCTGCCCCGACCTGGAGTCCCGCAAGGTGGTCGTCGATCTGCTCGAGCCCGAGCGCATCGGCGTCGAACTCTCCGAGGAACTGCAGCTGCATCCCGAGCAGTCGACCGACGCGTTCGTGCTGTACCACCCGGAGGCCAAGTACTTCAACGTCTGAGGCGGGCACGCAGGACAGCCTGTCCTTGCTGGTAGAGGACATACCCGACGGCGGATGATGAAGTCATGCACACCATCGGGCACCGATCTGGCGGTGAATCCACCAGCCCCGCGTCGGCATCGACGCGGGGCCGGGCGGACGGGCCACTCCGCACCTTCGTCGGCTCTCGCCAGGGGGTACTCGCGATGGCCACCGTCCTGGCCATCGCGATCCACCTCGTGTCGCGCGCGGTCACCGGTCCCGGCGTCTCCACGACGGTCGAGTGGTCGATCCGGGCGCCCCTGGTCGCGGTGGTCGTGGTCGGCGGGGTCCCACTCATCCTCGAGGTACTGCGCTCGGCGGTGAGGAGCGCGGGTGGGGCGGACATGCTCGCCGCCATCTCGATCATCACGGCGGTCGCTCTCGACGAGTGGCTGGTCGCCGCGATCGTCGTCCTCATGCTGTCCGGCGGCGAGGCGCTCGAGGCCGCGGCGTCGCGGAGGGCATCGGCCACCCTCGACGCCCTCGCGCGGCGCAGTCCCACGATCGCGCATCGACTCCGCGGGGACTCTACGGCCGCGGGCGTGGACGACATCCGCGCCGAGGAGGTCCGCGTGGATGACCTCCTCCTCGTCCTGCCTCATGAACTGTGCCCCGTCGACGGCGAGGTCGTGGGTGGCGACGGCGCCATGGACGAGTCGTTCCTGACCGGCGAACCGTACGTCGTGCCGAAGTCACCCGGCTCCCAGGTGCTCTCCGGGGCCGTCAACGGCGAGGTGGCGTTGACCGTCCGGGCCGAACGCCGGGCGGCAGACTCCCGGTACGCGCAGATCGTCGGCGTCCTGCGGGAGGCGGAGGAACACCGGCCCCCGATGCGTCGCCTGGCCGACCGTCTCGGCGCCTGGTACACGCTGGTCGCACTTGCCCTCGGCGTCCTCGGCTGGGCCATCTCGGGCGACCCGACCCGCTTCCTCGCCGTAGTGGTCGTCGCGACCCCGTGTCCACTGCTCATCGGCGTACCGGTCGCCATCATCGGCGCCATCTCGCTGTCCGCCAAGCGTGGGATCATCATCCGGAACCCGGCAATGCTCGAGAACGTCAGCCGGATCGAGACGATGATGTTCGACAAGACGGGCACACTGACCTACGGTCGCCCCGTCCTGACCGAGATCATTCCTCGACCGGGCACCGATCCGGATGGCGTGCTGGCGACCGCAGCGGCGGTCGAGGTCTACTCCCGTCATCCTCTCGCCCGAGCTGTCGTCGACGCCGCCACCGAACGAGGTCTCGCCATACCACCACTCAGCTCGGTCGCCGAGAAACCCGGCGCCGGACTGGTCGGTGAGGTGGGCGGCCACAGCCTTCGCCTGACCAACCGTCGTGGACTCGCCGCGGTCGACCCCGACGCCGTCGACCTCCTCCCGGGGACGGAGGCCGGTCTGGAATCGATCGTCCTCCTGGACGACCGGTACGCCGCCACCCTCCGGTTCCGGGACGAACCGCGGGCGACCGCAGGCGACTTCATCGCACATCTGCCGCGCTCGCACGGCGTCAAGCACATGATGATCATCTCGGGTGACCGTGAGGCCGAGGTCCGCCGTCTGGCGGACCGGGTGGGGATCGGAGAGGTGTACGGCGGGGTCAGCCCCGAAGGAAAGCTCGCCATCGTCCGGGAACGCACGGCGGCCGGGCCGACATTGTTTCTCGGCGACGGCATCAATGACGCCCCGGCGATGACGGCCGCGACCGCCGGGGTGGCCTTCGGCGCCAGCTCCGACGTCACCTCCGAGGCGGCCGACGCCGTGGTGCTGGACTCCTCACTGGAGCGCCTCGACGACCTGCTCCATATCGGAGCGCGCATGCGTCGGATCGCCCTGCAATCGGCGGTGGGTGGGATGGCCGCCTCCGTGATCGGGATGCTCCTCGCCGTGTTCGGGCTGCTGAGCCCTCTCGCGGGGGCGATCGCGCAGGAGGTCATCGACGTGCTGGCGATCCTCAACTCGGCGCGCGTCGTGATGGCTCCGCGCACACTCAGCGACTTCGGAGAGCGGACCAATCGCGCCGCGGACCAACTCCTCGAAGCCCGTCGGTAACACCCTTGCGACATCTGGCGATGACTACATAAGGGCAGATTCACCAGCGCACCCCGTCCGACGTATGGGGACAAAGGAGCCGGACATGGCGATCATCAGACGCTCAGCCATCTTGACGTGCACCGCAGCCCTGCTCGCCGGGGGAGCAGCCGTGGCGACTGCGCCGGTGGCGGGCGCCCAGGTCTGGCGCGAGTCGCCCGCGTGGGACGTCCGTCTGCCCTATCCCCTCGGCGGTGACCACACCATCCGGTTCGGGGTCCTCGGTAGCTGCCTGCGGGGCGACGACGGGAACTTCCACCAGGCGATCGCGGCCAACGCCCGGGACCTCGACCAACCGATCGGGTCCTTCGACTTCTCGGCCGTGATGTTCCCGTTCAACTCGGCGACGGTCTCCTGGCACAACATCGACACCGACGCCCGGGGGACGCAGACGGTCCGGTCGACCGGCCCGGAGGTAGGCATCGGCGCCACCCACACCGGACGTGGGACGGTGGCGGTCACCATCACCGCCAGTAAGTCCGCTCTCCCCACGTTCGCACCGGGCTCGGTCGCCCCGTTCGCCTCCGCCACCCACACCGAACGGTTCATCGTTCCCCCACGAGACTGCTGAGGGAGCCCCGGGCGCATCACCGGGAGGTCCCTCTCGCCACCCCCGGTTCACCTGGCTCCGGTAGACAGTAGGCCGTGACCAGCAATTTTTCTGATCGTGTTCCGGACGCCGTGTGTCTCGACATGGACGGCACCCTCGTCGATACCGAACGTCTGTGGGACATCGCGGTGTACGAGCTCGCCGAACACCTGGGACGCCCCCTGGACGAGAGGACCCGCGAGCGGACCCTCGGCAATTCCCTCCACGGCTTCTTCGAGATCCTCGGCGAGTACACGGGGCGCCGGATCGAGGGCGAGGAGTTCGACCGTCTCGCCCACCGTCTCAATTCCCGTGTCACCGAGCTGATGCGTACCGATATGAAGTGGCGGCCGGGCGCCGAGGATCTTCTCGCCGACATCGCCTCGACGGGGACCCCGGTCGCGTTGGTCACCAACACCACCGCCGATGTCGCGGTCGTGCCCCTGGAGTTCATCGATCGCTCCCGCTTCGACGTGGTGGTCACCGGGTGCATGGTCGCCGACGGCAAGCCCGCTCCGGACCCGTATCTACTCGCGTGTGAGCGGCTCGGGGTGAATCCGGGTACGGCGGTCGCGGTGGAGGACTCCGTCACCGGCGCCACGGCTGCGGTCACTGCCGGATGCAGGGTTCTCTACATCCCGTCGACCGACGGCCAGCCCGATGTGGCCGGGGCCCACACCCACGCGACCCTGGAGGGGGTCGACACCGCCGGACTCCACGCCCTCACCTCCGGCACACCCGTGCGTGCGGCTGTGGGACAATCGAGCGTGTGAAGACCTTCGACTCGCTGTTCACCGAGCTGTCCGAGCGCATCACCGCGCGCCCCGAGGGGTCCGGCACCGTCGCCGCGTTCGACAAGGGTGTGCATCATCTGGGCAAGAAGGTCATCGAAGAAGCCGGTGAGGTGTGGATCGCCGCCGAGTACCAGTCCGACGAGGAACTGGCGGAGGAGATCTCCCAGCTCCTGTACTGGACCCAGGTCATGATGCTCAGGCGCGGACTCGGCCTCGAGGACGTCTACCGACATCTCTAGACCCCGCCCCGCGTCCACCCTCACGCTCACAGATCCC
Organism: Dietzia sp. IBK-p2-15D; assembly: GCF_057773105.1. Lineage (NCBI taxonomy): Bacteria > Bacillati > Actinomycetota > Actinomycetes > Mycobacteriales > Dietziaceae > Dietzia > Dietzia sp. IBK-p2-15D. The sequence goes on from NZ_JBYMTK010000003.1 coordinate 340,747, forward strand.
GGAGCCCCCGTCATGCTGCGCGTCGCACTGCCCAACAAGGGCGCCCTGTCCGAGTCCGCCTCCGAGATGCTCGCCGAGGCGGGGTACCGCCGTCGGCACGAGGGGAGCAAGGACCTCACGCTGATCGACCCGGACAACGACGTCGAGTTCTTCTTCCTGCGCCCCAAGGACATCGCCGTCTATGTGGGCTCCGGCCGCCTCGAGATGGGCATCACCGGCCGGGATCTGGCCGCGGATTCCATGGCCGAGGTCGATGAGCTCCTCGATCTGGGCTTCGGCCACTCCACCTTCCGTTACGCCGGTCCCGCCGGGGCGGGATGGTCCACCGACCGGCTCGCCGGCGCGCGGATCGCGACTTCGTACCCCAATATCGTCCGTCGGGACCTCCAGCAGCGGGGGGTCGAGGCGGAGGTCATCCGCCTCGACGGCGCCGTGGAGATCTCGATCCAACTGGGAGTGGCCGACTGCATCGCCGACGTCGTGGGGTCCGGACGGACGCTCAAGGTCCACGGCCTGGAGGCGTTCGGCGACATCCTGTGCGACTCCTCGGGCGTGCTGATCTCCCGGGCGGACGCCGAGGTGTCCGCGGCGATGGCACAGCTCAGGGCGCGCCTGCAGGGCGTGGTGTTCGCCCAGCAGTACATGATGCTCGACTACAACTGCCCCAAGGATCTGCTCGACGAGGTCTCGGCGATCACGCCGGGGATCGAGTCGCCCACGGTCTCGCCGATGGCGGACCCGGCGTGGATCGCCGTCCGGTCGATGGTGCCGCGCAAGCGGGTCAATTCGATCATGGACGAACTCGCCGCGTCCGGCGCGAAGTCGGTCATCGCGACCGACATCCGCTCCTGCCGAATGGGCTGACACCCAGAAGATCCGCTACCCTCCCTTCGAATCCGCTATCCGCAAAGGGGTAGCGGATCCGAAGTCGGAGTAGCGGATCCCTGGGCAGGGACCGCGCCCGATCAGACCCGCTCAATCAGCAATGCCTGCAGGGTGTGTCCGATCGCGCCGACCTCGTCGAAGAGCGTTCCGGTGGTCGCGCCCACCCCGTCGGGACCGATCGAGGCCCGCGCTGTCACCCCGATCCACTGCCCGACGGGCCGGCGGTGCAGGTGCGTGACCACGTCGGTGTTGAGGAATCGCCACTCGTGGGGCTCGAGGACCGCTCCGACACCGTTGGCGATGTCCGCCACGCACATCACGTGTTCGGCGGGGGTCGTCTCCTCACCTGCCACCAGCGGCAGGGTGGGCCGCGCCCACACCGTGCCGTCCTCGGCACCCCGGATCTCGAGAGAGTCGATGTAACCGCTGGTCCAGCGGTTGAAGAACTCACTGTTGTGATCAGCTCCCGGCAACTCGCGGGGCTGATCCAGCGTCTGCTCGACCTCCGCGGTGTCGCTGACGAGCATCCGCCACGCACTCGCCCGGGCGACGATCCGTCCCCGCGCCTCGAGCTCGGACTCGACCAGCTGGATCCGCCGGCCAGGTCGGGTCACGCGCGCCCGCGTCCGCAACTCGCCCAGGGGCACCGGACCCAGCAGGTCGACCGCCACCCGCGCGATCCGCGTCTCCTCGGACGGGTCCAGCCGATCCATGGCCCGGGTGAGGAGGGCAGAGGGCGGGGCCCCGTGTTGCAGGTCGGGGCCCCAGGCGCTCACGGTGTGCGGCGTCGCTCGGAAGACCTCCCAGCCGTCGTCGGTACCCAGCGGCTCGAAGTAGGCCTCCGTCATCATGTTCTCCTCGGTTCTCCCTGACCTGACAGCAGACTGTCCGTCCCGGCTGGTACCACCCGCGTCCCGGGCCACCCCGGGTACTCCGGCGGGGTACCGCCGTACGCCGGACACAGCGCCTGATGATTGCACCAGTCGCACAGGCGGGACGTACGGGGGCGGAAGTCCCCCGTCTCCCCGGCCCGCTCGATCTCCGACCAGAGCGAGTCGAGGGACGCCTCGGTCTCGCCGAGGGATGCATGATCCGGGGTGAGGGTGAGCCAGCTGCCGTTCTTGAGGTAGATGAGTTTGAGCTGCGCGGGGAGCACCCCGTGGACGCGGTGGTACATCAGGGCGTAGAAGCGCATCTGGAACATCGCCTGGTGCTGGTACCGCGGGTTCGGGGGTTTGCCCGTCTTGTAGTCGACGACCCTGACCTCGCCGGTCGGCGCCACGTCGACCCGGTCGAGGTAGCCGTGGAGCGGGGTGCCCGACTGAGTGGCCGTGAGCAGGTACTGCTCGCACGAGGCGGGGGAGAAGCGCTGCGGGTCCTCGACGCCGTAGAGGGCCGAGACCAGGCCCGCGACCTCGGCCTCGAACCCGGGGCGTTCGGCGACAGGCACCACGTCGGCCCCGTCCTCCGCCGCGTAGAAGTGCTCGACGGCGGCGGGGACAAGCTCCGCGGCGCGCTGCGGCGCCCGGTCGGCCTGCTCGAGGCCGTAGAGCTCCTCGAGCACCGAGTGGACGACGGTGCCCGTCACCTGGGCGCGGGTCTTGGGCTCCGGGATCCGGTCGATGGTGCGCAGGCGGTACAGCAGCGGGCACTGCCGGAAGTCCGCCGCACGCGATGCCGACAGGGCGAGGGGCTTGCGTTCCGGCAGGGGTACGTCGCCCGCTGCCGGGATGCCACCGATTTCCAGGGGATCCGTCACACCTGGCAGGGTAGACAACCGGTCGGACAACCGGCCCGTATGTCCCCCCTGGAGGTCCCGTGCAGCGATCCGGTCCGTTCGTCGTGGGCGACCGCGTCCAACTCACCGACACCAAGGGGCGCAAGTACACGGTCGTCCTCGTCGAGGGCGCCGAGTTCTTCACCCACCACGGGGCCGTCCGCCACGACGACCTGATCGGTGCGCCGGAGGGGTCGATCGTCACCTCGACCAAGGACTCCCACTACCTCGCGCTCCGGCCGCTCCTCACCGACTACGTGCTGTCCATGCCGCGCGGCGCCCAGGTGATCTACCCCAAGGACGCCGCGCAGATCGTGCACGAGGGTGACGTGTTCCCCGGCGCCCGGGTGTTGGAGGCCGGTGCCGGTTCCGGCGCGCTGACCTGCTCACTGCTCCGGGCCGTGGGCCCCGAGGGGCGGGTGTTCTCCTACGAGATCCGTGAGGACCACGCCGAGCACGCCGAGCGCAACGTCCGCACGTTCTACGGCGAGCACCCCGAGAACTGGGACCTGCGCGTCGCGGACCTGGCCGAGACCTCCGTGGAGGCGCTGGGGGGCCAGGTCGACCGCGTGGTGCTGGACATGCTCGCGCCCTGGGAGTGCCTGCCCACGGTGAGCGACGTGTTGGTGCCCGGCGGGGTGCTGGTCGCCTACGTGGCCACCACGACCCAGCTGTCGGACGTCGTGGAGGCCCTGCGGCGTCAGCAGTGCTGGACCGAGCCCCGGGCGTGGGAGTCGATCAACCGCGGCTGGCACGTGGTCGGCCTGGCCGTGCGTCCGGAGCACCGCATGCAGGGCCACACGGCGTTCCTCGTGACCGCCCGCCGGCTCGCCGAGGGCGTGACCACCCTCAAGCCCAAGCGGCGCAGCGGAAAGGGCTGACCGGCGGACTCGCAGGGACCTGCGCCCGCGTCCGCCGATAGGGTGGAGGGGACGACGACGAGGTGACTCGTCGACGACCAGGAGGGCAGGTGATCGCGTGACCGAGGGACGATCCCCGGCCGGCGACGGGCAGGACCGGGTCGCCATCGACCGGGCCGAGCTCGCACGGCTGCGGAAGGCCGTGGACGAGGGGGCCCGCTCGGACCGCGAGAAGGCGATCAGGATCGACGCCCTCGGCGCCCGCAACGTCCGGCTCGCGGACCTGCTCAAGGACTCGCGCGACCAGCTCGAGGCGCTCAAGGGTGAGGTCGAACGACTCGGCACCCCGCCCAGCACCTACGGCGTGGTCCTGGCCCGACCATCCGGCCCGGACTCCGTGGAGGTCATGGCCGCGGGTAGGCGGATGCGCCTCGCGATCGCCCCGGGGGTGGACGCTGCCGAGCTGACCGCCGGTACGACGGTGCGTCTCAACGAGGCCATGACCGTGCTCGAGGTCTCCGGGGAGCTGCCCGTCACGGGCGTCACCGCCGTGTTCCGTGACGTACTCGCCGACGGCGTCCGCGCCCGCGTCGTGATGGGCAACGACGAGGAGCACATCGTCGTGCTGGCCACCGCGCTGCGCGGCGGTCGGACCGCCGAGCACCCCGCCCCGGTCCGTCCGGGCGACGCGGTGCTGGTCGACCCCAAGGCGGGCGTGGCGTACGAGGTCGTGCCCAAGGCCGAGGTCGACGAGCTCCTGCTCGAGGAGATCCCGATGGTGGAGTACTCCGACATCGGTGGACTCGGACCGCAGATCGAGCAGATCCGCGACGCCATCGAGCTGCCCTTCATCCACCACGACCTCTACCGCGAGTTCCACCTGGCCCCACCCAAGGGCGTCCTGCTCTACGGGCCCCCCGGCTGCGGCAAGACCCTCATCGCCAAGGCCGTCGCGCACTCGTTGGCCCGCGCGTCGGCGGTCTCCCGGGGCGACGACGTCTCCGACGGTCGCTATCCCAACTCGTACTTCCTGTCCATCAAGGGCCCGGAACTGCTCAACAAGTACGTCGGCGAGACCGAGCGGCACATCCGCTCCATCTTCGAGCGGGCGCGTGAGAAGGCGACCGAGGGCAACCCGGTCATCGTGTTCTTCGACGAGATGGACTCGATCTTCCGCACCCGCGGTTCCGGTGTCTCCTCGGACATGGAGACCACGATCGTGCCCCAGCTGCTCGCGGAGATCGACGGCGTGGAGGACCTGCGCAACGTCATCGTGATCGGCGCCTCCAACCGCGAGGACATGATCGACCCGGCCATCCTGCGCCCCGGCCGGCTCGACCTGAAGATCCGCATCGACCGGCCCGACCGCGACGCCGCGACCGACATCCTGGCGAAATACATCACCCCCGACCTGCGCTTCGACCCGGAGGAGGTCGGGGACGCGGACGAGCACACGCACGTGGCGGACCTCATCGACCGGATCGTCGACAGGCTCTACACGCGCGACGCGTCCACCACCTACGTGCACCTGGTGTACGCCTCGGGCCGCCGATCCTCCCTGTACCTGGCCGACCTCACCTCCGGGGCGATGCTGCGCAACATCGTGGACCGGGCCAAGAAGCTGGCGATCAAGGACATCGTCCACGGCACCGGGCGGGGCCTGACCACAGACGACTTCCTCGACGCTGTCGACGCCGAGTTCGCCGAGAGCGCGGACCTGCCCAACACCTCCAACCCGCAGGAATGGGCGCGGCTGACCGGAGTCCGCGGTGAACGCGTCGTCGACGTCTCCATCCCCAACAAGGGCGTGGACCAGTGACCCCTCCCGTTCAGAGCGCGTCGGGTGAGGTCGGGCGAGGCCGGATCATCGGCACCGAGATCGAGTTCGGCATCGTCGCGGTCGGGCAGCCCCTGCTCAGCTCGGTGGTCACCTCCACCCAGGTGATCAAGGCCTACACCGACCCCGGGGAGTCCGCCGGCGGCGCCGACGAGACCCGCTGGGACTACGAGTCGGAATCGCCCCTGCGCGACGCCCGCGGTTTCGACCTGGGAGCCGTGCGCGCCTACGACCCCAGCGAGTTCGGGGTGACCAACCGGGTGCTGACCAACGGCGCGCGCTTCTACGTCGACCACGCGCACCCCGAGTACTCCGCGCCGGAGGTCGACTCCCCGCGCGACGCGGTGATCTGGGACAAGGCCGGCGAGCTCGTCATGCACCGCGCCGGGGTCGAGTCCTCGGCGACCGAGGGCAACGCCGAACTCAAGCTGTACAAGAACAACGTCGACGGCAAGGGCGCCTCGTACGGCGCGCACGAAAACTACCTCGTCCGCCGCGACGTCGACTTCGACGCCCTGACCCTGAGCCTGGCACCGCACCTGCTGTCCCGGCAGGTGTTCTGCGGCGCCGGACGCGTGGGGATCGGGCAGTCCGGCGAGACGGCCGGCTTCCAGCTCTCCCAGCGCGCCGACTACATCGAGGTGCTCACCGGGCTCGAGACGACCCTGCGTCGCGGGATCATCAACACCCGCGACGAGCCGCACGCGTCCGACGAGACGTGGCGCCGACTGCACGTGATCATCGGCGACGCGAACATGTCCGAACTGGCGACGTACCTCAAGATCGGCACCACGTGCCTGGTCCTGGACGCCATCGAGGAGGGCGTGGACTTCTCCGATCTCCTGCCCGTCGACCCCGTGGAGGCGGTGCACGTCATCAGTCACGACACGTCGCTGACCGCCACGGTGCCGCTGCCCGACGGCCGCGCACTGACCGGGATCGGTCTCCAACGCGAGATCCTGGACCGGGTCGCCGACCTCGTCGGCGACGGAGCCGGCCGACCGGACTGGGCCACCGAGGTCCTCGCCGAATGGCGGGAGATCCTCGAGGCCCTCGAGCAGAATCCCATGTCGTGCGCCGACCGCCTGGACTGGCCCGCCAAGCTGCGTCTGCTCGAGGGATTCCGCGCCCGCGACGCGCTGGACTGGGACCACGCGCGGCTCGCGCTCATCGACTTCCAGTACCACGACATCGATCCGGAACGCGGCCTCTACAACCGTCTGGTGGCGAAGGGCGCGATGCTCCGACTGACCACCCCAGACGAGGTCGAGGCCGCCGTCACGACCCCGCCCGCCCGGACGCGGGCCTGGGCCAGGGGACGCTTCCTCGCGGAACTCGGCGACAGCATCCACTCCGCCGGATGGGACCTCGTCGTCGTCGTCGACTCACGCGGCCACCAGCGCCACGTCGACCTCACCGACCCGTACACCGGGACCCGGGAGTACTGCGAGGCGCACCCGGACTTCCTCACCACCGACGGACCGTCACCGTGGTGACCGCACCGACCCACACCACCACCCTCGACCACCAAACCTCCCACCGCTAAGGAGCAGTCCATGTCCCAGATCCAGAAGAACGCCAGCGGCCCCGGCGAGGGCGACGACGAGGCCGGCCAGATCGCCAAGGCCGCCGACACCACCTCCGCCGACTCGCTGCTCGACGAGATCGACGACATCCTCGAGACCAACGCCGAGGAGTTCGTGAAGTCCTACGTCCAGAAGGGCGGGCAGTAGACCGCCATGATCCGTCGCATCGTCGGGATCGAGACGGAGTTCGGGATCACCAGCGTCGGCGGTGACGGCGCGCGGTCCCTCGGCGCCGACGAGATCGCCCGCTACTTCTTCCGGCCCGTCGTGCAGCGGTGGCGCAGCTCCAACGTCTTCCTGGAGAACGGCTCCCGCCTCTACCTCGACGTGGGCTCCCACCCCGAGTACGCGACCGCCGAATGCGACGGCCTGCGCCAGCTCGTCGCGCACGACAGGGCGGGGGAGCGGATCGTCGACGACCTCGCCCTGCAGGCCGAGCAGGCACTCGCCGCCGAGGGGATCGACGTCAAGGTCTACCTGTTCAAGAACAACACCGACTCGGTGGGCAACTCCTACGGGTGCCACGAGAACTACCTGCTCGACCGTGCCACCCAGGTCCGCAGCATCGCCACCACACTGTTGCCGTTCCTCGTGAGCCGGCAGCTCCTCTGCGGCGCCGGCAAGATCCTGCCCGGCACCCCGGCGGGCGTGGGGCTCGGCGAGACGGAGGAGCCCACGTTCTGCTTCTCCCAGCGCGCCGAACACATGTGGGACGGCGTCTCGTCCGCCACCACCCGGTCGCGACCGCTCATCAACACCCGAGACGAGCCGCACGCCGACTCGACCCGGTTCCGGCGCATGCACGTGATCGTGGGCGACTCCAACATGATCGAGACCACCACGCTGCTCAAGATCGCCAGCACCCGGCTCGTGCTGGAGATGCTCGAGGCGGGCGTCGAGCTGCGCCCGATGGCGGTTGCGCACCCGGTGAGGGCGATCCGGGAGATCAGCCGCGACCTCACCGGCACGCGGCCCGTCGCGATGACCGACGGCACCACCATGACGGCGCTGGAGATCCAGCGGGAGTTCCTCGCCGCGGTCCAGCGTTACCTCGGGAGCGGCGGCTGGGAGCGCGACGACCGCCCCGACATCGAGCGGTGCGTGGCCCTGTGGGAGCGGGTCCTCGACGCCGTCGAGTCCGGGGACCACGAGTCGATCGCCGCCGACATCGACTGGGCCGCCAAACTGCGGCTCATCCGGCAGGTGCAGGCGAAGACCGGCGCCGACCTCGACCACCCGAGGCTGTCCCAGATCGACCTGACCTACCACGACGTGCGGCCCGGACGCGGGCTCCACTCGGTCCTCGAACGCCGCGGGCTCGTCTCCCGCGTCGTGGACGACGCCGAGGTGGAGCGGGCCCGCACCGTCGCGCCCGAGACCACCCGCGCCGCGCTGCGTGGCAGGTTCATCACGGCCGCCCGGGACGCCGAGCGCGACTTCACCGTGGACTGGGTACACCTCAAGGTCTCCGACGGCACCCTGCCCACCGTCGCGCTGACGGACCCGTTCGCCCACGAGGACCCGCGTGTCGACGAACTCGTCGCCGCGCTCGGACGATAGCGTCTCCAGGCGTGCCCACCTCGAAGTCCCAACGTCTGGTCAACCTCGTGATCTGTCTGAGGTCGACCAACGCGTTCTTGTCGGCGGGGGAGATCCGCAGGATGGTCCAGGGGTACGACGACGCCGAGAACGACGCCGCCTACCTGCGGATGTTCGAACGGGACAAGCGGGAGCTACGCGACGCCGGGGTCCCGCTCGAACAGGGCGCCTCGCTGGCCCCCGGATCGCCGGCCGGGTACCGCATCCCCGCCCACGGGTACGAGCTGCCCGACATCACCCTCACGCCCCAGCAGGCCGGCGTGCTCGCCGTCGCGGCCGAGGTGTGGCGCGAGGGGGAGCGGGCCGCGCGTGCCGACGGGGCGCTGGCCAAACTCACCGCCGCGGGGATCGAGCCCGCGCACGACGCCGGCGCGACCGTGTCCGTGACCGACCCGGCCGAGCTGGCGACCGCCGCCCTGGTCGCCGAGGCGATCGCCGAGGGATCCTCGGTCACGTTCTCGCACACCCCCGCGGGCGCCGCCGAACCCACCTCCCGGCGGGTCGAGCCCTGGTGGACCGGATCCCGCCACGGCCACTGGTACCTCGTCGGTCACGATCTCGACCGTGGCGAACCCCGGACGTTCCGGCTCGTCCGCATCTCGGACGTCAGGCTCGGGCGCGCCGCCCGGACCGTCCCCGTCCCGCCGACCGAGCAGGTCCTCGCGTTGCTGGACGGCGCCGTCTCCCGGCTCAACCCCCTGGTGGAGGCCACGGTCTGGGCCGCCGACGGCAGAGCCGCCGAGCTGCGCGCCATGGCCCGGTCCCAGAGCCCCGCCCGGCGATTCGGCAGGGACGGGGTCGACCTCGAGGTCGCCGCGCCGCTCGGTGAACTGTCCGCGCTCGTGGCCGCCCAGGGTGCCGACGCCGTAGCCCTGCGCCCGGCCGAGCTCCGCGTCCGGGTCGTGACGATCCTCACCGCCGCCGAGGAGGCCGCCCGATGAGCGCCCGCGCCGTCCCGCTGGCCACGTTGCTCAGCGTGGTCCCGTACTTCCACACCCGGGGCGCCGTCCCCGTGGCCGACGCGGCCCGCGACCTCGGGTTGACCGAGAAGCAACTCCGGGCCGCCCTGTGGCAACTGTGGTCCTGCGGCTTGCCCGGGTACGGACCCGGCGACCTGATCGACCTCGCCTTCTCCTCCGAGGACCTCGACGACGCCGATCTCGTCGAGGTGACCTTCACCGCCGGGATCGACCGCCCGGTCCGCCTGACCGCCGCGGAGGCGGTCACGCTCGAGACCGGCCTGGCGGTGTTCCTCGACCAGCCGGAGGTGATCGACCAGGGCGCGCTGCGCGACCTGCTGTCGACGCTCCGGACCGCCACCGGCGCCGACGTGCACGCCGGGGGGCTCGACGCCCGACGCGAGACGGCCGACTCGGACGCGGACGTCGTGCGCACGGCCGTCCACGACGGTCGGGCGCTGCGCTTCGTCTACCACTCGGCCAGCTCCGACACCTCCACCACCCGGGTCGTGGACCCCGCACGCCTGTCCGTCGCCGACGGCCATTCCTACGTCCACGGGGTGGACCGTGAGTCCGGGCAGTGGCGGACGTTCCGCACCGACCGGATGAGCGGGGTCGAGGAGGTGGGGCCGCGCCGCGCGCTGGGACCCCGACCCCAGGACGACGGCGAGGGCGACGTCCGCCTGGAGTCCGCCCGTGTCCCCGCCGCCGCGGCCTGGTTCCTCGACGAGTTCCGATTCCACAGCGTGGTCCGCCGCCCGGACGGCGACCTGGACGTGGAGATCGCCTACCACGACCGGGCGTGGCTCCAGCGCTTCCTGCTCGGTCACGCGGACGTCGTGCGGGCCGCCGATCCCGAACTGTCCGCCGAGGTGGCGCGCCGCGCCGGCGAGGGGCTGGAGGCCTACTCGGCGGAGCCGGGGGAGACCTCCGTGACGGAATCGTGAATTCTCGGTAAATAACCAGGTAGCAGCCGGTTTCGGGGAGCGCTCGGGTGACGCCGCCCGGTGTGGGTGCGCTAGCATGGGCACGTTGTCAGACAAACGGAGGTTGACATGGGTGCGTTGAGCATCTGGCACTGGCTCATCGTCCTCGCGGTGGTGCTCCTGCTGTTCGGTTCGAAGAAGCTCCCGGACGCCGCCCGCGGCCTCGGACGGTCGATGCGCATCTTCAAGTCCGAGATCAAGGAGATGCAGAACGACGACAAGCCGGTCGAGGACCCCGCGCCGCAGGCTCTCACCCAGGCGCAGCCGAACGCCGCCCAGTACGCGCAGCCGCAGGCACAGCAGTCCGCCCAGCCCCAGCCGCAGCAGTACCAGCCGCAGGGGCAGCCGAATGCCCAGGGGCAGGGTTACCCGCAGGCACCCCAGCAGCCGTACCAGCCACAGGGGCAGCAGCAGTACACCGACCCCACCGCCCCATACCACGGCGGTCAGGGTCAGCAGGGGCAGTAGGCCGACCCCTCCATGACGCAGACCGACACCGCGGACACCGGCGCCACCCGCAAGGGTGGCGCCGGTCGCCTGCTGACCAGACGCCGCCGCAGGCCCCGCAACCCGGACGGCACCATGCCGTTGATCGAGCACATCTACGAGCTCCGCAACCGCGTGCTCATCGCGATGGCGGCGATCATCGTGACGTTGGGCTTCGGATTCTGGTGGTACGGCAGCGGCTTCTTCGGCATCCCGTCGTTGGGCGGGATCCTCACCGGCCCCTACTGCGACATCCCCCCGGGGGCGCGCCTGCAGCTCGGTGACAACGGCGACGAGTGTCGCCTGCTCGCCACCGGACCGTTCGAGCAGTTCATGCTCCGGCTCAAGGTGTCCGCCACCGCCGGCATCGTGTTGGCCAGCCCGGTCTGGCTGTACCAGCTGTGGGCGTTCATCACGCCCGGCCTGCACAAGAACGAGAAGCGCTACGGGGTCGTGTTCACCATCCTGGCCGCGGTGCTGTTCATCGGCGGCGCGGTGCTCGCCTACGTCGTGATCGTCCACGCGTTGGAGTTCCTGCTCTCGATCGGCGACAACGTCCAGACCACCGCGTTGTCCGGCACGCAGTACTTCACGTTCCTCATCCAGCTCATCCTCATCTTCGGCGTGAGCTTCGAGATCCCGCTCCTGATCGCGATGCTCAACGTCGCCGGGGTCGTGAGCTACGAGGTTCTCGCCAAGTCGCGCCGCGGGATCATCATGGGCATCTTCGTCTTCGCGGCCGTGGCCTCGCCCGGCCAGGACCCGTTCTCGATGCTCGCCCTCGCGCTGGCGGTGACCATCCTCGTCGAGGGCGCGATCCAGTTCGCCCGCCTGCATGACAAGCGCAAGAACAAGTCCCGCGCCGACTGGCTCGAGGTCGACGACGAATCCGCCTCGCCCCTCGGCCCCGCCGACGACCTCGGCGGATCCGGCCCCCTCGAGCGGCCCGCCCCTCTGACCACCCCGACCCCGGACGCCGGCACCCGAACGCCCGGCGACACCCGACCGCTCCAGGCCCCGGCCGGTGGCGGCTCACTCTATGACGACATCACCTGACCGTCCCCAGGCCGATCACCTGCTCGAGGACTTCCTCACCGGGGAGGGGTTCTCGCCTGACCCCTTCCAACTGGAGGCGTTCTCCGCCCTGGACGCCGGGCGCAACCTGCTCGTCTCGGCGCCCACCGGGTCCGGCAAGACCCTCGTCGGCGAATACGCGGCCCACCGGGCGCTCGCCGGGGGAGGGCGCTGCTTCTACACCACCCCGATCAAGGCGCTGAGCAACCAGAAGTTCCGGCAGTTCCGCACGCGCTTCGGCCCCGAGAACGTGGGGCTGCTCACCGGCGACCACTCGATCGACGCGGACGCGCCCATCGTGGTGATGACCACCGAGGTCCTGCGGAACATGATCTACAGCGGCTCGTCGGCGCTCCACGACCTGGACAGCGTGGTGATGGACGAGATCCACTACCTCGGGGACCGCTCGAGGGGCGTCGTGTGGGAGGAGATCATCCTCACCCTCGATCCGGCCGTCCGCCTGGTCGGGCTGTCCGCCACCCTGAGCAACACCGACGAGCTGGGCGACTGGATCACCGAGATCCGTGGCGACACCGCGGTGGTGCTGTCCGAGCACCGTCCCGTGCCGCTGGCCCACATGCTCTACACCGATGGCGATCTCATCCCCATCCGGGCCGCTGCCGACCAGCGCAGACGGTCCCGGAGCGGCTACCACGACGAGCGGGTCGTGGCCCGGCCCCGAACGCAGTGGGCCAGACGCCAGGACGTCATCGAGAAGCTCGACGACGAGCGACTCCTGCCGGCCATCTACTTCGTGTTCTCCCGGGCGGGGTGCGACGGCGCGGTCGCCCAGATGCGTCGCGCCCGCCTCCGGCTCACCACCGGGGAGGAGGCCCGGCGTATCGCCTCACACGTGGACGCCGCCTGCGCCGAGGTCCCACAACACGACCTCGACGCCCTCGATTTCACCTCGTTCCGCGCCGGGCTGGTCAACGGGCTCGCCGCCCATCACGCCGGGATGCTCCCGCTCTTCCGCACCATCGTGGAGGAGCTGTTCTCCGCAGGGCTGATCAAGGTCGTGTTCGCGACCGAGACCCTGGCGCTGGGCATCCACATGCCGGCTCGCGCGGTGGTGCTGGAGAAGACGACCAAGTTCAACGGCGACACCCACGCGATGCTCACCTCCGCGGAGTACTCACAGATCACGGGCCGGGCCGGCAGACGGGGCATCGACACCAAGGGCACGGCAGTCGTGCTCGACCAGCCGGACCTCGACCTGGACGCCCTGTCCGCGCTCGTCGACACCCCGCGGTTCCCATTGCACAGTGCCTTCGCTCCCGACTATTCGATGGCGGTCAACCTCGTCGAGCAGCTCGGCGTCGAGGAGGCCACCATCCTGATCGGCCGGTCGTTCGCCCAGTTCCAGACCGACCGCACCCTGGTGTCCCGGTCCCGCGCCATCGAGCGCCGGTCCGATGAGCGCGACCGCATGCGGGCGTCGCTCGAGGAGGCCGGGGGAAACGAGGACCTCGACGAGTACATGGGGTTGCGCGCCGAGCTCAGCCGTCTCGAACGCAAGGCCGAGAAGTCGAACCGGGACGACCGGCTGGCGTCCGTGCGCGCGGCCATGCTCAAGCAGACCGCCGGCTCCGTGATCACCGTGGGCCGCAAACGATTCGGCATGGTGGCGACCGTGCTGCAGGTCCGGACCGACATCCAGTCCGACCCCGCGCTGCTCTGTCTCACCGACACCGGGTGGACCGGCTGGTTACGCCAGAACGACTTCGCCTCGCCCCCGATCCCCGTGGGTCGGGTCGACCTGCCCAAGGGCCGCCGCAAGCTCGACGGGCGCGCCAAGCGGGCTCTGGTCCAGCGGATGGAGCACCTGCGGGGCAAGGCGAAGGGTCGGATGAAGAACGCCGGCGGTAAGCCGGTCCGCAAGGACCCGCGGATCGCCGCGGCGCGCCGGGCACTCCGGCAGCACCCGCTGCACGAGGACCCCCGGATGGACAAGCTCGCCCGCCTCCACGAGCGCTGGGCCCACGCCGACGCCGACGTGGCCGCGCTCACCGCCGAGGTCGACGCCGACGCCGATTCGCTGGCCCGCCGCTTCCGCCGCATCGTCGACCTGCTCCGGCACCTCGGTTATCTCGAAAAGGTTGACGGCGTACTCCGTGCCACCGACGCCGGGCGGCTCCTGGCCGGGGTACACACCGAGCAGGACCTGTTCGTCGCCGAATGTCTGCGGCGGGGAGTGTGGCGCGGGCTCGATGCCGCCGGCCTCGCGGCGGTCGTCACCACGGTCGTGGCCCACCCGCGGACGGACTCCGCGGTCCGCGAACCCTCCGACGACACCCTGCGCGCCGCCCTCGCCGAGACGGAGCGGGTGGCCGGTGACGTCGCCGAGATCGAACGCGCGCACCGCCTGCCCACCACCCCGGACCTGGACGCCGGCCTCGCGCCCGTGATGCACCACTGGGTCTCCGGCGGGGCGCTGGCCTCGATCCTCGCCGCCTCGTGGCAGGAGGGCGTCGAACTCACCGCCGGCGACTTCGTCCGCTCCGCCCGCCTCGTGGTGGACGTCCTCGCCCAGGTCGGTCAGGTCGCCGAACCGGAGCTCGCCCGCACCGCCCGGTCCGCCGTGGGGTCACTGCGCCGCGGTGTGGTGCTCGACCACATGGCCTGAGCCGACGCGGGCGAGCGGCGACGGGAACGGGGCGACGGGCGCCTGCCCGGCTCAGACCGCGTCGAGCCCCTCGGTCGCCTCGACGAGCCGGCCGATCGCGCGGGCCTGCCCGGTCGATTCGCCCAGCGCCTCGATGCGGTCGGAATCCACGGCGCCACGGCGTCCGTCGACGTCGCCCTCGAACCGTACGTCGAACGCGCGGCCGCCCAGGCGGACGACCCCGCGCGCGGCAGCGAGGTAGTCGGCACCCTCGGTGATCGCCTTGCGCTGGCGGGCGGTGAGCGCCGACCCCGGATCGCCGGCGGCGGCGACGATGCCGTCGAGGTCGCCGTACTCGCGCAGCAGGGTCGCGGCGGTCTTCGCACCGACCCCCGCCACGCCGGGCAACCCGTCCGACGCGTCGCCGACCAGCACCGCGTAGTCCGCGTACACGCGGGCGTCGTCACCGGCGGGCAGATCGAAGCGCTGCGCCACGACCTCCGGGGTGTACGCCTGACGATTCTTCATCCCTGCCCCCACGTAGACCACCGTGGTGGTCGCCGATGCCAGCTGGAACAGGTCACGGTCGCCCGTCACGACCAGCACCTCGCGATCCCGGGAGGCCAGCGCGGCCAGCACGTCGTCGGCCTCCGCGTCCTCCGCCCACGCCTGGGCGACGCCCGCCGCCCCGAGGATTCCGCGGATCGACTCGACCTGCGGGCCCAGTGACGCGGGGGCGTCCTCCTCGCCGTCGTCACCCACGCGGTGCGCCTTGTACGAGGGCAACAACCCCACCCGCCAGTCCGGACGCCACGCGCGGTCGAGGCCGGCCACCAGGCCGGTCGGGGAGTACTCGTCCACGAGCACGGCCACCATGTCGCAGAAGCCGCGCACGGCGTTGGCGGGGAAGCCGTCCGGGCCGGTGATCTTCTCCGGCACGGAGTGGAACGCGCGGAACCACAAGCCGGCGCTGTCGAGAACCATGAGCGGGCCCTGGGACACCGCGCCTCCTTGATGTCGTCGGGTCGGGAGTGAGTACCTGCCGTCAGGCTAGTCGGCTCCGGCCCACTGCGGCCCCGGCCTACTGTGGAGGACATGAACAGCCCCACCACGCAGGTCCACTCGCACCGTCTGGCAGCCGTCCGCGATCGCGCGCGGGACCTCGGGATCGACCACGTGGTCGTGTACTCCGGCGAGGACATGTCCTACCTCACCGGTGAGCGCATGGACTCGCACGAGCGGCTCACCGCGCTGGTCGTACCCGTGGACGGCGCAGAGCCGCTGCTGGTGCTGCCGTCGCTCGAACTCACCGACGTCACCCGGCGCGCCGCCGACCGTGTGGGGGCGATGATCCACCCGTGGTCGGACGGGACCGACGCCATCGCACTCGTCACCGGGTCGGTCGCCGGGCGGGTGGCGGTGTCCACCGCCCTGCCGGCCCTGCACCTGGTTCCGCTCCAGGACGGGGTCGACGGCGAGGTGGTCCTCGCCTCGGAGGTGATCGACCACGTCCGTGCCGTGAAGACCGCGGACGAGGTGGGCGAGCTCGCCGAGGCCGCCCGTCGCATCGATGCAGTACATGCCCGGATGGGCGACTTCCTCCAGGTGGGCCGGACCGAGGCGCAGGTCGGCGAGCTCATCACCGCCGCCATCGAGTCCGAGGGGCTCACGCACGCCGAGTTCGTGATCGTCGGCTCGGGGCCCAACGGCGCCGACCCGCACCACGGGGTGTCCGACCGGGTGGTCGAGACCGGGGACATCGTGGTGGTAGACATCGGCGGGCCGTTGCCCAGCGGCTATCACTCCGACTGCACCCGGACCTACTCGATGGGGCAGCCCACCGCCGAGGTCGCCGAGGCCTACGCGGTGCTGGAGGAGGCGCAGCGCCTGGCGCGCGAGTCCGTCCGACCGGGGATCGCTATCGGCGAGGTCGATGCCGCCGCACGCGAGCACCTCGCCGCGGCCGGGCTCGGGGAGTTGTTCATCCACCGCACCGGGCACGGGATCGGTCTGGGACTGCACGAGCCGCCGTTCGTCGCACCCGGAGCCGACACCGTGCTGGCGGAGGGGATGACCTTCTCGGTCGAGCCCGGCGTCTACACGGCGGGGTCGTGGGGCGCTCGGCTGGAGGACATCGTGGCCGTCACCGCCGATGGCCGCCGCGACCTCAACGACGGCGAGCGCGGCCTGCGCGTCCTCTAGAGTCGGCGGACGCCAGCCTGCCCGAATCCGCTCCCGCCCCTGGCGCCTCGCTCCCGCCCCTGGCGCCTCGCTCCCGCCCCTGGCGCCTCGCTCCCGCCCCTGGCGCCTCGCTCCCGCCCCTGTACGCGTCCGCCACAGCCGCCCCCGGGCACGTCGTCCGGCCTGCGCCTCGGCTCACGCGAGACGCCATGGCGGCGGGCGGCTATGACCGAGCAGGCGGACCCGGGGGATTCGTCTGATTCCGTCCGGCAGGCCGCGACCCGGCGCACACCCGGCGCGCACCCGGCGCGCACCCAGCGCGCACCCGCCGAGCGCCCGGCCGCGGTGTCAGTCGCCGGTGAACATCTGCTTGGAGCCCAGGACGCGATCCACCTCGAGCGCCAACACCACCCGCTCGGGGTTCGGACTCGGCTCGCGGTACCGCATTGCGTAGCGGCGCTCGCCCTCGCGGACCGAGTCGGGATCCTCGAGGAGGCGGATGGCGCCCTCGAAGGTGAGCCACCGTCCGCGGTCGACGTGCGAGACCGCCGCGCGGCCGCCACGCCGGGCGTTGGCCGCCTTCTGCGATCCCCGCCGGGTGATGACGCGCGCCAACCCGCCCTCCACGTCGATCGTGAAGCCCACGGCGACCACGTGGGGCGAACCGTCGCGCCGGAGTGTGGTCAGGCTGCCGAGGTGGTATTCGGACAGGAACCGGTGTGCCTCGTCGGAGAGTTCTGCCATCGAGTGGGCCATGACGCCGAGCCTGCCACAGTGGGCCGACCGCAGTGAGCCGACGCGGGGCGCGACGCGGTACGTGGGACACTGGCCCCATGCCCACATCCGCAACCCCGTCGTCCCGGTCCGAGTCCGGCGGTGAGGTCGTGGTGGTCTTCGGTGGCCGCAGCGAGATCGGTCTGGCCGTCGCCCACCGCCTCGCGCCCGGCCGCACCGTCGTCCTCGCGAGCCGCCCCGGTGGCGACGTCTCCGCGCTCGCGGCCCCACTCCGGACCGCGGGCGCCGTAGCGGTGGAGCTCGTGGACTTCGACGCCGACGACCTCGACTCGCACGCAGCGATCGTGGCGGACATCGAGACCCGGGTCGGGGAGATCGACATCGCCGTCCTGGCGTTCGGCATCCTGGGCGACCAGGAGGTGGCCGAGCGCGATTCCCGGGCCGCGGCCCGCATCCTGCACACCGACTTCGTGGCGCAGGCCGCGCTTCTCACGGTCCTCGCCGAGCGGATGAAGCCCCGTCGCCGCGGGGTTCTCGTGGCGTTCTCCTCGGTCGCCGGGCAGCGGGTCAGGCGCGCCAACTACGTGTACGGCTCGGCCAAGGCGGGACTCGACGGGTTCGCCTCCGGCATGGCCGACGCCCTACACGGCACGGGCGTCACGCTGGTGATCCCGCGTCCGGGCTTCGTGATCGGCCGGATGACCGAGGGCATGGACCCCGCACCGTTCTCGTCCACGCCGGACCAGGTGGCGGACGCGGTGGTCGACCGGGTGGAGTCGCGCACGGCGGGTGTGGTGTGGATCCCGTGGCAGCTGCGCGTGATGTTCGCCGTCGCACGGCTCGTCCCGCAGCCGATCTGGAGGCGGATGCCGCGGTGAGCGCTCCACCCCGGTCGGGCGCCGACCCGGCCGCCGTACACCTCGTCGGCACCGGTCCCGGCCCCGTCGATCTCCTCACCGTCCGCGCCTCCCGACTCATCGCCATGAGCGGCACCGTTCTGGCGGAGCCGGGTCCGGTCGGTCCGGGGGCGCTAGGACTGTGCCCGTCGACGGCCCTGGTCATCGACGCCTCCCAGCTGTCGCCGACGGACGCCGCCGCGAGGATGCGTGAGGCCGTCGACCGCGGCGACCGGGTCGTCCGGCTCTATCCGGGCGATCCCACGGACCACCCCGAGCTGCCGGCCCACACCGGCGCCCTCGACGCCGAGGGGATCAGCTGGGAGCTCGTGCCCGGCATTCGTTCCGGCGCCCCTGTCGAGGCCCTCCGGGACGCGCGGCCCGCGCCCGCCCCGGAGCCACCGCGGTCTCAGCCCGTCGTCCCGCCCGCGACCGCGATGCCGGGAGGCTCACCCGGCCTGATCCTGGTGCTGGGGGGCACGGGCGAGGCCCGCCGACTCGCCGATCTCATGGTCACCGCCGGGCTGGACGTCGTCACCTCGCTGGCGGGCAAGGTCACGCGGCCGAGACTCCCCCGTGGGGAGGTGCGGATCGGTGGCTTCGGAGGTGCGGAGGGATTAACGCACTGGATGCGCGAGAACGGCGTCAGCGCCGTCATCGACGCGACCGACCCGTTCGCCGACCAGATCTCGGAGTCCGCGGTCCACGCCGCGCGCGAGACGGCCACCCCGCTGCTCCGCCTGCACCGCCCGCCGTGGACCGAGCAGGCGGGCGACGAGTGGATCCGCGTCCCGGACATGCAGACCGCGGCCCACGTGGTGCGGGAGCGTTTCCGCCGGCCGATGCTCACGGTCGGCAAGCAGGGCGCGTCCGCGTTCGCCGGGGACACCCGGGGGTCGTATCTCATCCGGTGCTCCGAGCCGCCCCCCGGGGCGCTGCCGCACCGCTACCTGCTGGTGTTGGACCGGGGCCCCTTCGGCGTGGAGTCCGAGCGGACCCTGATGTCCCGCCACCGGATCGACGTGCTGGTCACCCGCAACAGCGGCGGAGCCACCTCCGAGGCCAAGCTCGCCGCCGCCCGCGACCTGCGCATACCGGTGGTGATGGTGGACCGGCCCGAGACCCCGCAGGCCCCTCGGGCCCCGGAGACCGTGCACTCCGTCGAGGACGCCGCCCGCTGGCTGGTCGAGCGGTTCGGCGCGCGCTGAACCGACCTCACCACAGAACCGACCTCACGGGAGAGCCGTCACCCAGGGCGATTCGGCGTCGAAGATCATCCCCATCGGTGCCAGCACCCGCACCACCTGCTCCGCCATAGGTTCGGTGAGTTCGTGCAGGCCGATGACCGGGTCGGCCGAGACGGTGGTCGGACGCTCCACCGCGCCGAGGAATTCGGCGAGTCGGGCGGGAACGACGCCGTCGGGCACCACGGCGAGCAGGCTCACCAGCCCATCGGCGGTGTCGATCCAGCCCACCCTCGGCACTTCTACATCCGTAGCAGGAGGGTTCGTCGGTGCGACGGGAGCGGGGATGGTCCGGGGGTGGGATCCCAGGGCGTCGACGACGAGCTGGTGCAGGTCGCCGGACCCGGGCACCCGCGTCGGTCCCGCCGAACCGGTGAGCTCCACGGCCGCGTCGACCAGCACGGTGGCGGCGTCGGCCACCGCGACCCGGAGCGGGACGGGGCGACCGGCGACGTGGACCCGCGCGCCGCCGTCGGACCCGTCCACCTCCACCGCCAGGTCGGGGGAGTGCGCCAGGACGTCGCCCGACCCGTCGTCGATCCCGAACAGCACCTGCCCGTGCAGGGCGTCAGCCGCGTCGCGGGCGAGCAGCGCGGCCCCGAGCCCCGTCGGCAGGTCGCCGACGTCGTGATGCCCGCCGAGCCGGCCGGCCAGGGGCGAGGCGATGATGTCGCGTCCCCTGGGGTGGGCGAGAGCCTCGGGCAGGCCCGCGGCCTCGAGGTCCCGCACCGCGAGCTCGACCGGATCGCGGTCCGCGCCCACGATCCGGGCCCCGCCCCTGGCCGTGAGCTGGATGCCGCCGCGGTGTCCGGCGGCGAGCGCCGCCAGGGCGGTCCAGTGCTCGGGGCGCAGCCGGCCGCCGGGGAAGCGCAGGGTGTCCCCGGTTCGGGACGACCCGGCCGCGTGGTGGGAGTCGTTCATGAGCACCCAGCGTAGGCGCGGGGGGTGGGCGGCCGGGCCGCCGGTCGGTGCTCGGGGATAATCGCCCGCATGACCGCTTTCCTGGCTACCGGGGGCCGCGTGCTCACGCCCGCCTCACGAGACGCAACCGCCCTGGCACACGAGAACGGGCTCATCGTGTGGGCCGGCTCGGATGCCCCGGGCCCCGCCCTGTTCCCGGGTGCCGAGCAGGTCGATCTGGAGGGGGACTGGGTGGCCCCGGCGTTCGTCGAGTGCCTCCCCGAGGGCCTGGACCCGGCGGTCGCGGCCGCCGGCGGCGTGGTGCCCGCCGGTCTGCCGGGCGCACACGGGCTCGACGAGGTCGAGGAGCGGGTGCGTGCGGGGGAGCGGGTGGTGCTCGACGACACCGTCGACCCGGCGCGCCTCGCGACCGAACTCACCCGCCTCGCCACCGAACTCGGCGGGCCGGCGGTCGCCCGGTGCATCCCGGTCCTCGTCGGCGGGACCGGGGCCGGGAACGCGGACGGCGACACGCTCGCCGCCCTGGCCGCCGTGGGAACGGTGACCCTGTTGCGCCCGCTCGTCGATGACCTGACGGGCACCGATCTCGTGCGCATCGCCGCCTCCGGCGTGGCGCTGGCCGCATCCACCCGGGCCGGCGACGAGGTCCGGCCGTGGGACGCCCTTCGGGCCCTGACCTCCGTCGAGGGCGGCCGAGGCCTGTCCCCGCGGGCGGCGTTCACCGCGACCACCCGGGGCGCACACCGGGCGGCCGGCGCGCGCGACGGCACGGCGGGCACCCTCACCCCGGGCACGGCGGCCACCTTCGCGAGGTGGCGGACCGGGGAGCTGGCCGTGGTCGCCGCGGACGACGCCGTCCAGCGGTGGTCCACGGACCCGCGCTCCGGAGTTCCTCCGATGCCGGATCTCACCGGACCCGACCCCGTTCTGCGCGCGCTCGTCGTGGACGGCCTGCCCGCCGGCCCCGCGACCTGATGCCCCTGCTCACCAGGCTGGCCTTCGCCGCTGCCTCCGGGGCGCTGCTGGCGGCCTCGTTCCCCCCGGTGGGTCTGTGGTGGACGGCGCTTCTCGCGATTGCCCTCCTCGTCGTCGTCCTGTCCCCGTCCGGCGACACCACGATCCGGGCGCGCACCGGCGCGCTCCTCGGGTTCACCTCCGGCCTGGTCTTCTTCCTGCTCCTGGTGCCGTGGGTGGGCCTGTACGTGGGCGCCTACGCCTCGTGGGGCCTCTCGCTGGTCGAGGCGCTGTACCTCGCCGCGTTCGGCGCCGGCGCCGCGGTCATCCTGCGGGCCGGCCTGGACCCTGGCGCGCACCTCGGCCCGCGTGCGGTCGGCGCCGTGCTCGGGGTGGCCGGCTGGTGGTCGCTGTGGGAGTGGGTCCGCTCGTCCTGGCCCTGGGGCGGCTTCCCGTGGGGACGGCTGGCGTTCGGCCAGGCCGACGGGCCGCTGCTGCCGCTGGCGTCACTGGGCGGCACCCCGCTGGTCGGGTTCGCGGTGGCGTCGGTGGGGGCGGCGATCGGCGTCGCCGTCCTGCTCCTCGCGCGCCGTGACCGACCCGTCCGCGCCGCCACCGGCCTGCTCACGGTGCTCCTGGTGACCGCGGGCCTGGTCGCCGTCGCGGCCCTCGCCCCGACCGGCGGCGAGCCCACCGACACCGTCGAGGTCGCCGTGATCCAGGGCAACGTCCCGCGCCTCGGCCTGGACTTCAACGCCCAACGCCGCGCGGTGCTCGAGAACCACCTGCGCGTCACCGCCGAGTACGCCGACGATGTCGAGGCCGGCACCGAGGCCCCGCCGGATCTCGTGCTGTGGCCGGAGAACGCCTCCGACATCTCGCCGCTGGCCGACCGCCTCGCCGCCGCCCAGATCACCGCCCTGTCCCGACGCCTGGACGCACTGATCCTCGTGGGCACCGTCCTGCCCACCGGCGAGGGCCGCGAAGCCCACAACTCCTACCTCGTGTGGGACGGCCGTTCCTCCGACCCCGCCGAGGGCCCGGTGGTCGACCGCCACGACAAGAAGTACATCCAACCGTTCGGCGAGTGGCTCCCGCTGCGTGAACCGCTCGAGGCGCTGTTCCCGATCGCCCGGACCGCCGGTCACTTCATCCCCGGCGACGGCGACCACGTCGTCACCGCGGGCGGGGTGGACCTGGGCGTGGCCATCTGCTTCGAGGTCGCCTTCGACGCCGCCGCCCGCGAGCCCGTCTCCCGCGGCGCGCAGATCCTCACCGTCCCCACCAACAATGCCACCTTCGGCCGCTCACCCATGACGTACCAACAACTCGCGATGTCCCGGCTGCGGGCCGTGGAGCACGACGTGCCCGTGCTGATCGCCGCGACCAGCGGGGTCAGCGCCGTCATCGGCCCCGACGGCGACGTCCGCGCCGAGAGCGGCATCTTCGAGCCCGCGGTGCTGGCGGCGCAGGTCGAGGTGGGCGGGGCCGGTACGATGGCAACCCGACTGGGTGGCATCCCGCAGGCGGTGAGCTGCCTCATCGGGCTCGTCGCACTGGCATGGGCGCTGGTCCGCACCCGGCAACGACCCGCGACCCGAACCGAGGAGAAGTAAGTGACCGATCCGACGACGCCGGGCGAACACGCGCCGTCCGCGCGCACCCTGGTGATCATCCCGACCTACGACGAGCGGGACAACCTGCCCGGCGTTGTGGAGCGGTTGCTGGCCGCGGCCCCCGAGGTGTCGGTCCTCATCGCCGACGACAACAGCCCCGACGGCACCGGCGAGGTGGCCGACCGGCTCGCCACCGAGGACCCGCGCGGGCGCATCACCGTGATGCACCGCGAGGGCAAGCAGGGGCTCGGGGCCGCGTACATCGCCGGGTTCCGCTGGGGTCTCGAGCGCGGATACACCGTGCTCGTGGAAATGGACGCCGACGGCAGCCACCCGCCCGAGCGGCTCCCCGCGATGCTCGCCGCCGTCGACGGCGGCGCCGACCTGGCGATCGGCTCCCGCTACGTCCCCGGCGGCGCGGTGGTCAACTGGCCGTGGCAGCGCCACGTCATCTCCCGCGGCGGCAACGTCTACTCCCGGGTCATGCTGGGCGTGGGCATCAAGGACATCACCGCCGGCTACCGCGCCTACCGGGCCGACGCCCTGGCCGAGCTGGACCTCGACGCCATCGAGTCCAAGGGCTACTGCTTCCAGATCGACATGACGTGGCGTCTGCTGAACAACGGGCGCCGGGTCACGGAGGTGCCCATCACCTTCACCGAGCGCACCGTCGGTCAGTCCAAGATGAGCGAGTCGATCTTCCGCGAGGCCGCGGTCAACGTGGCCCGCTGGGGCTGGGAGAAGCGTCGACGCCAGCTCAAGGGCCTCGTCGGCCGCTGACCCGGTGCGCGCCGGCTCCGGCCGCACACCGACCCCGGACACAGGAGAACGCCCCGGCCCTGGGGGGCCGGGGCGTTCCGGTGCCACCGGGCGATATCCGGTGGCCGCTCGGTACTACCTACCGCGCACCGGCGCGGCGCCGCTTCTTGAGCAGGTCCATCCGCTCCTTGAGCAGCTCCTCGAGCTCGTCCAGGGAGCGACGCTCGAGCAGCATGTCCCAGTGGGTACGCGGCGGCTTGCCCTTCTTGACCTCGGCCGCGGGGCCGTCGATGAGCTGACCCTCCTGGCCGTTCTTGCACATCCAGGCGCCGGGGATCTCGGCGTCATCGGCGAACGGGACCTCGTAGACCTCGCCGTTAGGGGTCTGGTACCGCGCCATGCGGCGCGGCGCGAGGTCGGTGTCCCGGTCGGTCTCGTAGCTCACCGCACCGAGGCGGCTGCCCCTGAGGACTCGATCTGCCATGCGAACTCCTTCTGCCGTGTTCGTCTGCGTCAATTCATGCGGATCGACACGACGCTGCGTGGTTCCTGCTTGTGTCAACGCCAGGGGAACCCCCAAATGTTCCCACGTCCCGACGCCACGGGCCACCCCGGGGGCGGCGCTGGGTAACCTCACACCCGTGGAACCCGACGCCCGGCCCGAGCCGACCGCGCCCCGGAGGGGCGAGAACTCGTGCGCGTGGTGCGGCCGTCCCGTGGACGAGGGCGGGACGGGCCGCCGGCGCCGCTACTGCCGGAGGTCCTGCCGGCAGCGGGCCTACGAGCAGCGCCGGTCGCTTCGGATGCAGGACCTGCCCGAGGGCACGGTCGTACTCACGGAGGCCGAATCGACCGACCTGATGGACCGCATGTTCCAGCTGCGCTGCGCCTGCGAGGATCTGCGGACCGCGATCGCCGAGGGCGAGGATCCCGCCGAGCTGGCCCGCATGTCCGAGGACCTGGTGGCGGCGGCGAGACGGGCCGAGCGCCTGCGGTGAGCACGGACGGCGGGACCGGCCGAGCGACAGCGGTGACCACGCCCGTCGCCGCGCTCCGGACGTGGTGGGAACGGTGGCGCCCCTCGGTCACCGGCCTCATCGTGGCCGCGCTGGCGGCGTGGGTCTCGCTCATGCCGTCCCTGCTGCCGCGGGCCTGGTATTACCAGGGGCTCGTCACCGGCGTGTCGATGCTGGTGGGATACGGGGTCGGTGTGGCGCTGCGGACCGTCTGGCGGCGGGTCGTGGCGCCCCGCATCACACTCCGCCCCGACCTCCTCGCGTTCGGTGACCGTCTCCTGACCTTCGCCCGTCTGGCCGCCCCGTACCTCCTGGTCGTCTACCTCGTCACGGCCACCGCCACGGCGATCCGCTGGCAGGACCAGGTCTCGGATCTGGTGCGCTCGCCCCGCCCGCCCTGGGCCGACTACATGAAGATCCCGTGGGTCGCCCTGGCCATCTTCCTGGGTCTCCTCATCGCAGCCCGTGGCATCCGGGCGGGATACCGGTGGCTCGCCCGCGTGGTGGCCCACAGGTTCGGCGTGGGGGAGTACTCCGCCCGGCTCGCGGGCGTCGTGGTGGTGGCCGTCCTCGCGGTCGGCGTGGTGCAGGGCGTGGTGCCGCGCCTGTTCTTCGACGGCGCCAACCGGATCTTCAGCGGGCAGAACAACGAGGACCTCCCCGGCGCGCGACCGCCGACGGCGCCGGAGCGATCCGGCTCCCCGGGGTCCGTCGTGGACTTCGAGGACCTGGGCCTGCAGGGCCGACGGTTCGTGAGCGGCGGCCTCGACGGGCAGCGCCTGGGTCAGCTGCTGGGCGAGGACGCACCCGAGCCGATCCGAGCGTACGCCGGGCTGGAGTCCGCACCGACCGACGACGAACGTTCAGCGCTGGTGGTGGAGGAGTTGGACCGGACCCGGGCGTGGGAGCGCGAGTCCGTGGTGATCGCCCCGACCACCGGTACCGGGTGGATCAACCCCCACGCCGCCCAGGCCATCGAACTGCTCGCCGGCGGGGACGTGGCGATCGTCGGCACCCAGTACTCCTACCTGCCCAGCTGGATCTCGTTCCTCGCCGACCGCGAGAAGGCCGAGGCTGCGGGCCGGTCACTGATCGAGGCGGTGGTGACCTGGCGCGACTCGCTCCCACCCGGGCGGCCGCAGCCGGAACTGTACGTCTACGGCGAGAGTCTGGGGACCCAGGCAGGGGAGGCGGCGTTCTCGGGAATCCGCGATATCCGGGCGACGGTGGACGGGGTGCTGTGGATCGGCCCGCCCAATTCCAACCGGATCTGGCACGCGCTCGTACAGCGGCGCGACCCCGGCACCCCCGTCACCGAACCGGTGTACGCGGACGGCCTGCTGGTGAGGTTCTCGGAGGATCCCGCGGAGTTCCGTGGCGACGACACCCCGTGGATCCCGCCGCACGTCCTGTACGTCCAGCACGCGACGGATCCGGTGGTGTGGTGGACCCCGGATCTGCTGTTCGACCGCCCCGCGTGGCTGGCCGAGCCGCCGGGCAAGGGCCGACACCCCGGCATGTTCTACATGCCCGTTCTGACCCTCTTCCAGGTGACCGCCGATCTCGGCAACGCGATCGGCGGGTCGCAGGGCTACGGCCACCTGTACGACCATCAGATCCTCGACGGATGGGCGGCCGCCACGGGACGCGAGGGATGGGACGACGACGAGTTCCAGCGGTTCGCCCGACTGCACGCCACCGCGATGGAGCAGCAGGACCGCGGTTGACGCCCTTTCCCGCCGCGGGCCCGCGGTCTAACGTTGCCGCTGAACGAGCAGGGTGAGGAGACCCGGGATGAGCGCCCACACGGCAGACACGCACGACACCATCCGCGTCCTCGGGGCGCGGGAGAACAACCTCCGGTCGATCGACGTGGATCTGCCCAAGCGGCGGCTGACGGCGTTCACGGGGGTCTCGGGTTCCGGCAAGAGTTCGCTGGTGTTCTCAACCATCGCGGCGGAGTCGCAGCGGATGATCAACGAGACCTACAGCGCGTTCCTCCAGGGCTTCATGCCCACCCTGGCTCGGCCGGACGTCGACGTCCTGGAGGGGCTGACCACCGCGATCGTCGTCGACCAGGAGCGGATGGGCTCCGACCCCCGCTCCACGGTCGGCACAGCCACCGACACCGGGGCGATGCTTCGGATCCTGTTCAGCCGTCTCGCGCAGCCGAGGATCGGCGGTCCCAAGGCGTACTCCTTCAACGTCGCGTCGGCGTCCGGGGTGGGGACGCTGAAGAAGGCCGACGGCACCCGGCAGAAGGCCGAGTTCTCCATCACCGGCGGGATGTGCGTCCGCTGCGAGGGTCGCGGATCGGTGTCCGATTTCGACGTCGACGCGCTGGTGGACCGCTCCAAGTCCCTGTCCGAGGGCGCGATCACCGTCCCCGGATACTCGATGGACGGCTGGTACGGCCGCATCTACTCCGGCTCCGGGTTCTTCGACATGGACAAACCGGTGGGGGAGTTCACCGATCGGGAGATGCACGACCTGCTGCGTAAGGAGCCGGTCAAGGTCAAGGCCGACGGCATCAACGTCACCTTCGAGGGCCTGATCCCCAAGATCCAGAAGTCGATGCTGTCCAAGGACGTCGAGGCGATGCAACCGCACATCCGCTCGTTCGTCGAGCGGGCCGTGGTGTTCACCACGTGCCCCGAATGTGACGGCACCCGGCTCAACGAGGGGGCCCGGTCGTCCCGCATCGGGGACAGGAACATCGCCGACGTCTCGGCCATGCAGATCACCGACCTGGCGGAGTGGCTGCGCGGCCTCGAGGAGCCGTCGGTCGCGCCGCTGCTGGACTCGTTGCAGCACACGCTCGATTCGTTCGTCGAGATCGGACTTGGGTATCTGTCCCTCGACCGCCCCGCGGGCACCCTGTCGGGCGGCGAGGCACAGCGGGTGAAGATGATCCGCCACCTCGGTTCCGCGCTGACCGACGTCACCTACGTCTTCGACGAACCGTCGATCGGCCTGCACCCCCACGACATCCAACGCATGAACGGGCTGCTCCTGCGGCTGCGCGACAAGGGCAACACGGTCCTGGTGGTCGAGCACAAGCCGGAGACCATCGCGATCGCCGACCACGTCGTCGACCTCGGGCCCGGGGCCGGCTCCGAGGGCGGTCAGATCTGCTTCGAGGGATCGGTCGGCGGGCTCCGCGCGAGCGACACGGTCACCGGCCGGCATCTCGACGACCGCGCCGCACTGAAGGACAGCGTGCGGGCGGCCACCGGGCGGATCGAGGTGCGTGGCGCGACAGCCCACAACGTGCGAGGCGTGGATGTGGACATCCCACTCGGGGTCCTGTGCGTGGTGACCGGCGTGGCCGGATCGGGCAAGAGTTCGCTCATCCACGGCTCGGTGTCGCCTCGCGACGGGGTGGTGGCGATCGACCAGGCCGCCATCCGCGGGTCGCGGCGCAGTAATCCGGCCACATACACGGGGCTCCTCGAGCCCATCAGAAAGGCGTTCGCCAAGGCCAACGGCGTCAAGCCGGCGCTGTTCAGCCCGAACTCCGAGGGCGCGTGTCCCACCTGCAAGGGCGCGGGCGTGATCTACAGCGACCTGGCGATGATGGCCGGCGTCGCCACGACGTGCGACGACTGCGAGGGCAGGCGCTTCCAGGCCGAGGTGCTCGAGTACCGGTTCGGCGGCCGGAACATCGGCGAGGTGCTGGGGATGTCCGTCGCACAGGCCGAGGAGTTCTTCGCCGGGGGAGAGGCGCGGATCCCCGCCGCGCACAAGATCCTCGCCCGGCTCCGCGACGTCGGTCTGGGCTACATCCGGCTCGGCCAGCCGCTGACCACGCTGTCGGGTGGCGAGCGCCAACGCCTCAAGCTGGCCGCCCAGATGGCCGACAAGGCCGAGGTCTACGTGCTGGACGAGCCGACCACGGGCCTGCACCTGGCCGACGTCGCGACCCTCCTGGCGATGCTCGATCGGCTGGTCGATGCCGGGAAGTCGGTGATCGTGATCGAGCACCACCAAGCCGTGATGGCTCACGCGGACTGGATCATCGACCTCGGCCCCGGCGCCGGTCACGACGGTGGCCGGATCGTGTTCGAGGGCACGCCGGCCGAACTCGTCGCCGGTGCCTCCACTCTCACCGGCGAGCACCTGGCGAGGTATGTGGCTGCGGCGACCCAGCCGGAAACGGTAGCGGGTAGAAAGACCCCATGATCGACTCCGGCGGGTTCCCCGATGCCAGCTCTCCCGACGCCAGCGTCTTCGTCCGCGCTTCCGGACTCGTCGTCGATGAGGTGACCCCCACATCGCTGAAAGGGCACGCGGTGCTGGGGGAGGAGCACGTCACGGCGTGGGGGACGGTCCACGGTGGCGTCTACGCGAGCATCGTGGAGTCCGCCGGTGGCGCGGGGGCGGGGTTCGCGGTCGCCGAACGGGACCAGATCGCGGTCGGCGTGCACAACGGCACCGATTTCCTCCGACCGTCCACCGGCGGGCGGGTCGAGGTCACCGCGCACGCCCTGTTCCAGGGCCGCAGTCAGCAGCTGTGGGATGTGGTGATCAGTCAGGCCGAGGGTGGAGCCGTGCTCGCGCGGGGCCAGCTCCGGCTGCAGAACGTGCCCAGGCCGGACACCGTCGCCACGCCCGGACGCTGAGTACTCAGCGGACCTGCGCTGCCCTGCGTGTGCCCTCGTCACCGAGACGCATGCCACCGGGATGGTCGGCATCATGCCCGGTCAGGCGGTCCGTCCGAATCTCCTGTGCAGCGCCTGTTTGCTGACACCGAGCACCATGCCGATCTCCGCCCAGCTCATGCCCTGCAACCTGTCGTGCCGCACCGCAACCTACAGTGACGACCATGGCAGTCAACCACTACCCGGGAATCGCGTACGGATCGGCGGTGCGGGCCCGGCAGGACGCCGTGGGGGTCACCCTCCCCGTCGACACCGGCGACTTCGCCCTCGAGGGCACCGATGTCGCACTGATCCGGAGCGCCGACCACTTCTCCCTCTCGACCGTCACCGAGTCGGGCTGGCCGTACACGCAGCACCGCGGCGGCCCGGCGGGATTCGTGCACGTCGTCGACGACACGACCCTCGCCTGGGCCGAGTTCCCGGGCAACCACCAGTACGTCTCCACGGGCAACGTGGATCACGACGGACGCGTCTGCCTGCTCTTCGTCGACTACCCGACCCGCCGGCGGTTGAAGGTCTTCGGTCACGCGCGGACGATCGAGCCGGACGCCGACCCCCAGCTGATCGACCGGCTCCGGGCCATGTGGGAGAAGCAGTACTCCGGCCGCGTGGAACGCGCGATCGTGGTGGACGTCGTGGCCGCTGACGCCAACTGCAGTAAGCACATCACCCCGCGGTGGAATCGCCGGTACATCGACGAGTTGACCGCGGTGTACAAACGCCGGATCGAGGAACTCCAGGGCGGATCGGCGTAGCCTGCTGCCATGGTCGGCGACCCACCCAACTACGACATCAAACGCGAGCGCAGGGACCTCTACGACGGCAAGGCCGGCCGATTCGACCTGGTCGAGGTCCCAGCGATGACCTTCCTCATGGTCGACGGGCGGGGAGATCCCAATACCGCGCCCGAGTACGGGGCCGCCGTCGAGGCGCTGTACGCCACGTCCTACGCCGTGCGCGCGGCGGCCCGGACCGTGCTGGGACGGGTCCACACGGTGGGCCCGCTCGAGGGCCTCTGGTACGCCGACGACCCGCGGGTGTTCACGGCCCGCGACAAGTCCGCCTGGAGTTGGACGATGATGATCTGGCAGCCGGACTGGGTCACCCCGGACATCCTGTCCGCCGCCATGGAGAAGGTGACGACGACGGTGCCGGACGCCCGCGAGCGGGTGCGGTTCGACGGGTATGCCGAGGGGTCGGCGGTGCAGACGCTGCACGTGGGCCCCTACGACGACGAGGGCCCGATCATCGCGCGGATGCACGAGGAGATCATTCCCTCACACGGGGCGACCCCGTCGGGCCACCACCACGAGATCTACCTCTCGGACCCCCGCAGGTCCGATCCCGCCAGACTCAAGACGATCCTGCGTCAGCCGATCACCATCGGCTGACGCTACTGATCGCCGCGATCGGCTCCTTCGAGCGAGGTCACGAGTCGCTGGGCCAGGGTCCGCAGCTGGACGAGGTCCTCCTGCGGCATGTCCACCCTGTCCAGCAGGGAACACTGGATCGTCTCGGCTTCGGCGCGCAGCCGCCCGCCGGCCTCGGTGAGGTGCACGTGGACACTCCTCCCGTCGCCGACGGAGCGGGACCGCTCGACGAGTCCGGCATGCTCCAACCGTGCGAGCAGAGGGGAGAGGGTGCCCGAGTCGAGGAGTAGTCGGTCGCCCAACTGGCGGACCGTCAGCCCGTCCTCCTCCCACAACACGAGCAGGGCGAGGTACTGCGGATAGGTGAGACCGACCGACGCCAGGGCGTGGCGGTAGGCCGACGTCGAGGCGCGGGAGGCCGCGTAGAGGGCGAAGCAGACTTGCTCTTCCAGTCGGAGATCGGGATCCATCACACGAGTATCGCCCATTTTTAGGTTGCGCTCAATTAAGTTGTGCGCAACACTACCCCCATGGACAAACTCGACCGGCCCCTGAAGAACTCGCGATCCCGCACACCGGTGCGCCGCCGCAGTGCGGGGGAGGTGGTCCGACATCTCGGACGATGGGCCCTCGGCGCCGCCCTTCTCGGGGCGGGGACCGGGCACCTGACCACCATGCGCGAGGAGTTCCAGGCACAGGTCCCGACGTGGGTCCCACTCGACCCGGACTTCGTGGTCGTCGCCTCCGGCGTGGTGGAACTCGGACTCGGCGCGGCGCTCATCCTCGCACCGGCGCGATACCGGCCGGCGGTGGGCGGCGTGACAGCGGCGTTCTTCGTCGCGATCTTCCCCGGCAACATCTCTCAGTACGTGACGGGCACGGACGCGTTCGGGCTCGACAGTGACCGCGCACGCCTCGTGCGGTTGTTCTTCCAGCCCGTCCTCGTCGCATGGGCCCTGTGGTCCACGGGCGCATGGCGCGCCTGGCGGAACCGGAACAATCGCTGATCGCGCTGCGTAGACTCCGGCCCCATGCGCTTTGACGAGTTCCGTAGTCACGATGCCCTCGGTCTCGCCGCCCTCGTACGGGGAGGCGAGGTCACCCCGGGCGATCTGCTCGACGCGTCGATCCAGCGCGCCGACGGTGTCAACCCGCGGCTCAACGCGATCGTGCGCCGGCTGGACGGGCCGGCTCGCGCCCGGGCGACAGAGGAGCTGTCGGGCCCGTTCGCCGGGGTGCCGTTCCTTCTCAAGGATCTCGGTCAGGACTTCCGAGGAACACCCACCAGTGGCGGGTCGCGTCCACTGGCCGACGTACCGGCCACCGAGCACGCGACCGTGGTCCGGCGGTGGTTGGACGCTGGCCTGGTGGTCTTCGGCAAGACCAACACCCCGGAGTTCGGGGCCAAGGGAATCACGGAGCCCGAACTGTTCGGCCCCGCCAGGAACCCATGGGACACCAGCCGCAGCCCCGGGGGCTCCTCAGGCGGGTCCGCCGCCGCGGTCGCGGCCGGCATCGTCCCGGTCGCCGGGGCGAGCGACGGCGGCGGTTCGATCCGCATCCCGGCCGCGTGCTGCGGGCTCGTCGGCCTCAAACCCGGCCGCGGACTGGTCCCGATGGGGCCCGCGCGCGGCGAGGCGATGCACGGCGCGGCCACCAATGGCGTCATCTCGCGGTCGGTTCGCGACTCGGCTGCGATGCTGGACGTCCTGATGGGAGGGGAGCCGGGCGGGCCGTACGTACCGGCCACCCCGTCGGAGTCGTTCCGGTCCCAGGTGGGGGCGGACCCCGGACGTCTGCGGATCGGCGTGTGTACCGCGTCCTCGATCAACTCGTCACCCCACCCTCAGGCTCTCGCCGCTGTCGAGACCGCCGCCAGAGCGCTCGAGGACCTCGGCCACCGCGTCGACATCCTCGAGTCGCAGCCCGTCGACGACCTGGCATTGGCCCGCGATTTCCTCACCAGCTGGTTCGCCTACCTCGCGTGGTCGGTCGAGGACACCAAACGCCGGACGGGGTGCGCCGATCGGGACTTCGAGACGGACACGCGCATCGTGGCGGCACTCGGCCGGGCGCAGAGCAGCGTGGACTACCTGGATGCCGTGATGCGGCGGGATCAGTACGTCGGCGAACTCACCACCTTCTTCGAGGGCTACGACCTGCTCATGACGCCGACGCTCGCAGATCTCCCGCCGCACATCGGCGCCCTGGACACCCCGCCGCTGGCGCGTCGCGCAGCGACCGCTTTGCTCGCGACGCGCACAGCTCCGCTCCTGCGGCACTCGGGATTCGTGGAGTCGCTCATCGACGCCAACCTGAGCTGGGTGCCGTACACCCAGCTGGCCAACCTGACCGGCCGGCCGGCGCTGTCGCTCCCACTGCACTGGACGCCGGAGGGCGTGCCCATGGGGGTGCACTTCACCGCAGGACTCGGGGGCGAGTCGATGCTGCTGCGTCTGGCCGGCCAGCTGGAGCAGGCACTGCCGTGGACTGACAGACAGCCGGCGGCTCTGGGCCGATGACCCCGCAGGCGCACAGCGTCGGGGCACCCACCCCCGAAACGTCACTGTGTCGAATCGGGGCCGACTGGGCGGGACCCCACGGAGGCGGCAGTGGATAGATGCCGCGAGACCCCGGGGTGACTTCGGACGGCAAACCGACGATGTCCACGACCCGGGGCCTCGCAACGAACGACGGCGACGGATCGCCGCCGGGGAATTCAGGCCGTTGTAGAACTCAGGCCATGTCCGCCGGGAGGACACTCAGGAGCCACTGGTAGAGATCCACCAGAGGGTTGTGGATGAGCATGAAAGCGTTCTCGACTGATCCGCGCATGATGTCGCACCTTTCTCTACCGAGCGACACGGTGTCGCCTCAGTGATCATTCGTAGCAGTGTGCACGGCGGATGGTGGCGGACCCCGACGAGTTCTCGCCGGACCAGCCACTTTCAAAGTGCCGATAATCTACATTATGTAAAGTCAGAATCCGGCTGTCCCATCCCCATCCGCGCGATGGTCACATGCCACCGTCCTGGTCCGCGATCCACGCCCCCTCCGACGCCGACCCCCCAAGGTGCGCTCGTTCGACTGAGATCCGTTCGATGCGCGGCAGCGCGATGGCAAGCACCGGCAGGTATCCCGCCGCCCAGACCGGAGCACCGAAGCTGAGGACACAACCACCCGGTACCTCGATCACCTCGTGCCGGGTAGCGCTCACTCCAGCCACCTTCCACGCCCAGAGCCGCCCCTCCACGAACTCGGTGATCTCGAAGGGCAGGGACAGCCCCACCGCGGTCGTGACCGTCCCTCGCGAGCCGGCTGTCAGGCCGGAGTCACCGTCGACCCGGGCGTCCGAGACGGTGGGCCCCCATCGCGGCCAGCTCTGCACGTCGGTGATCACTGACCACACCGTCTCCGCATCCACGTGCATCCGCAGTTCGGTCGTCCACATCCCTCGGCGGAAGGTACTTCGCATTCTCAGCATCGAACTCAGCGCAGCGGAACTCAGTGCAGCGGAACTCAGTGCAGCCGAACTCAGTGCAGTGGCGGACGCGAGGTGTTTCATCGTTCGGCCCGGCTGTACGGCTCCCGGGCTTCTCCGCCCTCGCCTCGCGGTGGGTTACTCCACCACTGCGATGGCGGTCTCCCCCGGTCGCGCGTGTGACGGATCATCAGCCCATGGTTGCAGAGCTTCGTGCGGGCGCAACCGCCCATGGTGGTCACCACACCACTACCGCGGATGCGCCGGGTCAGCTGGTCCGGTCCAGGATGAGCCGAGTCGCTTCCCGGGGCGCGTCCCATTGCGGGAAGTGGCCGCACCGATCGAACCAGTGCAGTGTCGCGTCGGGGAACGCGCCGGCGGCTCGCCGGGCCTGGGCCGGGAGTGTCACCAGATCGCGACGCCCCCACCCGATGGTGACCCGTCCCGGGACCGTGCCCGCGGGGGCACCCTGCTGTGTGGGGCCCTTCGTGAGCGCGTCCATCGCCGGGCCCGTCGCCGGTGCGTCTGCCAGCCCGGCCACGTCGGGCAGCACGGTCTGTGCCGACAGCGCCCATGGCCGCGCAGACAGTTGCGCCAGCAGGGCGGTCCGACTCACCGGATTGCCCAGGAGTGCCGGGAGCGCTCCGCGCACAGCGCTGACCAGGGCGATCGACGGCCGCAGTGTGGCGCTGAAGATCGCCAGCTCGCGATCACTCCAGAACCCGCCGGGGTCCAGCGCCACGGTGTCGCCACCGACGCCGCGCCGGGCCAGCTCGAGAACGATCCGCCCACCCATCGACTGTCCGGCCGTGGACACCCCGTCCAGACCCGACTCTTCGATGAACCGGGCGACGGCGTCAGCCAGCGCCGCTATGGACACCTCACCCTCCAGCGGTGGGGACTCGCCGAAACCCGGCAGGTCGACCGCGATGACCTCGCGACGCGCTGCCAGATCGTCGATGATGGGTTCCCACGATCGCCACCCCGCGCCGAGTCCGTGCACGAGAAGTAGAGGGCTACCTTGCCCGCGTCGAACATGATGCAACGTCATGGGACAAGCCTACGGAGCGCGCGGATGAAAGGGCGCGCGTGACGTGTCACGATCAGGGCCCGGGTCCGAGGTGGCCGGCCGTCGTCAACTGATGGGACGATGGCGCCATGCGCACCCCACCCGGCATGGACCGCGATCGCGACGAAGACGGCCGCGCGCGCAATTCGCGCCCACGCGATGAACTCGGTCGGCCGTTGCCGATCGGCAGCGTCGGTGTCGAGCGCATTCCCGAGGATCTCGATCTGCCCCCCGCCCGATCGCTGGAATGGGCACAGGAACTGCTGGACCGCGGCCTCGCGTTCAATGCACACGAAGTTCTCGAGGGTGCCTGGAAGACCAGTCCCGATGACGAGCGCATGCTCTGGCAGGGCCTGGCCCAGTTGGCCGTCGGCATCACGCACATCCAGCGCGGCAACACCAAGGGGGCATTGTCGCTGCTCGCCCGTGCCGCCGAACGTATCGGCCACGGCGGCGGCCCCGCGCCTCACGGGATCGATGCGACAGGGTTGATCTCCCACGCTGACGCACTCATCGCCACCGTCGAGCGGGGCGACGAACCCTCTCCGGATCAGCTGACGCCGCGGCTTCTCGTCCCGTCAGCTCTCCCCTGACCTCCGCCAGACACTCCTCCCCTCGGGTCTCCCTGCTCTCGTGCGGTGATGCGCTCTGATCAGTGTTCGCCGACGGCGCGGGCGTGTCCGACCGCGGCGTCGACTCCGTGGGTCCAGGGGTCCCCGTGGCCGGGCAGGACGGTCGAGGCCCCGGTGGCGGCGACCGGGCCGAGAGACTCCATCGCGCGGGCGGTGTCGGCCGTGGCCGCCGAGGCGACGATCTGCGGTCCCGTGGCGCCGGTGTACGGGTCCAGGGTGACCAGGGCGTCCCCGCTGATGACCGTGTCCCGGTCGGGTAGGTGCAGGATGCAGTGTCCTCCGGTGTGCCCGGGGGCGAACATCGCCACGGGACGACCCGGGACGTCGAGAGCGGGACCCACCGGTAGCTCCTCGGTGTCCTCGACCCCCTTGATCGTGAGAGCGCCGGCCATGGCCATCCTTCCGAGCACGGGAAGCGACCGGGGATGGGTGAACGGGTACAGGAAGCGGTTGCGCTGGGGTGTGTAGCTGTAGGGGTGCGCGGCCAGGTGTCCGTCCGCGGGGTGCACCAGCACCGGCACCTCCAGCTCGACCCGGGCGCGCCGTGCGAAGCCGACGTGGTCGAAGTGCCCGTGGGTGAGTACGAGAGCCCGCACGTCGGCGGGACCACGGCCCAGCCGACGGAGTGTCTCGGTCATGAGGTCCCACATGCTCGGCAGGCCGGCGTCGACGAGGGTCACCCCGTCATCGTCCTCCACGAGATAACAGTTGACGTGGGCATGCGCCAGGCGGTGGACCCGGTCGGCGACTTCGGTGGCGTCCACGGTGCTCCTCTCCGTCGGTGTCTCGGGCGGTCGACCGCGGATCGCGTCGACGTCTCACCCGCCCGCGGTTGCGCCCGCAGTTGTGTGACGAGGCTGCTCGCCGTCCGGCGCTCTCGCAACCGCTGGCCCCGGGCCACCTGGGTAGGTTGGGTGCAGTGAGCGCTCTCGTGCAGACCGGCGCCGCCGTCGCGCCGGTCGTGGTGGTCCTGGCCCTGTTGGCGCTCCGCTCCCCCTCTCTCCTGGCGGGAAGCGCCGGCCTGGTGGCCGCGCTCGTCGGTGCGATCACCGTTTTCCGGCCCGACGACGACGAGGTCCTCGCCTCACTGGCGCAACTCGGGCCGACGGTCCTCGAGGTCGCTCTCATCCTCCTCGGCGGCGTCCTGTTGGCCACCGCCCTGTCGGCGACCGGGAGCAGGGATCACATCGCCGGATGGCTCGAACGAGTCGGCTCCGGCGACGACCGGGTGCCCGCGATCCTGCTGCTGGTCTTCGGGTTGACCCCGTTCATGGAGTCGGTCACCGGCTTCGGACTCGGCGTGGTGATCACCGCCCCGCTTCTCGTCCGGATGGGACTGTCGCCGGTGAAGGCCGTCGTCACGGGGTTGCTCGGGTTGGTCCTGGTCCCGTGGGGCTCCCTCGGCCCCGGCACCCTCGTGGCCGCGGAGCTCGGCGGTCAGGACGTCGCGGAACTCGGATACTGGTCGGCTCTCCTGACCCTGCCGGTCCTCCTCGTGAGCATGACGACCGTCCTCGTCGTCGTCTCCACCCGGCCCTCCGCGCGCCAGGTGGTTCTCGGCGCCGCCGTCGTCGTGACCCAGTGGGCCGCCCTCGTCGCGGCCAACGCGGCGGTCGGCGTCCCCCCGTCGGGCATCCTCGCCTCGACCGCCGTGATCGCCCTCCTCCTGGGGGTCGGGCGCGCCCGGCACGGCGTTCTCCCCGCGGTCACCGCCGAGCTCGGGCGCGCACTCATCCCGTTCGCGGTCCTGCTCGCGGGGATCCTCGGCGCCAGCGCCGTGCTCGCCCTCGCCGGCGCCCCGGCCGGGACGGGATGGCTCACCTCCCCCGCCCTCTGGGTGAACGTCGCGGCCCTCGTCGCGCTCCGCGTCTACACCACACCGGGCCCGCCCGTGACAAACCTGGTCCGGACGGCGCTGGCGACGTGGGTCCCCGTAGCGGGCAACGCCATCGTGTTCATGTCCATCGGCGTCGTCATGGCCGCCGCCGGGATGGCCGCCCACCTCGCCGATCTCGCGTCCGGGTTCGGACCTGCGTCACTGGCCGGCATCCCGGCCATCGGGGCGCTGGGCGGCTACCTCACCGGCACCAACACCGGCGCGGCGGCCATGTTCTCCTCCGCCACCTCCGGCGCCGCGACCGGGCTGGGAGCCGACAGCCTCGTCACTCTCGCCGGCCAGAACGTCGGCGGGTCGTTCGCCATCATCGTCTCGCCCCCGCGCGTCGCCCTGGCCGTCGGCGTGGTCATGGCCGGACACACCCGGCTCCCCGGCGCCGCCACCCGGACGCTGGCCACCGCCGTCGTGGCCGCCACGATCATGCTCTGCGCGGCGGTCGCCGTCCTGGCGTAGGGTGCGGACCACGCGACCCAAGAGGCAGTTCACACCGAGAGGCAGTGAGTTCCACCATGAACCATGTGACCGAGACCGCCGACCGCATCCTCGCCCGCGCGAAGGAGTCCGCACACGGACGCCACGCCGAGATCCTCGTTCGCGAGGGGCCGCTCCGGCAGTCCCTGCTCGCGCTGACGGAGGGCACCGAACTCGAGGAGCACAACTCTCCCCCGGCCGCGAGCCTCTACCTCCTCCAGGGCGCCGTCCGCGTCACGGGCGAGGGGGACACCGACATCGCCGCTGGCGAACTGCACACACTCACCCACCACCGCCACGCCGTCACCGCGCTCGCCGATTCCGTCTTCCTCCTGACGACGGTCACCAGCATCGCCGGCCAGGGCAGCTACGACGAACCCGCCACTCCCTGACCACCCGCGCCACATCCCGACCACCCGCGCCACAGTCTGACCACTTTGCCTCTGCTGCACCCTGGCGCGGACGGCGGACGCGGCGGATACTCGTCCCATGCGCACCCGGCACTTGGGCGTGGTCATCCGCCGCTCCCCCGACGAGGTCTACGCCCTCGCCGCCGACCCCGCCCACCTGCCGTCGTGGGCGGCCGGACTCGCGGCGGGTGAGGTGCGATCCGACGGCGACATTCTCGTCGTCAACTCCCCCATGGGCGAGGTCCGCGTCCGGTTCGCGCCCACCAACGCGTTCGGTGTCCTGGACCACGAGGTCACACTCCCCGACGGGACGGTCACCCTCAACCCGCTGCGGGTCCTCCCCCACCCGCACGGGAGCGAGGTGGTGTTCACCCTGCGCGGGACCGACGGCGACGACCACGAGTTCGAGAAGGACGCCGCCGCCGTGGCCGAGGATCTCGACCGCCTGCGCCAGTTACTCGACACGGCCGCACCATCTGTAGAGGACACTGCGCAGGCCCCGGCGCGTCCTGCCGAACCGGCGGAGATCCGCATGGCCACGCCCGCGGACGCGGAGTCACTGGGGCGCCTGCTGTTCGACTTCAACACCGAATTCGGCGCACAGACCCCGGACGGCCCCACCGCCGCCGCCCGATTCGAGTACCTGCTGCGCCGGGACGACGTCCTGGCGGTCCTCGCTCGAGTCGGCTCGGATATCGGCGGCGAGAACACGGCGGACATCGGGTTCGCGTTCCTCACCCTGCGCCCCACCCCCCTGTGGGACGGTCCGCTGGCACAGCTCGAGGAACTCTACGTCCGTCATGACCTCCGCGGGAACGGGGTGGGGACCGCACTGCTGGCCCGCGCCGTCGACGAGGTGCGGTCCCGCGGCAGCGAGGAGATACTCATCAACGTGGACACCGACGACGCCGGTGCCCGTCGGTTCTACGAACGGCACGGGTTCTCCGACCGCGACCCCGACACCGGCTCCGGCATGCGGTGCTATCTCCGACAGCTCACGGACGGACTGTGAGCGACTGGGCGACGGTCCCCAACGGTCCGGCCTCATCGTGGATCACGCTGGACGTCAGCCCCAGTCCGCCCGGCCCGAACGTCACACGGGTGTCGAACCCCAGCCACTCGCCTGCCGGCGGGCGGGTGAGGTGCGCGGTGAGGTCGATGTTCGGAAAGTGGACGTCGTCGGGGTCGGCCCGGATCGCCAGCCCGTTGGCGATGTCGAACAGCC
The DNA here is from genome assembly GCF_057773105.1 of Dietzia sp. IBK-p2-15D. Taxonomy (NCBI): domain Bacteria; kingdom Bacillati; phylum Actinomycetota; class Actinomycetes; order Mycobacteriales; family Dietziaceae; genus Dietzia; species Dietzia sp. IBK-p2-15D. Next base: position 380,939 of record NZ_JBYMTK010000003.1, read on the forward strand.
CGGCCATCCGCGCCAGTGTGCTGACGACCTCGCCGGCCAGGAGTGGGACGCCGGTGCGCACCCAGTACCGCGCACGGCCGGGGCCATCACTGATCCGCCGGACCTCGGCCGACGCGAGGTATCCCCCGCGCCAGATCGCGGTGGGGTCCCACGGCTCCATCCGCCCGGGCGGCGGGATCGGATCGAATCCGTCCCCGGCGACCGCCCGGGTGTCACGGGGTTGCTGCAGCCACGCCCGGAGACGGATCCCGGTGCGCGCGCCGTGCCCACAGGTGGCCTCGACCAACTCGATGGTGCGCCCCGGTCGGACGACCTCCACCCGGATGTCCATGACGTCCATCGGCACCACACCGAGCAGTTCGAAGGACAGGCGGGACACCACCATGGGATCGTCGCGACGAGCGGCCAGGTCGAGCTCGACGGCGTGGACGAGCAGACCGAGTGCGGGTCCGATGTGCTGGGTCGACTCGTCCCAGGCTCCGCTCACGTGCTCGGTCGGGCGGAATCTGTCCGGCCCGAGGCGATCGAAGTACGCCATCTCCGTCCTCCAGTCGGTGAGTGGTGATTAACTAAAAAGCGTACACACCGACGTGGGAGAGACGATGCAGGACGAGACGTTCGACGAGTTCACCGCCCCGATCGACGACAGGTACCTCGAGGACTACACCGAGGGGGCGAGGTACCGGTTCGGTGAGGAATCGGTCGACACCGAGGAGATCCTCGAGTTCGCGCGTCGGTACGACCCGCAGAGCATCCACACCGATCCCGAGGCGGCCGCCACCGGCCCGTTCGGCGGACTCATCGCCAGCGGGTGGCAGACCGCCGCACTGATGATGCGCCTGTTCGCGGACAACTACCTGACCAGCGTGGCGAGCCTGGCCTCCCCCGGCATCGACGAACTGAGGTGGGTGCGCCCGCTGCGGCCGGGCGACCGTCTGACCCTGCTCTGCGAGACCACCGAGGTCCGACCGTCCAGGACCAAGCCGGACCGCGGCGTGCTCACCACCGATGTCACGCTGGTCAACCAGGACGGGGATCCGATCCTCACCGCCACCGCGATGAACATGGTCGCCCGTCGCGGATGACCCGGGCCGCCCGGCGCGGACGTGACTACAGACCCCGGCCCCACCCGGGGCCGCCCCCGCGGCTACAGACGGGGGGTGAGGTGGAAGACGGGTAGTTCGCGGCTGGTGCGCCGAGCGTAGATCTCGTAGTTCGGCCAGACACGGGCCGCCGCCGACCATGCCGAGTCCCGGTCGTCACCGGTCAGTTCGCGGACGTCGACGACCAGCCTCGCGCCGTAGACCGAGATCTCGACCTCGCCCTCGGCGGCGGCCCGGAGATTGTGGACCCAGGCCGGGGTCTTCTGCCCGCCCCAGTTCGAGCCGACGACGACCAGCCCGTTCCCCCAGGACGCACACAGGAGCGGCGTGCTGCGCGGTGCGCCGCTCCTGCGACCAGCGACGTGCAGGGTCAGAGTCGGCAGCCCCGCGACCCGGAGAAGCGGCACCCGTCCGCGCGTGACCCGGTCGAGCCACCGGTCCACCGTCACGACCAGGTGGGAGTTCTCCCGGGTGGCGTCCTGTCGGCCGAACCACACGGCGATCGGGGTGAGGATGTTGCCCATGGGGCAAACCCTATGTCGTGGGCCCGTCCGCGCGCCGCCGGACCGCCTCACCGGCTGTCGCGAGCAGCTGAACCGACTCGACCCATCCCCTGCGGAGCCCCGTCTCCATCGCCGCCAGGTGGAACGACCACATCCGTCGGTAGACGGCGTCGAACCCCAGCGCGGCGGCATCGCGGCCGCGCTGCGCGAACGTCTCCGACCACAGGCGCACGGTCTCCGCATGATGAGCGGTGATCTCCACCCGCCCCCGGAGCGTCAGACAGGGCGCCCGGTCGACCATCTCGACGAGTTCCGACCACGCCACCGGGGGCCCCGCCTCGGACACGTACCGGGACTCCCACGCGGCCAGCTCCACGACCGCCGGGGTGGGCCGACCCGGTGAGACCGTCGTCTGGAGGGCGAGACGGCCCCCCGGGCCGAGAAGCCGGGCGGCCACGGCGAGGACCTCGGCGTGCCCGGCGGATCCGGCGGTGACGCCGGGGTCCACCGCGACGACGGAGTCGACCGCGCCCGCGACCTCCGACGGCGCTCCGAGGAACAGCGAGATCTCCTCGTCGAGACCTGCCGCGGTGAACCTCGACCCGAGCGTCGCCAGTCTCTCCGTCGACGATGTCATGGTTCGGACGTGCGCCCCGCGCTCGGCAGCCCTCATGGGCAGTTCGCCCCACCCCGGTGTGGCGACCAGGGCACGGGTCCCCTCCCCGATCCCGGCCAGCGTCAACAGGGTGTCCGCGGCCCGGCGTTGGGCGTCGCCGAGGTCGGTGCGGCGGGGCGCAGCCGCCGGCGCTTCGAGGTGTACGACCTCGGTCCCGTCGTCCAACCGGGCACGGGTGCGCGCTCCGGAAGCGAACACCGCGCCCGCGGTCGACATCGTCTCGTCCGTGTACAACGAGGTCAGCGCGCCGGGGACCGAGTCCTCCAGTTCCACGGCGACCGGCCGGCCCCGCCGACGACCGCCGCCGGCGGGGCCGCGACCCTCCCGGCCGTACGCGTGTTCACCAGGGTGCGCGCAGTCGGCGTTCGAGGCGATCCACGGGGCCAGCACCGCGATGGCGGCACACAGGTCCGGAGTGGCCCAGTCGCCCGCCATGAACGACTCGCCGAGCCCCACCACGCCGGCGTCCGCCAGCCGGGCCCAGAAGTGATCGGGTTCGCGCAGTACCACGCGCACCGGAGCGTCGTACTCTCCGGCCGCCGACGAATCGGGGTAGTCGATCCGCACCCCGAGCTCGCGCGCCGACCGCCGGAGCGCCTGGGCGACGAGCGCCGAGGGCTGTCCCCCCGGTCCGGACGGTGGCGCGAGCGCGGGCCAGCGCTCGAGGTCGACGGTCTGCGGTTCGACTCTGACCACCCTGTCCCTCCCTCCGGGGCTCTCGTCAGGTGGACGGTACCGTCGCCTGCGCGTCCGCCCGGTCAGGCGCGGCGGGGGGCCACCCACCCGCGTGCGGTGCGGCTACCTGTGCACGGGGTCAGGCGGAGCACTATCCTGGGGACCCGTGCCCGGCGTCATCCCGCGCGGGCCCCAGACCGACGAGGCCACCGAGCCCCTCAACCCAGACCAGCCTCATCAGGAGCCGCCATGACCGAGCCCGCAACCGACCAGGTCACAGCCACCGCACCGGCCGGCCGCCGGCACCGCGTCGTCATCGTCGGCTCCGGCTTCGGCGGTCTGTTCGCCGCGCAGCAGCTCGCCAAGGCGGACGTCGACGTGACCCTGGTGGCCAGGACCGGCCACCACCTGTTCCAGCCCCTGCTGTACCAGGTGGCCACCGGCATCCTCTCTGTGGGCGAGATCGCCCCGCCGACGCGACTCATCCTGAGGGATCAGAAGAACGCCACCGTGGTCCTGGGTGATGTCGACACGATCGACGTGGCCGGGAAGAGGATCCACGCCTCGGCAGGACACATCGACTTCGATCTCGAGTACGACAGCCTGGTCGTCGCCGCGGGGGCCAACCAGTCCTACTTCGGGAACGACCACTTCGAGCGGTGGGCGCCGGGGATGAAGACCGTCGACGATGCGCTCGAGTTGCGCAGCCGCATCCTCGGCTGCTTCGAGCAGGCCGAGGTCATCGACGACGAGGAGGAGCGCCGCCGGCTGCTGACCTTCATCATCGTCGGGGCCGGCCCGACCGGGGTCGAGATGGCGGGTCAGGTCGCCGAGCTCGCCCAGCACACCCTGAAGGACAGCTTCCGCCGCATCGATCCGGCGTCCGCACGCGTGATCCTCCTCGACGCCGCCCCGGCCGTGTTGCCCCCGTTCGGCAACAACCTCGGCAACGCGGCCCGCGCTCGGCTGGAGAAGATGGGCGTCGAGATCCAGCTCAACGCCATGGTCACCAACGTCGACTACCAGGGCATCGAGGTCAAGGACCCGGACGATTCGGTCCGCCGGATCGACGCCTCGTGCAAGATCTGGTCCGCGGGCGTCAAGGCCAGCCCGCTCGGCAAGCAACTCGCCGACCAGACGGATGCGGAGATCGACCGTGCCGGGCGCGTGCTGGTCAACAAGGACCTCTCACTGCCCGGTCATCCGGAGATCTTCGTCGTGGGCGACATGATGAGCCTCGATGGATTGCCCGGTGTCGCGCAGGTCGCCATCCAGGGCGGCAAGTATGCGGCCAAGCAGATCATGGCCGAGGTCGAGAAGGGCCGGACCCCCGCCGAGCGGAAGCCGTTCAAGTACTTCGACAAGGGGTCCATGGCCACGGTGTCGCGCTACAGCGCAGTCGTGAAGATGGGACCGATCGAGATCTCGGGCTTCATCGCCTGGGTCATGTGGCTGGTGGTCCACCTCGCCTACCTGATCGGCTTCAAGAACCGGATCACCACCATGTTCTCGTGGGGCATGCACATGGGCGGCGACCACCGGTCGCAGTTGACCTCCACCAAGCAGTGGGTCTACGCGCGCCAGGCCATCGAGCGGGTGGCCGCGGACGAGGCGGCCGCACTCCAGTCGGCCGAGCGGTCCCGCGTCGAGGCGCAGCAGTCGGCGTCCGCCTCGGCCACGTCCGACTGACCGGGGCGAGACGGCGACGCGCCCGGCGGGATCCACCCGCCGGGCGCGTCTTTCGCTTCTGTCAGGGAGTTATCCCGGTCTCAGCCGCTTCCCTACCCGTCTACTGGAGATTCGCTAGCCGTACCTGCCCGACCGCTGCGGTACGCCCCCGGTCGTCCTCGATCTCGACCCGCCAGAGTTGCTGGGAGCGGCCGCGGTGGACGGGCGTGCCCGTCGCCGTGAGGGTGCCCTCCGTGACGGCGCGCAGGAAGTCGGTGGAGTTGTTGACACCGACCACCTTGCCCTCGCCACCGAGCCACACCGCGCCGGCGATACTCGCGACCTCCTCCGCGATCGCGCAGTACACACCGCCATGGACGATCCCGTAGGGCTGGTGGAGATGCGGCCCCACCGTCACCGTGACGACCACCTTGTCGGGCGTCACCTCGGTGTATTCCATCCCGATCCCGCCGCCGAACCCGGTCCCGGAATGGGAACGGATCATGTCGATGAATTCGCTACGAGCCGCCTCGGACATCCGACCTCTTTCCCCGGCCCGGCGTGCCCGGGCGTCCGGGACGGAACGTTACCCGCGGGGACGGGCGCCCGTCGCGACTCCCTCGACGCGCAGCGCGCCGACGACGCTCAGCGGACCGACCGCCAACCGCGGTCCCGCACGGGGATCGGACCGGCACCGGGGGTGCGTGGGAGCCGGCTCCGTCGCCGGACCGCCAGGCCCGAGTCGTGCAGAGCCTGCAGGACCATCTGCCCGCGACGGTAGCCGGTCTCCTGACTGGTCTCCGCGAACGTGGGGACGATCGTCGCGGCGCCGAGGACGCACTCGCCCGCCATCGACCACAGCGCCTCCACACTGCAGTTGCTCACCGCCGACAGCCCCTCGAACACCGTCGTCAGTGTCGCGCGCGACCGGCAGGCGAGCCACTGGGCCAAGGCCTGCTCGCAGGGCAGGATCACGGTGCCGGGGGAACCCGCGACCGGGTCGTCGGGCAGCACCCTCAGGGTGGTGTCGCGGACGCCCGCCCAGTCCAGGCCGCCCTCGATGTCGGTTCGCACGGCCATGTTCTCGGCGCCGGTGTCCCACACCCTGCCGATGGTGACGAAACTGGCCACGGCCCTGCCGAGGACACCGTGGGTGAATGCCTCCGCCACGAGGTAGGTCGAGAAACGGATATCGCCGGACTCCGCGAAGTGGTTACGGAACATGAGTTCCACCCGCCCACTGTCGACCGCCTGCTCGAGCGGCACCCACCGACGTCGCGACTGCGTGCCCAGATCAGCGATCGAGTAGAACTTGGGATAGCCCGCGCGAAAGCCGCCGAGCGCCTCCACCGTGTCGTCGAACACGGTGCGTGTCCCCATCAACTGCGTGGGCAGCGTTGAGCCGGTCATGTCTGGTCTTCCCCCTAGTCGGTTCCCTTGCACGGCCGTTCCGTCCCTACGAAGTACGTCCCGGCACCGCGATCCGACCCCCCGATCCGCAGTGGCCCAGGTCATCCGGCCGGTATTAAGTGTTACAACAGACACCTGTCCGTAACCAAGGGATTTCGCCCGGTTCGGCCAAACGGTGCACTCAGTGCACGTCTGATCTGTCAGCAAAAGCACAGGTGGTGTTCAGCCGCGCGGTGAGTGTCCGCACCCATCACCGCAGGTCCGACCAGCCCGGGGGCGTCGACTACTCTGAACCCCATGAGTACTGAACGCGAAGGCGCGACGCCCACCTCCGACACTGCCGGAACCGCCGATATCGGTGTGACCGGTCTCGCCGTCATGGGCTCGAACATCGCCCGCAACTTCGCCCGGCACGGGTACACGGTCGCCGTCCACAACCGCTCCGCCGGGAAGACCGACGCACTGCTCGACGCGCACGGTGATGACGGGGACTTCGTCCGCACCGAGACGATCGAGGAGTTCGCGGCAGCGCTGCGTTCCCCCCGTCGGGCACTGGTCATGGTCCAGGCCGGCGCACCCACCGATGCAGTGATCGACGCGCTCGCCGATGCCTTCGACGAGGGCGACATCATCATCGATGGTGGCAACTCCCTGTACACGGACACCATCCGGCGCGAGAAGGCCATGGCCGCGCGCGGAATCCGGTTCATCGGTGCCGGGATCTCCGGCGGCGAGGAAGGGGCCCTGGAGGGACCGTCCATCATGCCGGGCGGCCCGGCCTCCAGCTATGAGGTCGTCGGGCCGATGCTCGAGGACATCTCGGCGAAGGTCGACGGCATCCCCTGCTGTACCCATGTCGGCGAGGACGGCTCGGGGCACTTCGTCAAGATGGTCCACAACGGCATCGAATACTCGGACATGCAGCTCATCGGCGAGGCCTACCATCTCCTCCGGGGCGTGGCCGGGATCGAGCCGGCCGCCATGGCCGATACATTCCGCGACTGGAACACAGGCGAACTCGACTCCTACCTCATCGAGATCACCGCCGAGGTCCTCGCCCAGGTGGACGCCGAGACCGGCGCCCCCCTGGTGGACGTGATCGTGGATCGGGCCGGCCAGAAGGGCACCGGTCGCTGGACCGTCAAGTCCGCTCTCGACCTGGGCGTCCCCGTCACCGGTATCGCCGAGGCGGTGTTCGCGCGAGCCCTCTCGAGCTCGGTTCCGCAGCGCGAAGCCGGTCGGGCCCTGCCCGCGGGCTCCGTATCCACTCCTGCCGGGATCGGCCCCGATTTCGTGGAGGACGTGCGCAAGGCGCTCTACGCGTCCAAGGTCATCGCCTACGCCCAGGGGTTCGATCAGATCACCGCTGCCAATGCCGAGCACGGCTGGGACGTGGCGCGCGGTGACCTCGCCACCATCTGGCGCGGGGGCTGCATCATCCGTGCCACGTTCCTCGACCGCATCCGCGAGGCGTACGCCGAGAACGGCGATCTCCCCTCACTCCTCGCCGCGCCGTACTTCGCCGAGGCCCTGTCCGACTGCGTGGACAGTTGGCGCCGGGTCGTGACGACCGCGGTGACCGCAGGGATCCCCGCACCCGGGTTCTCCGCCGCCCTGGCCTACTACGACGGCCTCCGGACCGAACGCCTGCCGGCCGCGCTCATCCAGGGCCAGCGTGACTTCTTCGGCGCGCACACCTACCAGCGCACCGATCGGGAGGGGAGCTACCACACCCTCTGGAGCGGCGACCGTTCAGAGGTGCGGGCCTGACCGGCCCGCGGCCCGGGGAACTGGGCCGCCTGCTCGAGGAGTTGGGAGTCGCGGTCCCGATCCGGCACGCCGTGTCGGGGCTGGTTCCGGGCACGCCGACCCCGATCCAGGCCGCCGCCCTCGCGGATGCCGTCGGGGGCGCGAACCTCCTGGCCGTCGCCCCCACCGGATCGGGCAAGACGTTGGTGTTCGCCATCGCGGTGGCCCACCGCCTCGCCGGGTCACCGAGCCTGACCGGCCGGCCCCGCGCCCTGGTCGTCGCCCCCACTCGCGAACTGGCCGAGCAGAACGCCGAGGTCCTCGCCGCGGTGGGCGCGGGCGCCGGGCTGAAGATCGCCACGTTCGTCGGGGGACAACCCCTCAAACGGGACCGGCGCGCGCTCATCGCGCCGGTCGACGTGGCCGTCGGGACCCCCGGGCGTCTCGCCGACCTGGTCCGCGCCTCGGCCCTGTCCCTGGACGGTGTGGACCTGGTGGTGCTCGACGAAGCCGATCAACTGCTGGGTCCGTCCTTCGCCGAGCAGACGGAGGCCCTTCTCGCCGACTGCGTCGGCGCGGGCCTCGTGGCGACCACCGCCACGGCCGACGACGACATCGAGTCGATTCTGGAACGCACGCGCCCGGGACTACGGGTGCACCGCGTGGAGCACTCGCCGCTCCCGTCGTCGGCCCCCACCCGCGGCGACTCCGAGGCGGCCGGGGCGCCTCGCCGACTGGTGGTGCTCTCGACCCCGGACCCGGACCGTCTGGTGGTCCGCCTGGCGGCACGGTGCACCCGCGGCCTGTTCTTCGTCCCCAGACGGGACGCCGTGGAGCCCCTGCGTTCGGCAATCGCCGACACCGGTGTCACCGCTGCCGGGGTCGCGGGGTCCGCCTCCCCCACCCGCCGGGCGGCCGCGTTCGCCGATCTGGCATCGGGCGCGGTGAGGGTCCTGGTGAGCACCGACCTGGCGGGGCGGGGCCTCGACATCGACAGCATCGGACACGTGGTGCACGTGGGCCCACCGCACTCGATGGACGACCTCGTCCACCGCTCCGGGAGAACCGGTCGAGGCGACGCCCGGGCCGGCGTCGTCGCCGCGGTTCTCCGTCCCTTCGAGGTCGCCAAGGTCGCCGACCAGGCACGTTCGGCCGGCATGACGGTCGAGATCGTCGACACCTCCCGGTCCGACGCCGAGCGGGTCATCGACGCGCTGTTCGGCCCGGAGATCGTCCTGCCACGTACCCGCAGGGCACCCGCACCGTCGGAGCGGTCCCGCCGCCCCTCGCAACCCCGACGTCCGACGCAGTCCCGGGTTCACCGCCCCAAACGGAAGAAGCGCTCGTGACCTCGGCGCGTCGACGGAACCGTCATCGAGTCGGTGCCCCGGTCGTCGTTCCCGAAGAGCTGTGGCGCCTTCGCGAACAGCGACACCACGACAGGGTCGACCGTCTCACCACCGACCACCTGGAGCGACGTCGCAGGGGCGAGCAACACCCGGTCGTCGACTTCCTCTTCACCTACTACCGCACCAGCGTCGCCACCGTCCGACGGTGGCACCCGGGCCCGGGTGTCCTACTGGAGAACGCCCATCTGACCGAACGTCAGGACTGGCGCCACTACCGCCGGGAGGGTGTGGCCGGCCGTGAGGGGCTCGTGGTCGACGCACCCTCGGTGTGGCGACGCGCCGGCGGCAGGATCGCACGGGCACGTGACGTGATCGCGTCCACCGCGTCCCGCCGGGGCGCCACCGGATGCTTTGGTCTGCACGAATGGGCGATGCTGTACAAGACCGCGCAAGGGGACGTCCGGCACGGCCGGGTGCCCCTGCGGCTCCCACACGAGCGGATCGACGAGGTCGTCCGAGGTTCCCGCCTGCGGTGCACGCACTTCGACGCTTTCCGTTTCTTCACCGATGCCGCCGTCCCCCGCAACCAGGATCCGCTGACCCGGGACGACCAACTCCGACTGGAGCAGCCTGCCTGTCTCCACGCCGGAATGGACATCTACGCCCACACCGCGACGGTGGAGGCGGGAGCACCTGGGGAACTCCTCCTGGACTCGCTCGCGGCGGCATTCGACGCGCGGGAGGTGGACATGCGGTCCTCCCCCTATGATCTGTCCTCCTGGGGGCTCCAACCGATCCGGGTGGAGACCAGCGAGGGTCGGGCCGAGTTCGTCGCGTTCCAGAAAAAGTGGACGGAGCGCACGCAGGGCCTCAGGTCGAGATTCCTCGCCGCCGTCGACACGGTGGAGGACCTGGCGTCCCCCGTGGGCGATCTAGTGACCTGAGGACGTGAGCTGAGGACTCGTCACACCGGGGTCGCCCCGAACTGGTCGACGGCCACCTCGGCGACGACTCTGCCGAACTCGCCATAGGCTTCCGCTCCCGCGGTGGCGCTGCGCAGTACCAATCCGATCGTGCGGCCCGGGACGGGATCCGCGAACCTCGCGACCGCGATCCCCGGATCCCGGGTCTCGGGACCGACCGCGGACTCGGGGACGAGCGTCACTCCCAGACCACCTGCCACACACCGAACCGCGGTGGTCAGCGATGCGGCTCGGGACTCCCCCCTGCCCAACACGGGGGCGGACACCCGGCGGCACAGTTCCACCGTCTGTTCGCGCAGACAGTGCCCCTCGTCGAGCATCAGCAGCGGTTGGTCAACGAGGATCTCCAATGGCAACCCCTCTCTGCCTGCGAGTTCGTGATCCGCAGGCACGAGGAGCGCGAAGGGCTCGCTGTACAGCGGCGTGGCGGCCACCCCCACCGCGTCCGTGGGGACGGCCATGATCGCCAGGTCGATCACGCCGCTCCGGAGTCCGTCCAGGAGCCTGGCAGTCTGATCCTCGACGACCCTCGGTCGCAGGTCCGGGAACCGCTCCCCCAGTGCGGGCAGCAGCCCGGGCAAGAGATAGGGAGCCACCGTCGGGATGACCCCGATGCGCAGCGAGCCGAACAACGGGCCGTCGCTTCCCGCCGCCGCGTCCGCCACCGCGTCCATCGCGGTCACCGCGGCCCGGGCGTACGGCAGGAGCCGGTGCCCCGCGGGGGTGACGAGGACGGAGCGGGTGCTGCGCTCGACCAGGTGGAGACCGAGCCCGTCCTCCAGCGTCGCCAGGGCCTGGGACAGCGAGGGCTGGCTCATGCCGAGGTCCTCCGCGGCGCTACGAAAGTGCAGTCGCTCCGCCACCGCGAGGAACACCCGGAGCTGCATGAGGCTCGGAACGAACCGATGATCGGCCATGTCGATGAGTCTATGCCCGGCGATAACCAGAAGTCGATGATTATTTGCACAATCCTATGAGTGATCTACCTCTCATCGACTTTACCTCTCACAAGAAGTGGGGCATAGTCGGGGTCGTCCGTCCGACACAGGCACATCCTCAGGAGGATCACATGGCTATTCTCACCATCGGCGACCAGTTCCCCGATTTCGAACTCACTGCGCTCAAGGGCGGTGACCTGCAGGCGGTCAACGCCCAGCAGCCGGAGGACTACTTCGAGACCGTCACCAACCAGTCCTACGAGGGCAAGTGGCGCGTGATCTTCTTCTACCCGAAGGACTTCACCTTCGTCTGCCCCACGGAGATCGCCGCGTTCGGCAAGCTCGACGAGGACTTCCAGGACCGCGACACGCAGATCCTCGGCGGCTCCATCGACAACGAGTTCGCGCACTTCAACTGGCGTGCGACCAACGATGAGCTCAAGACCGTGCCGTTCCCGCTGCTGTCGGACATCAAGCACGAGCTCATCCGCGCTCTCGGCGTGGAGAATGCCGACGGTGTCGCCGATCGTGCCACCTTCATCGTCGACCCGGACAACGTCATCCAGTTCGTCTCGGTCACCCCGGACGCTGTCGGCCGCAACGTGGACGAGGTTCTCCGCGTCCTCGACGCCCTCCAGTCGTCCGAGGTCTGCGCCTGCAACTGGCAGAAGAACGACCCGACGAAGAACATCAACAAGATGGACATGCTGCAGGAGGGCATCAAGTGAGCATTGAGAACCTGAAGTCCGGACTCCCCGAGTTCGCCAAGGATCTCAAGCTGAACCTGGGTTCGCTCGCGCGATCCACCGAGCTGAACCAGCAGCAGCTCTGGGGGACGTTCCTCGCCACCGCCGCTGCGACCAAGTCGGCGACCGTCCTGTCAGAGATCGCGGACGAGGCCCGCCAGCACCTGTCGGACGAGGCGTTCAACGCCGCCCTCGGCGCCGCCTCGATCATGGGGATGAACAACGTGGCCTACCGCGCCAAGGAGTTCCTGGGCGATGACTACACCCAGGTCCGCATGGGCCTGCGGATGAACATCATCGCCAACCCGGGCGTGGAGAAGGCCGACTTCGAGCTGTGGTCGATGGCCGTCTCCACGATCAACGGCTGCGAGAACTGTACTGCCGCTCACGATGCCGTGATCCGCAAGGAGGGCATCACCAAGGAGCAGGCCTGGGAGGCGGTGAAGATCGCCGGCACCGTCGCCGGCGTCGCACAGGCCGTCGAGATCGACGCAAACATCTGACCTCACCCTCCCCGGTGAACACGGGCCCCGCTGACCGCGCGTCAGCGGGGCCCTGTCGGTCTCTTTCGGTTGCGGGCGCGCGGCGAGTTGCCCCTCCCGCAAAGCACTCCCCGGCACTAGGTTCGTATGTAGAGCCGGGGAAATCCTTCGCGGCGCACCTAGCGATCTGGAGACGTCATGACTACCGGAGGTACCCCGTCAGGGGACGGCTTCCCGAACGATCCGTCCAACTCCGGCCCGGGCGAGCCGAACTGGGGCCGGGGTTACGGGGAACAGGGCCACGGGAACCAGAATTACGGCCCGACGCAGGGTCAGGAGCCCTACCCGGGGCAGGGTTACGGCCAGGAGCCCTACCCCGGTCAGGCTCAAGGTCACGAGCCCTACCCCGGCCAGGGATACGGGCAGCAGGGTTACGGACAGCAGAATTATGGCCACCAGTCCTTCGGCGATCCCGCCTACGGCGGGGTGTACGGGCAGAGCGGTCCGGGCGGCGGCCCGGTCATGACGGGCAAGGTGTCCGCGACCGACGCGGTCAGTGCCGGCTGGCAGCTGTTCAAGAACAACCCGCTGCCCTGGGTTCTCATCACCCTGGCGAGCGTGGTGGTCGGCAGTATCGCGGGGCAGCTCGCGAACTCCGAGTCTCTCGCGGTGGTGTTCCTGGCCCAGATCATCTCCTTCGTCGTCGGACTGCTGTTCCAGGCGTTCATCCTGCGCGGCGCCCTGCTCGAGGTGGACGGACACAGGCCCGCTATCGGCGACTTCTTCAAACTGCACAACTTCGGCTGGTTCGTCGTCGCGGCGATCCTCGTCGGGATCGCGACGTTCGTCGGGCTCATCGGCTTCATCATCGGCGCGTTCGTCGTGGCGTTCTTCCTGTACTGGACGCAGTACTTCGTCGTCGACCGCAACATGACCGCCACCGACGCGATCGTCTCGAGCTTCAACGCGATCAAGTCGGACGCCGGCAACCTCTTCGCACTCGCCCTCCTCAACGTCCTCATCCTCGTGGTGGGCGCGCTGGCACTGCTCGTCGGCCTGTTCGTGGCGATTCCGGTCACCACACTCGCCTCGGTCTACGCCTACCGGGCGATCACCGGGCCGAGCGACTTCTCCCGCGCGGCGACCGCGGCGGTCTGACCTCCCGCCAACGTCGTCCATTGCTCGCGAAGCAACGGGACAGCCCCGGCGACCATCCGGTCGCCGGGGCTGTCCCGTCCCGCGGAGCGGAGTGTCAGGCGCCGCCGGTCTCGTCCTCGGGTGACGCCGGGGCCCCGGTGTCCGAGTCAGCCTCGTGCAGCATCTCCTTCTCGTGCGTCGAGGCCCGTCGGACCGCCCAGACGGTTCCCAGGAAGGCCACGAGTGCCAACGGCCATCCCATGCCGATGCGCGCGGCACCGAGCCAGGTGACCTCGTCATTGAGGTACAGCGCGTATTGCAGGACGGCTCGGATGGCGAACAGTCCGGCCCAGAACGACGTCGCGACCGTATACCACCGCCGGGCCGCCGGAATCCGGCGCCAGGCCATCCCCCTGCCGTCGAGGAATCCCCAGATCACTCCGACCAGAGGCCAGCGGACGAGCGCGGAGATCGCGAACGCCGCGCCGTACACGGCCTGGGTGATGATCCCGTAGAGGAAGTAACCCTTGGCGTCCCCGGTCCGCCAGGCGATGAAGACGCAGATGGCGACACCGATGAAACCCGAGATCGCGGGCTGCGGGTTCTCGCGACGTCCCAGCGACCACGCCAGCATCGCCACGGCGACGCCCAGCGCACCCCAGATCGCGACGGTCAGCCCCCAGATCCCGTTGAGGGGGACGAACGTGAGAATCGGGATCGACGAGTACACCAGCCCGCGGATCCCGCCCATCTGATCGATCAGGGACGCGTCGGGGTCCCCGAAGGACGATCTCCGGCGCGTCGCACCGGTCGCCTGCGGGGTCGCCCGTTCAGACTCGGTCACGCGACTCCTCCACGGCGGTGCGGGGCTGCTCGTCCAGTAGCTCATATCGCGGGTTGAACATGATCTTGTGTCCGTGCCGGACGCCGACCCGTCCGGTGACACGGAGGCACCGGCCGGTGTCGATGCCCGGAACGGTGCGTCGCCCGAGCCAACACACCTCGACCGCCCCCGTGCCGTCGAAGACCTCGGCGGTGAGACCGAGGAAGTCCTCTCCCCCACATGTCAGGACGGTGCGGACACGCCCCGTCAGGGTCACGTGATCCCCACGCGACACAGTCGCGACATGCGAGCATCCGGTACGGTGCACCCGGCCGGCGAGGTCAGCCGCGTCGAGCATTTCCACCGGATCGGTGAGCCGGGCGGTCAATGCCCGGAGCGTTCGGGGGAACGGCACCGTCACCACCCCGCTCGCTGGGCGGGAGACCTCACAGGTCGTCGTCTCCGTCACGGAGCCTGTCCATCGCGCTACCGTCTCTCCGCGGCGCCCTGGGGGCACTGTCCGGCGCGGGCGACGCCGCGGGAGCGGCAGGCTGCGCCTGGGGGTTCCGGGATGCTCGAGCCTCCTGCGATGCCGGCGACTGGGCCTGAGCCTGGCCGGCAGGGCCTGGCTGGCGCGTCTGGCCGGCACTGCCGGGCTGGCCGGTCTGGCCTGCCGCCATCTGCTGCTGGTACGCCTGTGCCTGCTGCTGCGCGGCCAGCTGGGACTGCGCCTGCGTCAGTGCTTGTTGGATCTCGTCCGGAATGGTGAGCGGTAGCTGCTCACGAACCGGCATGGGGCCGTCCCCGCGATGGATGAGCAGGTGCTGGAAGACCTCGCGGCCCTCCTCCGCAGCCTGGTCCGCCAGCTCGGGGGTGGCCATGATCCGCACCTCGGCGGTCCAACGGTGGCCGTCGACCCCGATCGCGCGGAAAACGGCTCCCGGCATCACCGCCACCAGTTCACGCCCCCACGGCCCGTCCTCGACGGAGACGTCCGCGCCCTGTTGCTCGAGCTGCTCGCGCATTCCCGTCACCATCGTCCGCCACTGACCCGCGGACTTGGGCGCGGCGAACGCGCGTGGGATGACCCTCGAGACCTGGGTGACCACATGGAACTCGGGCTGACCGTTGGGGTCCAGCGCGACGTTCAGGTCACGTCCCTTGGGAACTCCGATGACCAGCGAACCGAGATCGATGTGGCCGTAGCCGAGCGAGGTGTAGTACCCGGGCACGTCACCGACGGACGAGCGGTCATGAGGCCCCGTCGTGGAAGGGGGCTGCGACTCCTGCTCGGTGGCCGTGGTGGCGTCGCGGGCCCCGGTCACCGGCTTCTTTCGTCCGAACATGGTGGAAATCCTCTCCCCGTGCGACCCGGCCCCGAACGGGACCGTCTCGGGTCGACGCTACCCAACGAGGTGGACGCCGGTCAGGTCAGGCGGTGGTGCCCGCCCGTCGACCCGTGGCCGCCCTCACCCCGGTCGGTCTCGCCGAGCTCGTCGACCTCCACCACATCCCACAGTTCGACGCGCTGGACCAGGAGCTGGGCGATGCGGTCACCACGTCCGATACGGACCGGCTCCGTGGGGTCCAGGTTGACGAGGTTGACCTTGATCTCCCCCCGGTAGCCGGCGTCGACCGTCCCCGGGGCGTTGACGATCGACAGACCCGCCCGTGCCGCGAGGCCGGACCGCGGATGGACCAGGCCCACGTAGCCCGCGGGGACCGCCACCGCCACCCCCGTGCCCACCAGGGCCCGGTGCCCCGGCGCCAGCTCACAGTCGTGCGCGGCGTGCAGATCGATCCCCGCATCCGTGGCGTGTGCCCGGACCGGAAGGGGAAGCCCACGGTCCAGACGGCGTACCCGTAGCACCTCGCCGGTGCCGTTCTCGTCGTCCGGATTGCTCATGGCCTCTCGCCCTCCTGCCGGGCCCGGCCCGGTTGCTCGATAGTCTTGATGTCGTGACCGAAGAAGATCTCCGCCCGCCCCCCGACCGCACTCCGCGTCCGGTCCACTCCGAAACCCTCCGGGTCCCGGCATGGTGGTGGGCCGTACTCGCCGTGGTCACCTTCGTGGTGGTCGCCCAGGCGATCGTGCTCGACGCCAGGTGGTGGCTGTGGCTACTGGCGGTCGTCGTCCCCGCGCTGCTCGCCTGGCTGTTCATCTCGGTCGGACGCGTGAAGATCGAGGTCGAGTCCGATGGACAGGGAGGGGGCACCCTCTATGCGGGGCAGGCCCGCCTGCCGTTCGACGCCATCGCCCGCAGCGCCGTGGTGCCCGCCACCGCCAAGCAGGCCGCGATGGGGCGCCAACTGGACCCCGAGGCGTTCGTCGTCCACCGGGGGTACATTCCCACGATGGTCATCGTGGTCCTCGACGACCCGATGGATCCCACACCGTACTGGCTCATCAGCACACGGGACCCCGAGGGGCTCGCGGCGGCGTTACCGGACAACCACTACAGCTGATCGGTCACGCCCGCCGCACGGTGACGGTTCAGCCTGCGCAGTCCACACAGATCGGCATGCCGTCCCGCTCCTCCGCGAAACGGCTGCGGTGATGGACCAGGAAGCACTCGCCACAGGTGAACTCGTTGTCCTGCTCCGGCACGACCCGCACCGTGAGCTCTTCACCGGACAGGTCGGCGCCGGGCAGTTCGTAGGACTCGGCGGTGTCCGTCTCGTCCACGTCGACCTCGCCGGTCGCTCCCTCTGCACGCCGGGCCTTCAGCTCCTCCAGCGAATCACCGGTGAGCTCGTCTGCCTCGGTCCGGCGGGGGGCGTCGTAGTCGGTTGCCATGAGTCTCATTTCTGCGGGTCTGAGTGGGGGGCGCGCGGGCCGGTCACGGACTGACCAGCGCACGCATAGTAACGGAATTACCCGGCATTTTCATCCGCGGCATCCGCCAGTGCGGCGACCGGGACGACAGGCTCCGGGCGTTTACAGTGATGGGTCAGGGCCCGGAGAGGCTCTCACTCCGTCCACCTGCAGGAAAGGACCTCATGGTCGTCCACCTCAGCACCCAGGCGACACCGAGTCCGACCCCCACCCGGGGGATACACCGTCTGCGTTCCGCCTACGTCCTGTTCGTGGTGGTGGCGCTGGTGCTGGGAGCACTCGTCTGGGCCACTGCACTACGGGGAAATGATGCCGCCACACAGGCCGCGGCATGTCCGGTACCCCCCGCGGCCGAGGACGCGGGCCTCCGTGACCAGCCCGCGGACGCCCTCGACGGGGTCGAGCCGGCACTACTGGACAAGACCCGCGTCCGCGTGCTGAACGCGAACGGGCAGAGCGGCCAGGCCGGAGCCGTGGCCGCTCAACTCGCCGAACGCGGATTCCAGCCCGCCGGCTCGGACGCCATCGGCAACGACCCGATCTACGGGCAGGCCCTCGAGTGCCACGGACAGATCCGCTACGGCGACGCGGGACAGGCGGCCGCGCGGTCACTCTCGCTCGCGGCGCCGTGCATGCAACTGGTGAGGGACGGCCGTGAGGACGACACGGTCGACCTCGCACTGGGCACGATCTTCTCGCGGTTGTCCGACTCGACGGAGGCGGTGGGGGCACTCGACGAACTCGAGGTCGGGCGTCAGCCCATCTCCGCCGAACTCGACGCGGCCCGCATGGTCAGCTGCTGACCCCGCCCGACAGGTCGTCGAGCGCGCCGAGGAACTCCCCCGCCACACCGGGCGACGCAGCGGTCGTCGGCACCGCGGGGTCGTCTGACACGGCCACCATCGCACCGGCTTCGGCCGCGACGAGGGCCCCGGCAGCGTAGTCCCACGGCTTTAACCCGCGCTCGTAGTAGGCATCCAGCCGGCCGCCGGCGACCATGCACAGATCCAGTGCCGCCGACCCACACCTCCGGATGTCCCGTACGCGCGGCAGAAGGCCCGCGACCACCCGACCCTGCTCGGCCCGGATCCCGGCGTCGTAGGCGAAGCCGGTACCGACCAGCGACAGGGACAGGTCCACACACCCCGAGGTCCGGAGCGCCCTCGACGTGCCGTCGGCCTCCCGCAGGGTCGCCCCGCGGCCGAGGCCTGCCGACCACGTCTCACTGGTGACGATGTTGTGCACCGCCCCCGCCACCACGACGCCGTCCACCTCCGCGGCCACCGAGACCGCCGTGAACGGGATGCCATAGAGCAGGTTGACGGTCCCGTCGACCGGGTCGACGATCCAGCGCACGCCTCCCCGGCCACCCGGGGCGTCGGCCGAACCGGACTCCTCGCCGCCCTCCTCGCCCAGCACCCGGTCACCCGGACGGCTGGACTCGATCTCCCCGCGCAGATGCTGCTCCACCGAGGTGTCGATGACGGTCACCGGATCCGTGGCCGAGGTCTTGGAGCGCGAGTCCAGACCAGACGTGTCGAACTCGGCCAGCATTCGCCGCGCCACGTCACCGCCGGAAGAGGCGAACCGCAGCGCGAGGGCCAGCAAGTCGTCGATGAACTCCGGGCCCGGTCGGCCGACCGCCGCGTCTGTCCCCCGCCCCGTCATGTGCGTCTCCTCGTCGTCGTATCCCACATGGTCGTATCCCACATGTTCGTATCCCACATCGTCCTCACCCACTGTCGTCACCCGGTGCCCCTCCGGCGATGATCCCGCCCGGCGGCGCGACCGACAGATACCCTGGCGGGCGCCCCACGCCCATCGTGCCCCGACGACGCGGGCGCCTGACGACCCACGCCGCACCCGTGTACGTCCCGCCACCCAGGAGCCCGACATGTCCGTCCCCACCCCCGCAGCGACCGACCTCTCACCGGGCACCCCCACGGGCCTCGGCGTCGACGTGGGCGGCACCGGGATCAAAGTGGGGCTCGTCGACCTCGCACGTGGCGAACTCATCGGGAACAAAGTGGTGCGGGGCACCCCCCAGCCCGCCACGCCCGACGCGATCGCGCAGACCATCCGCGAGATGACCGAGGAGTTCGACTGGACGGGCCCGGTCGGGGTCGCCCTGCCCAGCGTCATCCACGAGGGGGTGGCGCGGATCGCCCACAACATCGACAAGTCGTGGATCGGGTGCGACGTGGCGGAGCTCTTCGACCGGCATCTCCCCGGCCGCACCGTGCTCATGCTCAACGATGCCGACGCCGCCGGCCTCACAGAGGTGCACTACGGCGCCGGCGAGGGAATCGACGGGCTGGTGATCCTCCTGACCTTCGGTACGGGCATCGGCTCCGCCCTCCTGCTCGACGGGAAACTGCTGCCGAACTCCGAGTTCGGTCACGTGATCGTGGAGGACATCGCCGGACGCGGATTCGACGAGGCCGAGCACCTGGCCTCCGCCGCGGTCCGGTCCCGCGACGGCCTGAGCTTCGCCGAATGGGCCCCCCACGTGTCCAACGTGCTGCGATCGATCGAGGACCTGCTGTGGCCCCGGGCCTTCGTCCTGGGCGGCGGCGTCAGCGAGGTCGCCGACGAGTGGTTCCCTCTCCTCGAGAACCGGACCCCGGTGCGGGCCGCGGTCCGGCGAGGCGACGCCGGGATCATCGGCGCAGCGCTGTACGCGGCCGGCCATTCGGGCGTTCTCGACCTCGGCGGGGCCCTACCAGACGACGAGGACTGACCCGGACCAACCCCGCCGGATGCGACCCCCCGACCAGAATCTCGTTACAATGGCCCACGCCGGGAACACGTACCGGCCGGGGACGGGCCCGGTACCGCAAGGCGGACGGCTCGAGTGTCTGCAGAAGGCGGCATCGATCCCCGATTCCCATCAAGTAACCGGTTGTGAAGGGGCGTTTGTGGCAGCCACGAAGACCACCAGTTCGGATTCCGCGGCGAGCGGCGATCCGTTGGACAGCGAGGTCGCTGGCGAGGCCCCCGCCAAGAAGACCGCCGCGCGCAAGGCGCCCGCGAAGAAGACGGCGGCCAAGAAGACCGCCGCGAAGAAGGCCCCGGCGAAGAAGGCGGCCGCCAAGAAGACCGCGGCCAAGAAGACCGCCGCCCCGACGAAGCCCGAGGGCGTCGACGGCGACCAGGTCGACGAAGAGCCGACCGATGCTCCCGAGGCCGAGCCGGACACCTCCGAGCTGGAGGATGTCGAGGTCGACGTCGAGGACGTCGAAGCGGACGAGGAGACCAAGGAAGAGCCCACCGCCAAGGACAAGGCGTCGGGCGATTTCGTCTGGGACGAGGACGAGTCGGAGGCCCTGCGCCAGGCGCGCAAGGACGCCGAGCTGACCGCCTCCGCCGACTCTGTACGCGCGTACCTCAAGCAGATCGGCAAGGTCGCCCTCCTCAACGCCGAGGAGGAGGTCGAGCTGGCCAAGCGCATCGAGGCCGGCCTGTACGCCACCTGGTTCCAGGCACAGGTCGCCGAGCGCGGGGAGAAGCTCACCACCGCGCAGAAGCGTGATTACCGATGGATCGAGCGCGACGGCGTCCGCGCCAAGAACCACCTGCTCGAGGCCAACCTGCGACTCGTCGTCTCCCTGGCCAAGCGCTACACCGGCCGCGGCATGGCGTTCCTGGACCTCATCCAGGAGGGCAACCTCGGTCTGATCCGCGCGGTCGAGAAGTTCGACTACACCAAGGGCTACAAGTTCTCGACCTACGCCACCTGGTGGATCCGGCAGGCCATCACCCGCGCGATGGCCGACCAGGCCCGCACCATCCGTATCCCGGTGCACATGGTCGAGGTCATCAACAAGCTCGGGCGTATCCAGCGTGAACTGCTCCAGGATCTGGGCCGCGAGCCCACCCCCGAGGAGCTCGCCAAGGAGATGGACATCACGCCGGAGAAGGTGCTGGAGATCCAGCAGTACGCCCGGGAGCCGATCTCGCTCGACCAGACCATCGGCGACGAGGGCGACTCGCAGCTCGGTGACTTCATCGAGGACTCCGAGGCCGTGGTGGCCGTGGACGCCGTGAGCTTCACACTCCTGCAGGACCAGCTCCGTTCCGTCCTCGACACGCTGTCCGAGCGTGAGGCGGGCGTTGTGCGGCTGCGCTTCGGGCTCACCGACGGCCTGCCCCGCACCCTCGACGAAATCGGCCAGGTCTACGGGGTCACGCGCGAGCGCATCCGGCAGATCGAGTCCAAGACCATGTCGAAGCTGCGCCACCCGTCGCGGTCCCAGGTGCTGCGCGACTACCTGGACTGAGTCGACCGCGAACAGCGGGCCCCCGCCGAGATCTCGGCGGGGGCCCGCTGTCGTCTGTCAGCCGGGGTCCGGACGTCACCAGCTCCGCAGGAGGGTGATCCTCTCTCGGATCTGCTCGGCCGAGGCCATCGGCACGGGCGGGCCGCCGCACGCATTGCGGAGCTGCGTGTGGATCGCCCCGTGCGACTTGCCCAGGCGACCCGAGTACACCGACACGAGGGTGTTGAGCTGACGCCGCAGGTCCTTGAGCTCGGCGGCGGAGGCGACCCGCTCGGCAGCCGCGCCGGCATGCGCGCCGGGTCCGGCGGCGTTGCCGGGGATGGTCGCCCCGGACACCGCCGGGTCGGCACCCACGACCGCGACCGACCCCGCCCCGGAGGCGGACTGGGCGGACGTGCGCTTGATCTGCTCCTTCTCGCGCTGCCGCAGCAGGGCTTTGACGTCGTCGGCACCCAACAGTCCGGGTAGCCCGATGTAGTCGGCCTCCTCCTCGCTGCCGGCGAATGTGTCCGTGCCGTAGGACGACCCCTCGTACACGATCTGGTCGAGCTCGGCGTCGGCGCCGAGGGAGATGTAACCGCGGTCCTCGTCGTCCTCGGTGTTCTCGTCCTGCTGCTGGTTCGCCTGGGCGAGCAGCTGGTCCTCCAGCCCCTCCTCCCGGTGGGGCTTGCCCAGGACGTGGTCGCGCTGCGCCTCCATCTGCGAAGCCAGTTGCAGCAGCACGGGTACGGACGGGAGGAACACCGACGCGGTCTCCCCGGGCCGACGGGACCGGACGAACCGCCCGATCGCCTGCGCGAAGTACAGGGGTGTCGAGGCACTGGTGGCGTACACGCCGACGCTCAGTCGTGGCACGTCGACGCCCTCGGAGACCATCCGGACCGCGACCATCCACTCGTCGGTGGAGTCGGAGAAGGTACCGATCCGACTCGAGGCGGTCGGGTCGTCGGAGAGGACGACGGTCGGCGGGGTACCGGTGATCTCCGTCAGGAGCGCCGCGTACTCGCGGGCGCGCTCCTGGTCGGTGGCGATCACCAGACCGCCGGCGTCGGGCACTCCGCCGGCGCGGATCTGCCGGAGCCGGGTGTGCGCCGCCTGGAGCACGGCGGGCATCCAGTCACCGTGGGGGTCGAGGGCGACGCGCCAGGCACGGGACGTCTGGTCGGCACTCAGCGGCTCGCCGAGGCGGGCCGAGAACTCCTCGCCGGCGTTGCTGCGCCACCGGGCCTCGCCCGAGTAGGCGAGGAACACCACGGGGCGGACGACGCCGTCGGCCAGAGCATCGGCGTAGCCGTAGGAATGGTCGGCCTTGGAGCGCTGGTGTCCCTGCCCGTCGGGCTCGTAGGTGACGAACGGGATGGGACTGTCGTCGGACCGGAACGGGGTGCCGGTCAACGACAAGCGGCGCTCCGCGTCCTCGAACGCCTCGCGGATCGCGTCGCCCCAGCTCTTGGCGTCACCACCGTGGTGGATCTCGTCGAGGATCACCAGGGTGCGCCTGGACGCGGTGCGTTCCCGATGCTTGAACGGGTGCGCGGCCACCTGGGCGTATGTCACCACCACGCCGTGGTATTCCGGGGCGAGCGCGCCCGAGGTGTTGGAGTACTCGGGGTCGAGAGCGATGCCGGCGCGCGCGGCCGAGGCGGCCCACTGGTACTTGAGGTGTTCGGTGGGGGCCACCACGGTGATCGCGTCGACCGTGCGGTCGGCGAGCAGTTCGGAGGCGACTCTCAGGCCGAACGTCGTCTTGCCGGCGCCCGGGGTCGCCACGGCGAGGAAGTCCTTCGGCCGCGCCATGAGGTACTTGCGCAGCGCGGTGCGCTGCCAGGCGCGCAGCGACGCACCCCCGGCCGGCGGGGTGGAGTGTTCTGCGGTCTGTTCGTCTGGGCCCGGGACCGCGCCGGGATCACTCACCAGGCTTCAGGGTCTCGTAGACGCGCTTGCACTCCGGGCACACCGGCGATCCGGGCTTCGCGGATCGGGTGACCGGGAAGACCTCACCGCACAGGGCGATCACGTAGGAACCCATGACCGCGCTCTCGGCGATCTTGCTCTTGTCCACATAGTGGAAGAACTTGGGTGCGTCGTCCTGCGTCTCCTCGGTCGTCGTGACCTCGGGACGCTCGAGTGTCTTCGTCCGGGTGGTACTCACCCCCTCATGATGCCGCACCCGGGCGTCGCGGCGCCAACGCCGGAGTACCTTGGGCCCCATGGCACCCGACTTCCGCCGTCAGCGATCCGGGGAACGGGACGACACCTCGAGGCCCGTTCTCATCACGGGCGCGCGCGAGTCGTACCACGACGAGCTGGCGGCCCGGAAGAAGCGCTACTTCCTGCTGATGAGTATCCGGATCCCCGCGCTCTTCCTGGCGGCGGGGTCGCTGGCCCTCTGGAACAACCCGTGGATCGCCCTGGCGATCGTGGCGGGGTCCATCCCGATCCCGTGGATCGCCGTCATCGGGGCCAATGACCGGCCTCCCCTGCCCAAGGGACAGGCCCGCACCTACACGGCGGGTCGCCTGTCGTCGAACATCCCGTATGCGCTGCCACCCGGGCTCACCGGGACGGACTCACCGCCCCGGGACACGAGCGCCCCCGACGCCGCACCCGATCCCACCCCGTCCGCCGACGAGAGCGACCTCGACACGTGAGCAGCCCGAACCCGACCCTCGCCGAACTCGCGCCCGCGCTGGCCGAGGCGTTCCGGCGGCACGACTACACGGTGGAGGGACTGGAGCGCGCGCTGGGGCCCGAGGCGGTCTCGGCCCTGTACAGATCGGATGCCGCGACGGTCCGCCGTCACGCGCGTGACGCGAGGGGGGTCGGGACCCTGGTGCGGCTGTTCGTCCTGGGCGATCCGCTCCCCCGCTCCGAGGTCGCCGCGACCCTGCCCGGGGTCGACGTGCGGGACGGCGTCGCTGCCGGATTGTGGACCGCGATCGACGCCGGTGCCTCCCTGCGTGCGGAGATCGACCTGCGTCCGGTCGACACCGGGCACGGGACCCGCTGGGTGTTCGCGGACGTCGACGGGTCGATGGTCCACACCACGACCCGGCCGGACCACGTCCTGGGGGTCGGGCAGGCGACGCTCTCGCTGCTGCGTGTCACGCCCTCGTCCACCACCGGGTCGGTCCTGGATCTCGGCACCGGGTGTGGGATCCAGATGGTCCACGCGTCGGGGTCCGCCCGAACCGTCACCGGGACCGATATCACCCCTCGGTGCCTCGAGTTGGCGGCCGCCACCCTGGCGATCAACGGCCAGCGTGCGGAGCTCCTGCACGGTCCGTGGTTCGAGCCCGTGGCGGGGCGCCGGTTCGACCGTATCGTCGCCAATCCCCCGTTCGTGGTGGGCCCGCCCGAGACCGGGCACTCCTACCGCGAGTCCGGCCTGAAGCTCGACGGTGCCAGTCGGACGGTCGTGTCGGGCGCGCCGCAGCATCTGGCCGACGGTGGCACCGCGGTTTTGCTGGCGTCCTGGGTGGAGCGGGAGGACTCGGACTGGCGGGCCCACGTGTCGTCGTGGGTGCCGGCCGAGGGCGTCGACGCATGGATCGTGCGGCGGGACGTCTCCGACCCCGGCCTCTACGTGTGGACCTGGCTCACCGACGAGGGCATGGACCCACGCGACGAGGCCACCACGCGGGCCGCGGACGCCTGGTTGGACCACTTCGCCGAGGAGGGTGTGGCCGGGATCGGGTTCGGCTACGTCTACCTCCGGCGGATCGACGGGCCGTCGTCCGTCCTGTGCGAGGACCTCACGCACCCGTTCGGCGACGGCCTCGGTGACGAGGCGGAGGCCTACTTCGCGCGCACGGCGTGGCTGCGGGAGGCCGCGGAGCAACACGGCGGACAGGAGCGCGCCCTCGATGCCACGGTCTTCACAGTGTCGCCGGACGTCCACCTCCACCTCTCCGAATCCCTCGCCCCCGCCGGGCCGGACGAGGTCGGCTCCCCCGGTCCGTCCACCGTCGTGGTGGAGCGGGTCACCGGCGCCCGGTGGCGCCACGAGATCGATCCGCTCACCGCGAGCGTCCTGCGTGGGGCGCGGACGGGCGCGCTGCAGTTGGAGGACCTGGTGGTGCTCGCCGCGGTCGGTGCCGGGGAGGATCCCGACGCCCTCGCCGGCCCCGTCCGCCGGGTGGTCGCCGACCTGTTCCTCCACGGGTTCGTCGTCCCGGCGGGGATGCCAGGCCTCCTGCCCCCGGGGGTCGCCGCGGCCGTGGCCGCAGGGGCGGCGGGATGAGGGCCGTCGTCTCCCGGGTCACCGAGGCGTCGGTGACGGTGGACGGTGAGGTCGTCGGGGCCCTGTCACGCCCCGGACTGCTGGTCCTGTTGGGGGTGTCGGACGACGACGACGAGACCGACGTCGCCACGATGGTCCGCAAGATCTCGGACCTGCGGATCCTGCGGGAGGAACGCAGCGCCGCGGAGGTGGGCGCCCCCGTCCTGGTCGTCAGCCAGTTCACGCTCATGGGGTCGACCGCGAAGGGCAGGCGGCCGTCGTGGTCGAGAGCGGCTCGGGGCGAGGTGGCCGAACCCGTGGTGGACGCCGTGGTCCACGGTCTGCGCGAACGCGGCCTCGAGGTGGCCACGGGAGTCTTCGGCGCGATGATGCAGGTCCATTCGGTCAACGACGGCCCGTTCACGCTGCTGGTGGAGACCCCCGGCTCGGGCTGAGCGGGTTTCCTCGACGGATCGTGACCGACATCATCGGCGCGGGAACATTCCCGGTACCCCCGTCGTTGTAGAGGTACGTGACCGTGACCCGGCCACGCGCCTGATCCGTCCACCAGCAACCGAACGCCGGCCTCGTCACATGGCCAGGCAGGAGGAGGAGACATGACGTCAGCCACCACCCGATCGGACCGTCGGACGGAGGCGGGGCCGGACGGCCAGAGCCCGAGCGCTGACCTCGTCCGTGTCTACCTCAACGGGATCGGCAAGACGGCACTGCTCAACGCTGAGGACGAGGTCGAGCTCTCCAAGCGGATCGAGGCCGGTCTCTACGCCAAGCACGTGCTGGAGACCAAGAAGCGTCTGGGTCCGGTCCGCAAGGCCGACCTCAAGGCGATCGTCGCGGAAGGTGAGGCCGCCCGCGCCCATCTGCTGGAGGCCAACCTGCGCCTGGTGGTGTCGCTGGCCAAGCGCTACACGGGCCGCGGCATGCCGTTGCTGGACCTCATCCAGGAGGGCAACCTGGGCCTGATCCGTGCGATGGAGAAGTTCGACTACGCGAAGGGCTTCAAGTTCTCCACCTATGCCACCTGGTGGATCCGTCAGGCGATCACCCGCGGAATGGCCGATCAGTCCCGCACCATCCGTCTGCCGGTCCACCTGGTCGAGCAGGTCAACAAGCTCGCCCGGATCAAGCGTGAACTCCACCAGCAGCTCGGCCGTGAGGCCTCCCTCGAGGAACTCGCCGAGGAGTCGGGCATCCCCGCGCACAAGATCGAGGAGCTGCTGGACCATTCGCGTGACCCGGTGAGCCTCGACATGCCGGTCGGCGCGGACGAGGAGGCGCCGCTCGGTGACTTCATCGAGGACGCCGAGGCCACCAGTGCCGAGAACACCGTGGTGACCAATGTGATGCACTCCGACGTGCGCGCGGTCCTGGCCACGCTCGAGGAGCGTGAGCAGCAGGTCATCACGCTGCGTTTCGGTCTCGACGACGGCCAGCCCCGCACCCTCGATCAGATCGGCAAGCGTTTCGGTCTGTCCCGCGAGCGGGTCCGCCAGATCGAGCGCGAGGTCATGGCCAAGCTCCGCGAGGGCCGTCGCGCGGACAAGCTCCGCTCCTACGCCGTCTGACCGGACGCCGGATCGCACGCCGCACGATCAGACGCTGCCCGATCGGACGCCGCCCGATCAGACGCGAGCCGGGTTCCCCGGAGCCCTTCACACCGTGAGGTCGCAATCCCAGGGCCCCGCCTCCCCCGGTTGGGAGGGGCGGGGCCTTCGCGGTGCCGTCCAGGGCCGACCACAGCGCCTAGCGCAGCCGGCGGGGCCCCTCGTCGGCGCTGAACCTGGGGGGCGGCCCCAGCCGGACCGTTGCGTAGAGCACCGCGAGACCGTCGGGTCCGGCGAGCGCCGGGTCCACCGACAGGCGCCGCATCTCCGGCACGTCCTCTGCCAGGCATGAAACCCGCCCCATGAGCTCCACCAACGCGTCACGGTCCACAGGCGCGTCCCCGGCATACCCGTCGAGGAGCGCTGCGGCCCGGGGCCGGTCGAGCAGGGCGGCCGCCTCGCGGGGTGAGATCGGCAGCGTGCTGAACGCCCGGTCGGCCAGCAGATCCGACAACATCCCGGACAGTCCGAACGAGATGAGGGTGCCGAAGATCGGGTGATCGGCGACCCGGATGGTCACGGCGACCCCCTTGGTCGCCATCTTCTGCACGTGCAGGGAACGTGAGCCCGTCGTGGACTGGAGGAACGCGAAGGCATGCCGCACCGCGGCAGAGTCGACGAGGTCGAGTCGCACCCCGGACTGATCGCTGCGGGTCCGCCACCGGTCACTCATCGCCTTGACCGCCACCGGGTAGCCCAACTCGTCGGCGGCCATCACGGCCTGGTCGACATCCGTCACGACGCGGTAGTCGACGATGTCGATCCCGTAGCACTCCAACAGGGCTCGGACCTGGCCCTGCGTGAGCTCGAACGACTCGGTTCCGGCGTGGAGCTGGCAGAGCGAGTCCACGAGCTCCCGCGCGCGTGCGCGGTCGATGTCCTCGTACTCGGCGGGCTCCTCGGCCGGCTTGTCGAGCCACTCGGCGTACCGACGGGCGCGCACCAGTGCGGACACCGCTCGTTCAGGATACGGGTAGGAGGGTATCGAGCCCCGCGCCGCCACCCCGGACTCGTCGGTCACCGTCAGTCCCTCCGGCAGCCCTTCCCCCGCGAGGAAGGTACTCACCACGGGCTTGCTGCTCTCGCCCGCGGCGGAACGGATCGCCTCGGCATAGGCGTCGGGTTCCGTCGCGACCGGAGGGACGAACACCGTCAGGACCGAGTCGACCTCGTCACGTGCGAGGACGTCCGCGATCGCCTCGCGGAACTCCTCCGGGGACGCGCCGGCACCCAGATCGACCGAATGCGCCACGGTGAAGCCCTGTTGACGCGCGGAGTCCCCGCCGAGGCGTCCGACCGCGGAGGAGTTGCCGACGATGCCGAGGCGACCTCCCGTGGGCAGCGGTTGGTAGGCCAGGAGCGTGGCGGTGTCGAACATGTCCGTGATGGAATCCACCTGGATGAGGCCGGAGTCGCGGAACAGTCCACCGATGGCGTTCGCCGTCAGCCCCTCGACGCCCGACTCCAGATCGTCGGCCGCTCGGCGGACCACCACCACCGGCTTGTTGCGCGCCACGCGTCGGGCGATCCGGGAGAACTTGCGGGCGTTACCGAAGCTCTCCAGGTAGAGCAGCACCACCTCGGTGGCGGTGTCGGTGTCCCAGTACTGCAGCAGGTCGTTGCCGGAGACGTCGGCGCGGTTACCGGCGGAGACGAACGTGGACAGCCCGAGCCCACGTCGGGCCGCGGCGGCGAGGATGGCGATCCCGAGCGCACCCGACTGGCAGAAGAACCCCGTGCGGCCGGGTCCCGGAACGACTTCTGCGAGGGTCGCGTTGAGCTGCACGTCGGGTGAGGTGTTGATCACCCCGAGCGCGTTGGGGCCGACCACGCGCATCCCGTGGGCGCGGGCCTCGCTGACCAGACGCCGTTCGGAGACGACGCCGGCGCTGCCGACGTCCGAGAACCCGGCGGAGATGACAACGAGGGTCGACACGCCCTTCGACAGGCAGTCGTCGAGGACTTCCGACATGGACGCCGCCGGTACTGCCACTACCGCGAGGTCCACGGGATCCGGGATGTCCCTGACGCTCGGATAGGCGCGCACGGACTGCACCGACGTGGCATCGGAATTGACGGGGTACACGGGACCGGAGAACCCGTTGCCGATGAGGTTGCGCAGTACCGTGTGCCCGATCTTGCCCACCTGGTCCGAGGCGCCGATCACGGCGACGGAACTGGGGTTGAGCACACGCGCCAGACTCCGTGCCTCCGCCGCCGCCTCCCGCGAGTTCCGGACATTGGTCAGGGCCTCGGATGGGTCGATCGCGAACTCCAGGTGGAGAGTGGACCCATCGAACGAACGGGAGATCTCGTACCCGGCCCGCCGGAACACCTGGATCATCGACCGGTTCTCGGAGAGCACCTCGGCCTCGAAGTGGTCGATCCCGCATTCGGCCGCGGCGCCGGCCAGGTGCTCGAGGAAGATCGACCCCAGCCCACGCCCCTGATGCTGGTCGGAGATGGTGAACGCGACCTCGGCGAAGGTCGAGTTCGGCAGTCGCTCGTAGATCGCCATGCCGATGACCTCCGCGCCCAACTCGGCGACGAACGCCATCCGGTCGCGGTAGTCGACGTTGGTCATCCGGGCGAGTTCACGGTCGGACAGCACATCGTGCGATCCGAAGTAACGCAGGTAGCGGGTGCGCTCGGACAGGCTGGTGTGGAACCGGGAGATCTTCTCGGCGTCGTTGGGCAGGATCGGCCGCACGCGCACGGCCCGCCCGTCGGATCCGAGTACGTCCGCAGCCCACTCGTGGGGATAGCCCTCCGGGTACTCGTCGACGGAGGTGTCGGTCGACGCGTGCTCGGGTGGGTCCACCGCCGGGGTGGCGTCGGTCGGGTTCTCGGTCACCGTGTCAACGGTCTCGCGGTCGCCGGGGTGCGCCATGGGGTCCTCCAGGGACTGAGGGGTAGGGGGTCGATGAGTCTGTTGCAGCGCCGCCGGTCAGTCGCGGGGATCGTCCGGGTCGAGTCCGAGCAGGGGGTAGACCGAGCGGCGGGTGTCGAGGATCGACTGGTCGAGTCGGGCGAGCGAACGATCCATCTCCACCCCCCGATCGGATCCCGCGGGCTCCCACGGGGTGTAGCCGGGGGTCTCCCCGTCCCCCATCGTCTGCGGGACGCGGTCGGGGACGGTAAACCTGCCGGCCGCGGCCCGCCACTGGTCCGGGATCGCGGTCGCCGGGTCGAGCGGGACCCCCAGCACGGCAGCGATGAGGTGGGTCCACGACCGCGGGACCACCCGCACCAGTTCGTAGCCGCCCCCGCCGATCGCGATGAGTCTCCCTTCGCAGAGTTCGTCAGCCAGCGCCACGACCTCCAGATACGACTGCCGGTGACCGTCGACGGTCAACGAGAGGTCGGCGAGCGGGTCTTCACGGTGCGAGTCGCACCCGGCCTGCATGACGATGATCTGGGGTTCGAACGTCCGCAGCACTCCGGGGACCACGGCGTGGAAGCCCCGCAGCCAGAGATCATCGGTGACCGCGGGGAGGTACGCCAGGTTGACGGCGGTGCCCTCCGCGCGGCCGACACCGGTCTCCGACGCCCAGCCGGTGGACGGCCACAGGGTGGCTGGGTGCTGGTGCAGGGACACCGTCAGGACCCGCGGGTCCTCGTAGAACGCGGTCTGGACGCCGTCCCCGTGGTGGACGTCGATGTCGACGTAGGCGACGCGGTCGTACCCGTTGTCGAGCAACCAGCTGATCGCCACCGCCGCGTCGTTGTAGACGCAGAACCCGGCGGCGGCAGCGGGCATGGCGTGGTGCATCCCCCCGGCGACGGAGACCGCACGCGTCGCGGCCCCGCTGGCGATGGCCCGGGCGGCCGTCAGCGTGCCGCCCGCGACCGCCGCGCTGGCCTCGTGCATCGCCGGGAACGTCGGGTTGTCGGCCGTCCCGAGCCCGTGGCTCATCCCGACATGCTCACCGGGCGGCAGGTCGCCGGCGGCCTTGACGGCGTCGATGTAGCGGGAGGTGTGGACCCTCAGTAGCTCGTCCTCGCTGGCCGACCCGGGGTCCAGCATCTCGACACCCTGCAGGACGCCGAGCTCGGTCGCGAGCGACATGGTCAGATCGAGCCGCCGTGGACTCATCGGGTGGTCAGCGGAATGCCGGTACTCCAGCAATGACGGACTCCACACGACCTTCGCCGCGACGCCGTCCCCGATCCCGGCCATAGCCACCGTCCTCCCGTGGGCCGGGTCGTTCCCGGCCCGAGCACCCCGAGCGAGCAGTGGGGCACGTCACCCGTGAATCTACGCGTGTGGCACCGGGCTCGGCCCCCGATTGTCCGCTCTCCACCCCGGTCGGTGGCCCGACGGTAGTCTCGGAGGCAGAACCCTGACGGCGCCCGCGCCTGCGGGGAGTCGCACACCTATCGACGATCCGACCGTGGAGGACTGCAGCGTGAAGGACCTGGTGGACACCACCGAGATGTACCTCCGCACCATTTACGAGCTCGAGGAGGAAGGCGTGATCCCGCTGCGGGCGAGGATCGCCGAGCGCCTCGAGCAGAGCGGGCCGACCGTGAGCCAGACCGTCGCGCGGATGGAGCGCGACGGGTTGGTCCTCGTGGCCCCCGACCGGCATCTCCAGCTCACCGCCACGGGCAGGGAACTCGCGGTGGGTGTGATGCGTAAGCACCGCCTCGCCGAGCGTCTCCTGGTCGACGTGATCGGACTGGAGCTCGAGAAGGTCCACGCCGAGGCGTGCCGCTGGGAGCACGTGATGAGCGACGACGTCGAGCGGCGGCTCATCGAGGTCCTCGATGACCCCCGGACCTCTCCCTACGGCAACCCGATCCCCGGGCTGGAGCGGATCGGGTACCCCGCCTCCGCCCTCGACGACCCCAACCAGATCAGGCTCTCGGCGCTGGAGAGCGACGTGGCCCACCGGGTCCGGATCCGGGCGATCGGTGAGAACGTGCAGATCGACACGGAACTGATCTCCGAGCTCCGGGCCGCGGGCGTCGAACCGCTCAGAACCGTCACCGCCACCCGCCGCGGGCACCTCGTCGAGCTCGACTCCGGTGAGGGGCGCACGGTGGAACTCGACGGCGACCACGCCCACGCGATCCAGGTCGAGATCGTCTCGTGAAGCTGCTCGTCACCGGCGGCGCCGGGTATGTCGGCGGGGTCTGCGCGACGGTCCTGATCGAGCGCGGTCACGAGGTGGTGGTGCTCGACGACCTGTCCACGGGTAACCGGGACGGGGTTCCCGAGGGGGCGACGTTCGTCGAGGGGGACGTGGCCGTACGCGCGCCGGAGGTTCTCGACTCCTCGTTCGACGGAGTCCTGCACTTCGCCGCGCGTTCCCTCGTCGGCGAGTCCGTCGAGAAGCCCGGGGAGTACTGGCAGGGCAACGTCGTCACGTCCCTGGCCCTCCTCGACGCGATGCGTGAGTCCGGGGTGGGCAACCTGGTGTTCTCCTCCACCGCCGCCACCTACGGCGAGCCCGAGCAGGTCCCCATCACCGAGGACATGCCCACGCGTCCGACCAACACCTACGGGGCCACCAAACTCGCGATCGATCACGCCATCACGTCGTACGCCACCGCGTACGGTCTCGCCGCGACCAGCCTGCGCTACTTCAACGTCGCCGGGGCCTATCACGGTGCGGGCGAGAACCGGGTCGTGGAGACCCACCTCATCCCCCTCGTGCTGCAGGTCGCGCTCGGCCATCGCGCCGATATCAAGGTCTTCGGTGACGACTGGCCCACCCCCGATGGCACGTGCATCCGCGACTACATCCACGTCGCCGACCTCGCCGACGCCCATCTGCTGGCGCTGGAGACCAACACTCCCGGCACCCACCGGGTGCTCAACCTGGGCAGCGGTGAGGGGTTCTCCGTCCGTGAGGTCATCGACGTGTGCCGGGAGGTCACCGGACATCCCATCCCCGACGTCGTCGCCCCACGTCGCGCCGGCGACCCGGCGGTGCTCGTGGCCTCCAGCGCCCGGGCGATCGCCGAACTCGGGTGGAACCCCTCCCGCACCGACCTGCGTACGGTCGTCGAGGACGCCTGGGCGTTCACCGAGGCGCTCGGCGACCGCGCGCACTCGGCTCCGCGCTGACCCGGAGCGGCTCAGGCGGCCGCGGCCACCTGCCTGAGCCGTTCCGGAGACAGGCCCGCGTGCAGGCTGTCGATCAGGAGCCGGGCGAGGGAGTTGCCGGCGTCGGCGTCCAGGGCCGCCGACAGGGCCGACCAGGCGTGCACCCCGCTACCGTCGAAGTAGGCCGCGGCGCCGAGTAGCAGGAGCGCCACCGAGCGTTCGCGCCCCGGCCTCCGACGCGCGACCGCCCACCACACGAGACGTCGGCCGTCGCCGTCGCCCAGACCCCGCTGGGCCAGCCGCCGGTAGATCTCGTCCCGAACCGCGATGACGAGCAGGTCCCGGCCGATTCCGGCGAGCTCGTCGTCGTCGACACTCTCCCCCACCTCCAGTCGACGTGCGGCGTCGTCGTGACGCTCGACCGCCTCGGCCACCACCGCCTCCGCCACCCGACGGGCCCCGTCCACCCGCGGCGGCCCCGACTCGTGGGGATCCTCGTCGCAGGCGTCCGCGTCCCGCACGAGGTACATCCGGTCTATCTCGTCCCGCGAGCCGGCCCGGACCCGGCCACCGTACGCGTGGACCGCGGCGATCTGCGTCGAGTCGGGATCGAGTTGGACCCCACGGACCATCCCGAACAGCTCCACCCACGGTGCGCCCTCGGCGAACTCGCCGACGCCGTAGGCCGCCGCGACCTCTGTGCCCGCGACACCCAGCCAGTACTCGAACGCCGATGCGGCGTCCTCCGCCCGCAAGCCCGCGTGGTAGTCCTCCACGCAGTCCTCGTGCACCACGACCAGATGCACCGACCCGATCCCCTCCCGCGCGCAGAACTGCGCCAACCCGCGCGCGGGACCGGGATCGACAGCCGGGTTCGAGCGCCCCACGGAAGCGTCGTCGGGACCGCCGTCGTGATAACCGTCCACGTCGTCGTCACCGTCGAGCAACTCGTCGTCATCGGGGTTGCCCCGTCCCGCCCCCAGCAACCCGTCGACATCCATACGGACCACCGGCCCCTGCCCGCCGTCGGCCGTCTCGCCGCACAGCACCACCACCGACCCCCGGCCCGGTGGGAACCCGAGCATCGCCGGTATGGAGGCGATCAACTCCTCCGGCGAGGAGATCACCACCGTCGCCCGTCCGTCCGCCCCGTCATCGTCGATCATCTCGCCGGTCGTCATCGTCCTCATCCGTCTCCTGTCTCGCGCGTCCTGGGCCCCGCCCGGGTCCCGGCCCGCAGGTGCCGTGCACCGGTCTCACCATCGAGCACGTGGTCGGCCACCGGAGGCCTGCGGGCGTCCTGTCGCGCCCCGCCTGTGGAGAGGGGGACGACCTGTGGGGAACGGCCGGGGGACCGCCACCGGGGAATCAACCCGGGCGCGGTGTCGTTGTCACAGTTGTGAACCCCGTCCCGGATGGACGACCGGGCGACCCCGTACTCCCGACGGACGGGGTGTGGTGACGAGAGGAGTCGACATGGCCAGGCACAGCGATCTGTACCGAATGATCGAACCCGTTCCCGACCTGCGTTCGGAGGACGGTCGCGGGCCGGTCCTCGTACACGGACTCGAGGGGTTCTCGGACGCCGGCCAGGCGATCCAGGGCGTGGCCGAACACCTCCGCGAAACCCTGGACTCCCAGCTGATCGTCGAGTTCGACGTCGACGAGCTGGTGGACTACCGGTCCCGCCGCCCCCACCTGAAGTACTCGTTCGATCGGTTCTCCGAGTACGACCAGCCGACGATCCAACTGCACGCCGTCAAGGCCACCGACGGCACGTCGTTCCTGTTGCTCTCGGGCCTCGAACCCGACCTGAAGTGGGACGGCTTCACCAACTCCGTGATCGATCTGGCCGCCACCTTCGGCGTCCGCATGTCGATCGGACTCGGGGCCATGCCGCTGGGCGTGCCGCACACCCGGCCGACCAACTCCAGCGCCCACGCCAGTGATGTGGACCTCATCCAGGGGTTCACCGCCTGGCCCGGCGAGTTCTCCGTGCCCGGCAACGTGACCTCACTGCTCGAGCTGCGGATGGCCGAGCACGGGATCCCGTCCGCGGGCTTCACCGTGCACGTCCCCCAGTACCTCTCCCAGACCGCGTACCCCGCGGCGGTGCTCAACCTCGTCGACAACGTCTCGCGGCTCGCGGACCTCGAGCTGCCGACCACCGGACTGGAGAAGGCCGCCGAGGAGTTCACCGCGCAGGTCAACGCGCAGATCGAGAACAACCCCGAGGTCCTCACCGCCGTCGAGCTCATGGAGAAGCAGTACGACCAGTTCATGGAGACGCGCCTGGGCTCCGACTCACTCAACCCCGGCGGCAAGCCGTTGCCCTCCGGCGACGAGATCGGTGCCGAGTTCGAGCGGTTCCTGGCCCAGCAGGCCGAGGACGACGGGTCGGGCCGGGGCCCGGAGATGAACGGCTGACCGACCTCGGCGACTAGGCTCGGACCGGTGCATCTGCCCCACCTCCTCGCCGACCTCGACGACGTCCCCGCCGACCTGCACGACGAGGCGGTGTTCGACGCGTTCGTGGCGTGGGCCGCCGACCGGGGGCTGACGCCGTACCCGGCGCAGGAGGAGGCCGTCCTCGAGATCGCCGCCGGCAGCCACGTGATCCTGGCCACCCCCACCGGCTCCGGCAAGTCCCTCGTGGCGCTGGGGGCCCACTTCTCGGCGATGGCACGAGGTGTCCGCAGCTACTACACCGCCCCCATCAAGGCGCTCGTCAGCGAGAAGTTCTTCGCCCTGTGCGAGGTCTTCGGCGCCGAGAACGTGGGCATGCTCACCGGCGACGCCTCGGTCAACGCCGACGCCCCCATCGTCTGCGCCACCGCCGAGATCGTCGCCAACATCGCCCTGCGAGAGGGGTCGGCCGCCGACATCGGCCAGGTGGTGATGGACGAGTTCCACTACTACTCCGAGCCGGACCGCGGGTGGGCCTGGCAGGTGCCGCTCATCGAACTGCCCGACACGCAGTTTCTACTCATGTCCGCGACCCTCGGGGACGTCGACTGGTTGCGGGAGGACCTGCGTCGGCGCACGGGTCGGGAGTGCGTGCACATCGGCGGCACCGAACGCCCCGTCCCCCTGTCGTTCGAGTACGAGCTCAGCGGCGTCCACGAGACGGTGGAACTGCTCCTCCGTGACGGCAAGGCCCCCGTCTACATCGTCCACTTCACCCAGGCCGCCGCACTCGAACAGGCCCAGGCGTTGACCTCGCTCTCGGTGGCGACCAAGGAGCGCAAGGCCGCGGTCTCCGAGGAGATCGGCGGGTTCCGGTTCAGCACCGCGTTCGGCCGCACCCTGCGCAAACTCCTGCTCCACGGGATCGGCGTCCACCACGCGGGCATGCTCCCCAAATACCGGCGGCTGGTGGAGCGGCTGGCGCAGGACGGCCTGCTCACCGTCATCTGCGGTACGGACACCCTCGGCGTCGGGATCAACGTGCCCATCCGGACCGTGCTGTTCACCGGCCTGACCAAGTTCGACGGCCGTCGTCAGCGGGTCCTCAAGGCCCGCGAGTTCCACCAGATCGCGGGCCGTGCCGGTCGGGCCGGGTTCGACACCGAGGGGTTCGTGGTGGTGCTCGCCCCCGAGCACGAGATCGAGAACGCCAAGGCCGCCGCGAAAGCCGCCGCCAACCCCAAGAAGAAGGCCAAGGCGGGCAAGAAGAAGCCCCCCGAGGGGTTCGTCAACTGGTCCCGGTCGACCTTCGACAAGCTCGTCGGCGCGCAGCCGGAGCAACTGACCAGTCGCTTCGAGGTGAGCAACTCGATGCTGCTCAACATCATCTCCCGACCCGGCAGTTGCTACGACCACATGCGGCACCTGCTGTTGTCCTCGCACGAGACCCGCGCGCGGGTACGTCGGCACGTGCTCCGCGCGATCGAGCTGTTCCGCGGGCTGGAGGCCGCCGGGATCGTGGAACGGCTCCCGGAGCCCGACGGCGACGGGCGGCACGTCCGGCTGACGGTGGACCTCCAACGGGATTTCGCGCTGAACCAGCCGCTGGCGCCGTTCGCGATCGCTGCGATGGAGGTGCTCGACCCGGAGTCCCCCACCCCCGAGCTGGACCTGGTCTCGGTGATCGAGGCCGTGCTCGACGATCCCCGGCCGATCCTGTACGCCCAGCAGCGCCAGGCCCGTGGGGAGGCGATCGGGGCGCTCAAGGCCGACGGGGTCGAGTACTCCGAGCGCATGGAGTTGGTCGAGGACATCTCGTGGCCCAAGCCGCTCGGGGACCTCATCGCCGACGCCTACGACGCCTACCGCGCAGGGCATCCGTGGGTCGCCGGGATCGAACCGTCACCGAAATCGGTCATCCGGGAGATGGTCGAACGGGGCATGACGTTCTCGGACCTCGTCTCGGCCTACGGGCTCGGCCGCTCCGAGGGAGCCGTCCTGCGCTACCTCACCGACGCCTACCGGGCACTGCGCCAGACCGTCCCCGCCGACCGACGCTCCGAGGAGTTCGAGGACCTGGTCGAGTGGCTGGGCGAACTGGTCCGACAGGTGGACTCGAGCCTGCTGGACGAGTGGGAGCTCCTCACCGACCCGGATGTGTCGTCCGCCCAGGTCGCGGAGCTCGCGTTCGGTGAGTCCGCCGGGAACACCAGGCCCGTCACCGCGAACAGGCGCGCGTTCCGCGTGATGGTGCGCAACGCGATGTTCCGCCGCGTCGAACTGCTCTCGCGCGACGACATCGAGCGGTTGGCGGAACTTGACGCCGACGTGCCCGACCACCCCGACTGGGACTCGGAGATCGACGCCTACTGGGACGAGTACGACGCCATCGGAACCGGTCCGGCGGCCCGTGGCCCCGCACTGTTCACGGTCACCGAGTCGGGCCCCGGCGTGGAGACCAATACGTGGCGGGTCCGGCAGGTGCTCGACGACCCGGAGGGCGACCACGGTTGGGCGATCGAGGGTGTGGTGGACCTGGCGGCCTGCGACGAGGCGGGCGAGGTGCGTTTCGCCTCACTCGCCCTCCACGGGTGAACCCGCCCCCGACCTGGAACCTACCCGCGCGGCCCGGGTCCGTAGCATGTGCGACGAACCCCGACCCGATCGATGGAGGACAGTTGTGACCCCCCGCAT
Source organism: Dietzia sp. IBK-p2-15D (assembly GCF_057773105.1). Taxonomy (NCBI): domain Bacteria; kingdom Bacillati; phylum Actinomycetota; class Actinomycetes; order Mycobacteriales; family Dietziaceae; genus Dietzia; species Dietzia sp. IBK-p2-15D. Next base: position 419,299 of record NZ_JBYMTK010000003.1, read on the forward strand.
CCTGTACAAGAGACTCGCGCTCGCGGAGGTGGTCACCTGGACGCTCCTGATCCTGGGCATGATCGGCAAGTACGGCTTGGGATTCGACTGGGCGACCATGGTCGGCGGCAGCGTCCACGGGTTCGTGTTCCTCTGCTACGCGGTGGCCACCGTCGCGGTCTGGACCGACAAGCGGTGGACCGCAGGGACCGGTGTCCTCGGTCTGGCCTCCGCCGTGATCCCCTATGCGACCGTCCCGTTCGAGCGGTCGGTGGAGCGTCGTGGACTGCTCGACGGCCCGTGGCGGGTCGGCCCGGAGGGCGACGCCCCGCGTACGCTCCCGGAGCGCGTGCTGGCCTTCGCGGTGCGGTCGCCCGCCCTCGCGTTGGTGGCGACGCTCGTCGTGGTGGCGATCGTGTTCTCGCTGTTGCTGATGGCCGGCCCGCCGACCGAGTGGTTCTCGTGACCCCCACCCGCGAACCCGGCCGCCGGGAGTTGAACAAGGCCGACAAGCAGCGGCGCATCCACGCGGCCGCCCGCGACCTGTTCACCCGTCGCGGCTACTCCTCGGTGACCACCCAGGAGGTCGCCGATCTGGCCGAGGTCGGGACGGGGACGCTGTTCCGGTACGCGCAGTCCAAGGGCGAACTGTTGTGCATGGTCGCCAACGACGAGTTCCGCGCGATGGTCGAGACCGTCCCGGCCACCGGCGACCCGGTGAACGATCTCGTCACCCTGTGCGAACCTCTCCTGGTGGCGCTCGACAGGCAGCCGGAGAACATCGCGGCGTACCACCGCGAGACGCTGTTCGGGGAGCCCGGGCCGCACCGCGCGGAGGCGCAACGCATCCTCGGAGAGCTTCGCGACCTCATCGCCGGCGTCCTCGCAGGTCACTCGGGCACTTCCGCGACCGCGGACGACCTCGCCGGTCCGGCCCAGACCGTGTTCGACGTGCTCTACATGACCATCGTGCGGTGCGGGGTGGAGCGCTCCCCCGTCAGCGACAGCCGCGGGACTGTCACCGAGCAGGTCCGCCACGTGCTCTACGGCGTCCTGCCTCCGGCCGCCACGGGTTCCGACTGACCACACCCACCCCGGTGTGGGGCGCGCCACCGCGTCGGGCGAGACTGACAGCATGACCGAGGTTGACCAGAGCACCGCCCGCCCCGTCAAGGACGCCTCCACCGTGATGGTGATCCGCGATTCCACCGCCGGCCCGGAGGTGTTCGTCGCCCGCCGCGTCAAGGGTATGGCGTTCGCCGGTGGGATGACCGTCTTCCCGGGTGGAGGGGTGGACGCCGCCGACGACGACCCCGACCTCGCGTGGACGGGCCCGGCCCCCACCTGGTGGGCCGAGCGCCTCGGGTGCGACGAGCCGCGGGCCCGCCGGCTGGTCTGCGCCGCCGCCCGGGAGACGTTCGAGGAGTGCGGTGTCCTGTTGGCGGATCACCTCGACGGAGCCGCGGTCTCGGATGCCGGCAGGTACCACTCGGCCCGGGCCGAGCTCGAAGCCCACGAATTGTCGTTCAGCGGCTTCCTGGAGCGGGAGGAGCTCTCGCTGGCCGCCGGCCGTCTCCGTCCGTTCGACCACTGGATCACTCCCGAGGTCGAGAAGCGCCGGTACGACACCCGGTTCTTCCTCGCCGCACTGCCGGGCGGGCAGGAGCCGGACGACCTGACCACCGAGGTGGACCTGACCATGTGGGCCCGCCCCGTGGACCTGCTGGCGGACTTCCGTACGGGCCACTCGATGCTGCTGCCGCCCACCTGGACCCAGCTACGCCACCTCGCCGAGTTCGCTGACGTCGACTCCGCACTGGCCGCGTCCCGGACCATCGCGCCGATCCAACCGGAGATCATCGAGCACCGCGGCGGCATCAGGGTCGGGTTCGACGGCTCCGACGAGTACTGGTCGGACTATCAGGCAGGGCATCCGCCGACCGGGAACTGACCGGCGCGCGCCGGGACCCGTGCGCCGGACCCTGTCGAACCGCTCACGGAGACGGTGGCTCGGTGGTTGACTGCCTTGCATGCCGGCATTCGAGTTCGACGTGGACGCGTCGATCGCGGCCGGGTGGGACCGTTTCGCCTCCCACCTGGCCGATCTACTGCGCGACCTGGTCCCCGGCGCGATCTTCGACCTGGCGGTACCCGTCCTCGGTGCGCCCTCCGCGCACACGCCGTACATCCGGTTCACCGCCGTCGCCTCCGGGCGGGTCGACGCCGAGGTCTCCGGCGGCGGTTCTGAGGACACCCCCACCCCCCTGCGCCCCGCGCAACTGGCGCAGCTCTCGGCCCTCGGATGGCAGGCCGCCGACACGGGTCGTGAACCGGATCCCGCCGCCGGCCCACGTGTCAGCCTGACGACGGACCGGGCCCGCGAGCTGTCCCACCTCGTCGCCGGGACCCTGGAACAGGTGTTCGGGATCCGACACCCGGTGTTCCTGCACGATGTCACCGACTCCGATCCGGATGACCTCGTCGGCGCGTGTCCGGTCGAGCCCGGGGCTCCGGACGGGGACCCGGACGGGGACCCGTCCGACGCCGGGAGCCCCCCGGGCGGCGAGGATGACTTCCGCCCGCAGCCGATCACCGATCCGGACCAGGCGACCCGGGCTGTGGAAGCGGCCCTCACCGAGGTCTACCGGCGGCGCGTCCGGGCCGACGAGCACGATGTCTTCACCGTCCCCGCCGGGTGCGTCCTGCTCTTCGTGCGCGCGCACCGTTCCCTGCCGCTCATCGTGTTCCGCAGTCCGCTGGTGTCGGCGGTGGAGGACGCAGCCGCCGCGGAGACCGAGGTCGCGATCCTCAACCGCGACTCCTTGTGGTGCCGGTACGTCTTCGACGGCGAGGCGATCACCGCCGAGTCGGAGTTCGTCGACCGGGTGTTCGTGCCGGTCAACTTCAAGATCCAGCTGGCCGAGATCTCCGCGGAGCTCGATGACGTCTACCCGGACCTCGTACGCCGGGTCGCGGGCAAACACTCGCGGGACCTGCGAGCCTCCGATGACCCCGACCCCGACGGGCCGTAGGATCAGGGACTGCCGGGACCGGCCCGGCGCACGATCCCGCCACAGGAGCGCCCCTATGCGTCGCGCCGCCCTCGCCGCCGTGATCACGGCGGCGACCGTGTTGACCAGTGCCTGCTCTCCGTCGCTCCTCGGCGACGACGACGACGAACGCGCCGTGCCCGTCCCCACCGCCGAGCCCAGCGGCCCGCTGCCCTCATCCCAGCAGTTCGACCGCCCGTTCCCCGTCTCGGGCGATCTGTGGGACGCCACCGTCACCGTGTCGAACCTGCGGATCGAGCCGTCCTCCGCGTACTCGGACGCCGTGCTGGTGGTGGATGTCCGTGCCGTGCAGTCGTCCGGGCAGCCCGAGCTGGGTCCGGCCGACTTCTCCGCCTTCGACCCCTCGGGACGACCCTTCGAGCGGATCCAGAACCCCGCGGGAATCGTCGACGACCCGCTGGTCCCCTCGGTCCTGGCCACCCCCGGCGAGGAGATCCGGGGAATGGTGGCCTGGACGGTGCCCCGCGGTGTCAGGATCGGCCGGATCGATGTGACCACCCCCGGCACGATCGGTTCGTTCATCGTGACCCGCCAGCCGGACGACCCCGCCCGGTCCTAGTCGCCCGCGGGATCCGACCCCGTCAGGTACGTCCAGCGCCCGCCCCTGCGCTCGAACAGCGACCGTTCCCGCATCACGGTCGGGCCCTCCGGGCCGGTGTACCGCGCTTCGAACTCGACCACCCCGTCGTCGTCGCCCTCATCTCCGGCGACCACCTCCACGACGGTGAGCCCGGTCCACTCCACGTCGGATGCCTCGACCGTCGGCGGTCTGGTCCGGGGATGCCACGTGCGCCAGAGATGGTCCGTGTGCCCCAGCACGAACGCCGTGTACCGCGACCGCATCAACCGCTCGGCGGTGCGCGCCGGAAGGCCGTCCTCGACGATCGGACCGCAGCACGTCCCGAACCCGTCCCCACTGCCGCACGGGCATGCGCTCATCGGTCCACTCCGTTCACCCTGCGATCCGATCCGATCAGGTTACCGCCGTCGCACCGGGCGGCCACCGACCCGCCCCGTACCGCCACCGGACGCCGCGCGTCCACCCCCGGCCTTCCCGACGGTCTATCCTCGCTGGTGACATGACTGGTTTCGCTTCCCTCCGCTCGCTCGCGCGACGCCGCCCGGACCCCGACCTCGCACCCCTGCGCGTGCGCTCCTGCCGCGACCTGTGCAATTGGAACGAGACCCCGGTCGAGCGTCGGGGAGAGCCGCTGTTCGCGTGCCGCGGATGCGGATCCCAGTGGGTCCCGAGTGAACCGTGGACCCCGCGCGAGGCCACCGGGGAGATCCCCCGGGCCGTCCTGGACCTCCTCCGGTCCGACGACTGACCACCCGGGGTACGACGTCACCGTCCGCTATAGAGTCGGACCATGACCACGACCCCTCTGTCCCCCCTCTCGTCCGCCGGCGCCGGGACCGTCGACTCGATCCTGCGACGGTCCGCCCGCCGGTTCCCCGACCGGGTCGCCCTGACCTTCGCCGACCGTCGCTGGACCTACGCCGAACTCGACACCGCCGTCGACCGGGTCGCCTCCCTGCTCGCCGGTCGCGGGCTCGACGACGGTGCGCGGATAGCCGCCTACGGGGTCAACTCCGACGCCTACATCATCGGCTTCCTCGCGACCTCACGGGCGGGATACACCCACGTGCCCGTGAACTACGCCCTGACGGGCGGAGAGCTCGAGTACCTCCTGACGGATTCCGGCGCCTCACTCTTGCTGGTCGACCCCGCACAGGCGCCGACCCTCGAGACCGTCGTCCAGACCCTGCCGTCGCTGCAGACTCTCGCGCTGCAACCCGCCGCCGGGGACCCCGTCGACGGCACGCTGCTGGGCGCGGCAGTGGATCGGGGCGAGGCCCGGCCCGTCGACTCCCCCGCATCCGGGAGCGACCTCGCGCAGCTCCTGTACACCTCGGGCACCACTTCCCGGCCCAAGGGCGCCATGATGACGCACTCGGCACTGGCGCACGAATACGTCAGCTGCATCCTCTCCCTCGACCTCGCAGCGGATGACGCACCACTGGTGACGATGCCGCTGTACCACTCCGCGGCCATGCACGTGTTCGCGATGCCCTACCTCTCGCTGGGGGCGACGGTGCACCTGATGGCCGCGCCCGACATCCCGGAGATCCTCCGGCGCGTCGAGGAGGACGGGATCGGGTCGCTGTTCCTCGCCCCGACGGTCTGGGTTCCGCTGGCCTCCCACCCCGACCTCGACACGCGTGACCTGTCGAGCCTGCGCAAGGCCCAGTACGGCGCGTCGATCATGCCGGTCACCGTGCTGCAGCGCCTGCGCGACAAGTACCCCGAACTCGGTTTCTACAACTGCTTCGGGCAGTCCGAGATCGGGCCGCTGGCGTGCGTCCTGCGTCCCGAGGAGCACGATGCACGCCCGGCCAGTGCCGGCCGTCCCGTCTTCTTCGTCGAGGCGCGCGTCGTCGACGAGAGCGGTGCCGAGGTCGCGGCCGGCGAGCAGGGCGAGATCGTCTACCGCTCCCCGCAACTGTGCCAGGGGTACTGGAACAAGCCCGAGGCCACGCAGGAGGCGTTCCGCGACGGGTGGTTCCACTCCGGGGACCTCGTGGTGCGTGACCCGGAGGGGTTCGTCGAGGTGGTCGACCGGATCAAGGACGTCATCAACACCGGCGGTGTCCTGGTGGCCTCCCGCGAGGTGGAGGACGCCGTGTACCGGGACGAGCGGGTCGCCGAGGTCGCCGTGATCGGCACCCCGGATCCCAAGTGGATCGAGGCGGTGACCGCGGTCGTCGTCCTCAAGGACGGAGCTCACGCCACGGAGGACGAGATCGTCGCGGGCACGCGCGAGCACCTCGCCCCGTTCAAGGTGCCCAAGCGGGTGGTGTTCGTCGATGAACTGCCCCGCAACCAGTCCGGAAAGCTCCTCAAGCGGGAGTTGCGGCAGGACTGACACGCCTCGGGGCGGTCAGGCGATCCGGGCCAGGACCTCGCGTGCCACCAACGCGGGGGCCTGTTCCGGTATCCAGTGACCGAGGTCATCGAGCGGGACGAAACGGTACTCGGCCGTCACCCGCTCCGCCGTCGCGTCGGCCCCGCTGCGCGCGACCGCGGGATCCTGCCCGCCCCACAGGAATGTAGTGGGGACAGTGACGTCGGGGAGGTCGTACCTCCGCATCGCGCGGTACCAGTGCAGGGCTGCGGTCAGGGCCGAGCGCTCCCCGAACACCTCGAGATGCCTGTCCACCAGATCCGGCGGTACCTGCCCGCCGAACATGGCACGCAATCGGTGAGCATCTCCCTCGAGGAGCACGTCCTCGGCCTTGCCCTCCTGTCGGAACAATCCGAAGTACGCCGACCGGGCCTGCTGATCGGGATCCGCCCCGATCGCGTCGGAGAACGCCGCGAGATGCGGGATCGAGATGGCCGTGAGGCTGGCGACCCGATCGGCGTGGTGGGCGGCCAGCCACCATGCCACGGACGCCCCCCAGTCATGACCGACCACGTGGACACGCTCGAGCCCCAGACTGTCCGCCACGGCGAGGGCGTCAGCCGACAGGTGCTCGATGGCATAGTCCGCCACATCGTGCGGACGCGCTCCGGGCGAGTATCCACGCTGCATGGGGGCCACCACCCGGACACCCTGAGTCACCAGGTCCGCGGCGACGCGTTCCCATTCCCACGCCGACTCGGGGAAGCCGTGCAGGGCCACCACCGTCCGCACCGGTGCAGTGTCGGCCGCGTGGCCGTCCGGCTCCCACACCAGGACGTCGAGGGTGCCTACCGGGACGTCCACGGTCGTTCTCCGGGGTTCCATGGAGCGGACCCTAGCGCGCCACCGGGTCAGCGCGGGCGGGTTCCCCGATGCGTCCGGTCGGACGCGCCCGAGCAGTCGGCCGGTGCCCGCCGGTCGTGCCACTCCCGGACGAGCCACATCTCGATCACCAGCGGGTCGACGGCCGCCTCGCGCGCCCACGCGGCGACCACGTCCAGGTAACGCTGGTAGCGCCGTGGGGTCAGCCGGGAGGACGAGTCGATCTCGGTCCACCCGGCGTGGATCAGGGTGCCGATCCCCGCCGGATCGACCGGCACGATATCCGGCGCCGACCAGGCCATGCCCAACGACGACAGGTACAGCGACGCCAGGGGGTACCCCAGGTCGGGAACGCCGCGCCCCGCTCTGCCGGCGGGAGCCCCGTGCCGCAGGAGGTTCATCGCCTCCACCGGCGCGTCGAGCCAGTCCACCACCTCGTGCAGCACGAGTGGGTATCCGTGGGAGGAGACCGATACCCGACCGTGCCGGTCCCGCTCGGCCACCCGGAAGTCCGGCAGCCCGCGCCTCACCCCCGATCGCGACGGGTGGCCGGACAGCCAGGCGGCGCACATGTAGAGCGCCACGACGGATTCCTCGAGACTGCCCCGGGCACGCCGACCCGCCGCCCACAGGTCGCTCCTGCGGAGGTACCCGGGCCCGGACTCGACCCGCCCGCCGTCGAGGCCACCGGCGACCAGGCGTAGGTCGACGCCCTTCTCCGCGAGGCGCAGGTTCCACAGGTCCAGATCGATCCCGACGTACTCGTCGGCGACCAGCAGCGCGGGAGGCTGCGCGCGGCACCACTCGCGGCAGGCCGCGGGGAGTGCGGGGATCGGGTGGGGTCCGGTCGTCGTCATGCCCCGTACCGTGTCATGCGGGTACGACAACACCGGACCCCGGCGCCGGTTCAGTCCTGTGCGAACGCGTCCAACGGCGGGCAGGAGCAGACCAGGTTGCGGTCGCCGTAGGCCCCGTCGATCCGGCGGACGGCCGGCCACACCTTCGGGCGCCAGGTCGACCCCAGTGGGTACCCCGCGACGCTGCGCGGATAGGCGTGCGTCCACTCGTCGGCGGACACGCTCTCAGCCGTGTGGGGCGCGCCCCTGAGCGGGTTGTCGTCCACCGTCCACTCACCGTCAGAGACGCGGTCGATCTCGGAGCGTATGGCCGCCATCGCATCACAGAACGCGTCCAGTTCGGACAGGTCCTCGCTCTCGGTCGGCTCGACCATGAGCGTGTTGGGCACCGGGAAGCTCATGGTGGGCGCGTGGAAGCCGTAGTCGGCGAGACGCTTCGCGACGTCGTCGATCGAGATGCCGACCGAGTCGATGAGCGAGCGCAGGTCGAGGATGCACTCGTGGGCGACCCACCCGCCGTCACCGGAGTACAGCACCGGGAAGTGCTCCCCGATACGCCGGGCCAGATAGTTCGCGCTGGCGATGGCGGTGAGCGTGGCCCGGCGCAGTCCGTCGGCCCCCATCATCCGCACGTACGCCCACGTGATGGGCAGGATCGACGCGGAGCCGAACGCGGCCGAGGAGACCACTCCACCCGAGCCCAGGCCGTCCTCGTGGGGATGCCCGGGCAGGAAATCGCGCAGATGCTCGGCGACCGCGACGGGGCCGACTCCGGGGCCACCGCCACCGTGGGGGATACAGAAGGTCTTGTGCAGGTTGAGGTGGCTCACGTCGCCCCCGAACCGGCCCGGACGTGCGACCCCGACCAGCGCGTTGAGGTTGGCCCCGTCGATGTAGACCTGACCCCCGGCATCGTGGACGATCGCGCAGATCTCCTCGATGTCGTGCTCGTAGACGCCGTGTGTGGACGGGTAGGTGATCATGATCGCCGACAGTTCGGCGCCGTACTTGTCCACCTTCGCGCGCAGGTCGTCCACGTCGACATCGCCGTTCTCACGGCACGCCACCACGACGACCTTCATCCCGGCCATGACCGCGGAGGCGGCGTTGGTGCCGTGGGCGGACGACGGGATGAGGCAGACCGTCCGGTCCTCCTCCCCGCGCGATCGGTGATAACCGCGGATCGCGAGGAGTCCGGCGTACTCGCCCTGACTACCGGCGTTGGGCTGCAGACTGACCGCCGCGTACCCGGTGATGTCGACGAGCCACTGCTCGACATCCGCGACGAGTTCGCGGAGTCCGGCGCTCTGGTCCGCGGGGGCGAACGGGTGGAGTCGGTTGAACTCCGGCCACGTGATCGGCTCCATCTCGGTGGTGGCGTTGAGCTTCATCGTGCACGAGCCCAGCGGGATCATGGTCCGGTCCAGCGCCATGTCCTTGTCCGAGAGCGCACGCAGGTATCGCAGCATCGCGGTCTCGGTGCGGTACCGCACGAACGCGTCGTGCTGGAGGAACTCGCTCGTGCGATCCCCGTGTCCCGGGTCCACCGAGATCTCGACGGCCCCGACGGCACCTGCGCCGAATGCCTCGAGCACGATCCCGACGTGCTCGGCGGTGGTGGCCTCGTCACACGCGATCGACACGGAGTCGTCGTCGACCTTCCACAGATTTACCCCACGCTCGGCGGCGGCGGCCAGTACCTCATCAGCGCGTCCCGGTACACGGGTCAGGACCGTGTCGAAGAACGCGTCGTGGACCACCTCGACCCCGGCCGAGCGCAGTGCCCGGGCGAGAGCATCGGCGTGGGCGTGCACCCGGCGGGCGATCGCCGAGAGACCGTCGGCGCCGTGATAGGACGCATACATCGCGGCCAGGACCGCCAGGAGGACCTGGGCGGTGCAGATGTTGGACGTCGCCTTCTCGCGACGGATGTGCTGCTCACGGGTCTGGAGGGCGAGCCGGTACGCGACCTGTCCGTCGGCGTCTGTCGACACCCCGACCAGTCGACCCGGCAGGTTGCGGGCGTGCGCGCTGCGGCACGCGAGGAATCCGGCGTGCGGCCCGCCGAAGCCCATCGGGACCCCGAAGCGCTGGGTGGTGCCGAAGCACGCGTCCGCGCCCTTCTCTCCCGCTGGGGTCAGGACCGTCGCCGCCAGCAGGTCGACACCCGCGGCGACCATGGCGCCCCGTTCGTGGCACTGCTCGATGAGCCGGGACACGTCGGCGACACGACCGGACGCGCCGGGGGTCTGCACGAGCGCCCCGAAGAACTCGCCCTCGGGCAGGCCGTCGTCCAGCAGGTTTGCCGTGACCAGTTCGATGCCCAGGGGCTCCGCGCGGGTGGCGAGGATCGCCGCGGTCTGGGGGAAGATGTCGGTGTCGACGGCGAAGCGGGGGCTCTTGGAGGAGCGGTTGGCCCGTCGCAGCATCGTCATAGCCTCGGCCGCGGCCGTGCCCTCGTCCAGCATGGAAGCGTTAGCCATGTCCATACCGGTCAGGTCAGAGACCATCGTCTGGAAGTTCAGGAGCGCCTCGAGACGGCCCTGGCTGATCTCCGGCTGGTAGGGGGTGTAGCCCGTGTACCACGCCGGGCTCTCGATGATGTTCCGGATCAGTACCGGCGGAGTGAGCGTGTCGTAGTAGCCCTGTCCGATCATCGACACGGCGACGGTGTTGCGGTTGGCGAGTTCGCGCAGCGCCGCGAGGGTGTCCGCTTCCGACAGCGGCTCCGGTAGGGCGTCGATCCCCTCCGCGCGCCCGTCCGGTCCCACCTCGTCGAGGATGACCGAGGGCACGGCCCGCTCGGCGAGTTCATCCAGCGAACCCACGCCGATGGTGTCGAGGATGCGTTCCAGGCCGTGGGCGTCGGGGCCCAGATGGCGGGCGACGAACTCGCCTCCGGTCCGGGCGGTGTCAGGGGTCGTCGTCACAGGTGCTCCTCAGGTGGCGGGGCCGCCCGGAAAGGCGGCCTGCGGGCCGGTGCTACCCTCTCCGCTCTGTCCCCTGCCGGACGGGTGCCGGCGCCTGAGAGATTCACCGGGCCGCGTGTGCGGCCCCGGCTTTCCCCGTGGGCGGGTGGTCTGTTCCACCGCTCTCCAGAGGCGTTAGGCGACTACACGGTCCGGGTGCCTGAGAGATTCTCGGAGAGGAGTTGCTCCTTCGGCGCCCGCGACCGACAAGGCCGCGGAGCTCTCCCGTGAGTCGCGTGAACGCATGGCCGAGTCTAGACCACCGGCGCCGATCAGCCCGTGCGGCGTGAGGCGCGAGCGCGCCGACGGGCCGCCAGCTCGTCCTCCACCGGTGCGAGGATGTCGTCCTCGGAGACCGTCTCCGCGGGGAACTCGGCGATCGACCCTGCGAGTTCACGCATCGCGCCCCCGATACCGATGCCGAACACGCCCTGCCCGCCCTGGAGCAGGTCGAACACCTCCTCCTTGGAGGTGCACTCGAACACGGTGCGGCCATCCGAGAACAGGGTGATGGTCGCCAGATCCTCCACGCCCCGTGACCGGATCTGATCCACGGCCTTCCGGATGTTCTGGAGCGAGATACCGGTGTCGAGCAGCTGCTTGACGATCTTCAGGACGAGGATGTCCTTGAACGAGTACAGGCGCTGGCTACCCGAGCCGGCCGCATTGCGGATCGACGGCACCACGAGGTCGGTGCGTGCCCAGTAATCGAGCTGCCGGTAGGTGATCCCGGCGATCTGGCATGCGATCGGGACCCGGTACCCGCTCGTGCCGTCCGGGATCCCGTCATCGGGGAACAACCCGGGCTGCACCTCGTCGAAGGAAGCCTGGGTGCCCTCTCCTCGGTCCCCGAAGAGACTCTCCGTGTTCGTATCGGCGACGGACGGCTCCGAGACCCGGGTGTGGTCGGCCACGATTGCTCCCTCAAGCTGCGGGTGTCGCCACGATCGTGACGACACGGTACCGGGCGGCGAGGCCCGGATCCTGGACGCGTGAACACCATCGGTGTAGTTCACTGAGGGCAACGCTATGCCCGCCGGGGGCCCTGATCAATAGGACACGCGGTAAACCTCAACCTCAAGTTGAAGTTTAGAGTCTGTCCTGACCTGCGAACTGGTATCGGTGTGGCCATTGTGAATGCCAAACTCGCAGTTCGCAGGCGTCAGGACGATGACCCGCCCGGTTCTCTGGGCGCCTCCGGCCCGCCGAGAAAATCGTCAGGGTTCACCTGATCGAGGAACTCCCGGAAGGCTTCGACCTCTTCCTCGCCCTGCTCCACGAGGGAGATCCCCACCTCGTCGAGCACCTCCCGGCTCACGAGTACCGGCGAGGAGGTCCGCAGTGCGACCGCCACCGCGTCGGACGGGCGCGCGGACACCCTCGTGTCGCCGAAGACCAACTCCGCGAAGAACGTCCCCTCGGACACTCCGATGATCTCCACCTGCTCCAGCGGATGCGAGAAGGTGTCCAGTAGCGCGGCCACGAGGTCGTGGGTCAGCGGCCTGCTCGGCCGCACCCCCTGCTGTTGGAGGCTGATCGCCGCGGCTTCGGCCGCCCCGATCCAGATCGGTACGTACCGGCCACCGTCCTTCTCGTGCAGGATCAGTACGGGTGCGTACTCCGGCTCCTCGAAACGGACGCCGACGATGTCGACCTCGCGCATGTTCTTTCCCATGTTCTCCGCCTCTCCCACGTCTCAAGCGTAGCCCCGATCCGGTTCACCGCGAGCGGGCGCTGTTCCCGTCAGGACTCGAGGGCGTGCCTCACGGCGACGGTCACCAGGGTCGAATGGAGCGACACCGACAGTGCCGCGATCTCCCGCGCCAACTCCGCGGCCCGGTCACGGGCATCGGCATCGCCCTGGCGAGCCACCGGGCCGGCGATCTGGGTGATCAACCCGGTCTGCCGATCCGCCGCCGTGCGGAACCCCCTGAGGTGACGCACATCCACCCCGTGCGCGGCCAGGTCGTGCGCGGTCCGCGCCACGAGCACCGCCTCCGGGTCGAAGAACCCGCCGGGGCCCGCGGCGATCAGGCCCGCGTCGATCAGCGCGTCGACCAGAGCGGCGTCCACCCCGGACTGCTCGACCACGTTCTCGCGGGTGAGCCTCTTCAGGGTGTCGCTTCGGAAGTCGTCCGGGGTCGACCCGGGGACGCCGTCCTCGCCGGGCCGCGGCCGCAGCGCGGTGGTCGACCCGTCGGCGATGCCGGCGTCCAGCGCGTCGAGCTCCTGCCGGATCACCTTGAGGGGCAGATACCGATCGCGCTGGGCGGTCAGGACGTACCGCAGCCGCTCGCGGTCCTCGACGCTGAAGCGCCGGTACCCGCTCGCGGTGCGTTCAGGGGTGACCAGCCCCTCGTTCTCGAGGAACCGGACCTTCGACACCGTCAGGTCCGGGAACTCCGCACTCAGAAGTGCGATGACGCCCCCGATGGAGAGGTACTCCTCCCTCGGGGCGCCCTGCCCGGCGGCGGTCACTGCCCGGGCGTACCCGTCAGGAAGACGAGACGGAACTTGCCGATCTGGACCTCGTCGCCGTTGGACAGCGACGCCGAGTCCACGGGCTCACGATTGACGTAGGTACCGTTCAGCGACCCCACGTCGACGACGGTGAAGGTCTCGCTCTCGCTCCGGAACTCGGCGTGCCGCCGGCTCACCGTCACGTCGTCGAGGAAGATGTCGCTGTCCGGGTGCCGTCCCGCGGACGTGGTGGCCTGGTCGAGCAGGAACCTCGACCCCGCGTTGGGGCCACGCTTAACCACGAGCAGCGCCTGCCCCTCGGGGAGCCCCTCGACACCGGTGACGGCGGAGTCGGACTGGGCCGCCTGCTGGTCGGATTCGTTGAGGAGCTCGGCACGGAACACCGAGGTGGTCTCGGCGGTCGCCTCGGGCATGTTCTTGTTCTCGGTCACGTTCGTATCTCCTCGTCCGAGCCCAGCGGGGGCTCACCGTGCGGTGCTGTTGATTCTATGTCGGAGTCCCCGGTCGCGGGGCCCGGGGGCGGCGACTACCCGCTCAGCCCTCGGTGATCTTGGCGTACCCGTCCGAATCGAGGGTCTGCTCGAGCTGGGACTCCAGGTCGTCCACATCGGCGATCTCGAGGACGACGATCCACCCCTCACCGTACGGATCCGAGTTGACCAGTTCGGGAGACGTCTCGAGGGCGGTGTTGACCTCGACGACCTTGCCGCTCAGTGGCGCGTAGAGGTCGGACACGCTCTTCGGCGACTCGACCTCACCGAAGGGCTCACCCGACTCGGTCTCCCCACCGACATCCGGGAGTTGGACGAACACGATGTCGCCCAACTTGGACTGCGCGTACTCGGTGATTCCGATGCGCACGCGGGTGTCCGACACCCGCTCCACCCACTCGTGCTCATCGGTGTACCGGAGCTGGTCGGGGATGTTCTGATCGCTCACTGACGCGCCCTTCTCGAGTGGCTCACTTCGAATTCCATCTGGCGACATTACACACCGTCGGGCGCCCCCACATCAGCCGATCGGACCCCGCGCGGGGGAACCGCCCGCGCGATCCTCGACGCCTGCCAGACGTAGATGCCCCCACTCCAGGCGTACAGGCCGACACCCCAGTACAGGCACGCCTCCCCCACGAGTTCGAAGGCCTGGCCTCCCGGTACTCCGGCGTGGCCGGTCAGCAGCAGTGGGAGCGACCAGAACAGGGCGAAGGTCGCCGCCTTGCCCAGATAGGTGACCTCGGGGTCCAGCCCGCGCCGGCGATAGACCGGGAGCGTGGCCGTCAGCAGGAGATCACGCGCGATCAGCACCACCACGATCCACACCGGGATGTATCCCGCCACGGCGAAGGAGACGGGGACGGCGGCGACGAGGATCCTGTCGGCGATCGGGTCCAGACGCTCACCCCAGGTCGAGCGCATGTTCCACAGGCGGGCGATCTTGCCGTCGAGCCAGTCCGACACCACCAGCACCCCGAGGAGCCACAACGCCAGGGGTGGGTCATCCCACGCGAGGATGCTCAGCACGAGGACCGGGATCAGGGCGATGCGCCCCAGGGAGATCGCGTTGGGCAACGTCCAGAACCGGTCGCTGACCTCCGGAACCCTCGCGGGCGTATCGGGCCCCAGGCCGGGCGGGACCGCCGCGGACAGGTGGCCGTCCCGCGGCGGGGGGATCCTGGCCCCGAGGACCTTGCCCTCGCCGGTCCGCCATTCCCGGAGGTCGGTCTCCCGTCGACCGTCACGCGCCGCACTCATCGGAACGTCGACATCATCCCGGAGAAGACGGTCCCGCCGGCCGCCATCGGGTTGTCGTGGACCATGTAGGTCCAGGTCGAGGTGGGCCGTGCCATGGAATTGGCCTCGAGGTCCACCCCGGAGGCGGTGAACTCGATCTCGGCGAACGTGGTCTCGGACTTGCGGACCGCGTCGGAGGCGAGATCGCGGAAGTGGTCGATCGCGATCCGGTGGAACTCGTCGAGGGGGTTCTCGCGTCCCAGCGCGCGGAGGTGGATCGACTCGCGGACGTCGTTCATCGTCTCGAGATGTCGCGCCCAACCACGGTCGAGATGCCACAGCATGATCTCGCGGCATCCCTGCACCACGGCGTCGCGGCCGTGCGCCTCCACCAGTCGGGCACTCCGTTCGGGATCATGTGCCGTGAGTTCCTCGAACGCCTTGTCCGTGCGGAGCAGCGCGGCACGTCGCTCGGCGAGGATGTCGCGCTGCTCGGCGAGGAGACGGCTGTAGCGCCAGGTGTTGGCGTGGATCTCCAGCATCTGTCCCTCGGTCACCCGCTGCGCGTGATCGACGGCGTCACGACCGCGATTGCCCTTGAGCAACCCGGTGATCCGGTCGTGGGCGGTCGGGATCTTCTCGGGTTCGAGCGCCGAGGTCACCACCGGGTCGTCCATGGACGCGAAGAACACCGAGCTACCCGGGTCGCCCTGACGCCCCGCCCGTCCTCTGAGCTGGTTGTCGAGTCGCTCCGTCCGGTGTCGACCGGTACCCACCACGTGCAGTCCGCCGAGCTCCACGACCTCGTCGCGCCGCGACTCGTCGGAACCACCGAGCCGGATGTCCGTCCCGCGGCCGGCCATCTGGGTGGAGACGGTGACGTTCCCCACGTCGCCCGCCTCGGCGATGATCGCCGCCTCCTCCTCGTCGTTCTTGGCGTTGAGGACCGCGCAGTCGACACCCTTCTCGGCGAGCCGCGCGGCCAGTTCCTCGGACTCGGCCACGTCGTGTGTGCCCACCAGGACCGGCTGGCCGGTGGCGTGGACGCTCACGATGTGCTCGACCACGGCGCGAGTCTTGCTGTCGGTGTCGATGTAGGTCCGATCGGCCTCGTCGAAACGGATGTTCGGCGCATTGGAGTCGATCTGGGACACGCCCAGGGAGTAGAACTCGCGCAGCTGGGCACCGGCGGCGAGCGCGGTACCGGTCATGCCGCACACCTTGTCGTACCGCCCGATGAAGGCCTGGACCGTGAGACTGTCCAGAATCTGGCCCGCTTCGGACACCGGGACGCCCTCCTTGGCCTCCACGGCGGCCTGGAGTCCGTCCGGCCACCGCTGGAGCTCGGCCACGCGCCCGCGCGAGGCGTTGACCAGTTGCACCCGTCCGTCGCGGACGATGTAGTCCACGTCCCTGCGCAGGAGGAAGCACGCGTGGAGGGCCACGTTGACCTGCACGAGGGTGGTACCGACGTGGTCGGCGTCGTACAGGTCGGCGATGCCGAGTTCGGTCTCGATGGCCTCGGCACCGTCCTCGGTGAGGAAGATGTTGCGCCGCTCGGAATCGGTCTCGTAGTGCCGCCCCGGGCGCAGCTTGCGCACCGCGGCCAGGACCTCCCCTGTCGGCGCCTCCCCGGACGTGGACCCCGCCAGCACCAACGGCACGAGAGCCTCGTCCACCAACACCGAGTCGGCCTCGTCCACGAGGGCCACGTCCGTCGTCGGGGAGATGAGGTCCGACGGGTTGGTCACCAATTGCTCGCGGAGGACGTCGAAACCGATCTCCGAGACCGAGCCGTAGGTGACATCGCAGCCGTAGGCGTCACGCCGTTCATCGCGTGTCGAGGATTCGGTGACGTGGCCGACCGACAGTCCCAGCAGCTCGAACATCGGGCCCATCCAGCGGGCGTCCCGGGCGGCGAGGTAGTCGTTGACGGAGACG
This sequence comes from Dietzia sp. IBK-p2-15D, assembly GCF_057773105.1. NCBI lineage: Bacteria > Bacillati > Actinomycetota > Actinomycetes > Mycobacteriales > Dietziaceae > Dietzia > Dietzia sp. IBK-p2-15D. Next base: position 436,115 of record NZ_JBYMTK010000003.1, read on the forward strand.
ACGTGGACGGTGTGTCCCTGGAGGGCGTACCCCGCCGCCGCCACCGCCCCGGAGAGGGTCTTGCCCTCGCCCGTCGCCATCTCCACGACATCGCCGGAGAACATGCGCAACGCGCCCTGGAGTTGGACGTCGAACGGCCTCAGCCCCACCGTCCGGTCGGCGGCCTCCCTGGCCAGTGCGAGGAAGCGGGCGAGGTCCTCGGGAGGATCCCCGAAGAGCTGCAGGTCGTGCGCCGTGTCCGCGAACTCGCCGTCGTCCAGTCCCGCCGCCCACCCGTCGTACTCGTGCGAGGCCTCGACCGCGCTCTGCGCGCGCGAGGTGTCGCGTCCCTGGGTGGAGCCCATGAGCTTCCAGAAGCGGTTGGCCAATCCCACGCGTGGAGTCCTTCCCGGTCACGAACAGATGCGTCCACCGTACGCAGGCGGGACGCGGGCGGGGACGTGCCCCGCCGGTCACGGCGTCTAGCGCTCCGGGTCGATCTGGCCCCGCAACCGCCGCATGGCTTCCGTCGAGAGCATGCGATCCCCCGCCCGGGCCGCGAGATTCTCCGCCACCACGTCCGCCGGTGAGGGGCGGTAGGGCGTCGCGGGCGATGCCACACCGTTGTCGCGCGCGATCCCGGCGAGGCGTTCCGCCTCCGCCACCGCGGCATCCGCCCGTGACTCCACCGACTCGACGAGCTCACGGAACGCGACCGCCCGGTCGACGACCTCTACCCACACCCCGTCGATCGACGTGCCCATGCCGGTCAGGGTGGTGAATCCGTCGCTCGCAGGCGGTACCCCGGCCGTGGCCGCCGCTTCACGAAGTCGACACAGGTCCCCGGCGAGTCCGACCACCTCGGCCTCGGCATCGAACTGTAGCCGGATCTCCTCGACCGACCGTCCGCCCCGCGCGTAGGCGCGGGACAACCGGTCGTACAGACCACCGACCTCCATGAGCGTGGCCGTGTACATCTCCGGGATCCGGCGCCGGTCCGCCCGGATGTGCGGGAGCGAGGGCAGCGACTGGACAACCGACTGCACCCGCTGTGGCAGCACCACCCTGCCCATCTCACGCTGACCCCTGGCCGCGGCGACGGTCCCGAGTTCTGCGAGGGTCCGGGGCACGAGCGGAACGGCGGCCATCGTCGGCGTCGACGCCAGTGCGTCGAACAACCGGCCGCGGTCATCGGTGTCCAGGTGCACACCGCGTCGACGGTCGGCGCGGATGTCCTTCACCCGGAACGCCCAGACGCCGGTACCCCGTGTGAACCCGGTCCGCAGGACGAGATACCTCCGATCGAGATCCGCCAACCGGGTACGCAACGCCATGCGCAACATGGACGGCACCGGGGTGCCGAGGATCCGTCGGAGGTCGTGACGTTGTTCCTCGATGATCCGGACCTGGTGGAACCCGTTGACCGTCGGGAACGGGAGATTACGGTGCAACCGGGCCAGGACGACGTCGCCGACGCGGGGCTCGACCAGCCCGCAGGCCACGAGCAACGCGGCCCTGTCGGACAATTCCGCCACCGGGGCCTGCCCCTCCCCCCGGCACATCCGGTCGACGTCGGACACGATCCGGTCCCGTGCCGTCTGTGGCGTGCGCTCGTCGGCCATGCCCCTCCTCGCCCGCGCGTCCGGCGCGCGGCTCTTCTCACGGGATACCTATCGGATACAACGGTAGGCCCCGGCCCCGTGTTCCCCGGCGCCACTTCCGGGTCACCGTCACCCACTCAGGATTCGAGGTGCCTTTTCAACCCGTTGACAGTGTTGTCGACGAGCCCCTTGATCACACGTCGGCGCAGTAATCCCGGTAGGGGGAGATTGTGGTGGATGGTCAGGCGGAACGAGACCGAGGTCGACCCCGGGCCGGTCTCCACGAGGTCGTACACCCCCTCCTGCCCGGTCTGGAGCCGCCCCTCGACCATCGACCAGTCCAGACCGTCGTCCCGGTGCTCGTACGTCAACACGTAGGCGTCCGTGCCCACCGTGGCCGACGCCTTGAACCGGGCGGTGGCGGGCAGCCCGTCGTCCTCATAGATCTCGAGGACCTCGGCTTCGAGGATCTCGGGGACCCACTCGGTCTGCCCCTCGAGGTCGCGGATCGTCTCGAGGACCGTGGCCAGTGGCACGGCGATCTCAACCGTCCGAGTGGCGGTGTCAGTGGGCAACGGAGGCCTCCCCGTAGTAGCCGAGTCGGAGTAGCTCGGTGAGTTCGGCGACCATCGGCATCCGTGGGTTGGTGCGATTGCTCAGGTCCTGGAACGCCGTCATCGCCAGTTCCGGCAGCGCCTCGAGGAAGTCGTGCTCGGCGATGTCGAGCTCAGCGAGCGTACGGGGAATCTCCAGACGGCGCAGGAGCGCGTCGACTCCGTCGAAGAGCCGACGCCGGCTCTCCTCGGGCTCGCGACCGCCGAACACGACGCGGCCGAGCTGGGCGTATTTTTCCGGTGCGATGTAGGCGGAGTACCCCGGGGCCGGCATGAACTTGGTGGGCAGACTCGCGTTGTATCTAAGGGTGTGCGGCAGGAAGATCCCGTTGGCACGACCGTGTGCGATACCGAACCGGGCGCCGGTCGCGTGCGCGAGGGCGTGGTTGGTCCCGACGAACGCGTTGGAGAACGCGAGGCCGGCGAGCGTGGCCGCGTTGGACATGTCCGTCCGTGCCTCGAGGTCGTCCGGGTCGTCATAGGCCCGCGGGAGGGCGTCGAAGATCAACCGGGCGGCCTGCACGCAGAACGCGTCGGTGTAGGGCGAGGCGAAGATGGACGCCGCCGCCTCGAGCGCGTGGGTCAGTGCGTCCACGCCCGTGTCGACCGTCAGGGTGCGGGGCATGGACAGCGTGAGCACGGGGTCGACGATCGCCATGTCCGGCACCAGCGAGTAGTCGACCAACGTCTCCTTGCGGTCGCCGACGGTGAGGACCGCGGCGGGTGAGACCTCCGATCCCGTCCCGGAGGTCGTCGGGACCGCCACCAGTCGCAGGGTGTGGGGTTCCTGTGGGTATTCGGCCATCCGTTTGCGGGGATCGAGGAACGGAAGTGCGAGGTCCTCGAGCCGGACCTCCGGATGCTCGTAGAAGAGTCTGATCGCCTTGGCCGCGTCGATGACCGACCCGCCGCCGATCGCGATGAGCAGGTCGGGTACTGACTCACGGAGCAGGGCGACCCCGCGGTGGATGGTGGCCTCGTCGGGCTCCGGCTCGACCTCGCTGAACACGCGCAACCGCTCCACTCGGAGGTTCCTCCTCAGTTCGTCGACCACCCCCCTCTGTTCACTGAGCACGTCGGTGACCACCACCACACTGGTGCAGGGCACCTCGCGCAGGTTCTCGAGTGCACCTGCGTTGAAGAACGTGTTGGCCGGGACGCGGAACCACTGGGGTGGGGTGCGTCGGTGGGAGACGGTCTTGACGTTGAGCAGCTGCATGTAGTTGACGTTCTCCGTGGTGCTCGAGCCTCCCCACGTGCCGCAGCCCAGGGAGAACGTCGGGGTGAGATTGTTGTAGATCCCACCCAGCGCACCGACGGCGGTGGGGGCGTTGACGAGGATCCGGCCGGTACGGACGGCCAGCCCGAATGCGTCGACGACATCGGGATCGCGCGCGTAGATCGCCGAGGTGTGGCCGAGACCCCCGTGTTCGGTCACGAGCACTGCGGTGTCGATGCCGTGGGCGGAGTCCGGAGACCGGACCAGACCCAGAACCGGCATGAGTTTCTCCTGCACCAACGGATGTAGAGCGAGTTCCTCGAGATCCGACGGCAACTCCGCCAACAGGATCTTCACGGAGGGATCGACCGTGATGCCCGCGCGAGCGGCCAGTTCGGGCGCCTGCTGGCCCAACGCCTCGAGGTTCACCCTGTCGCCGCAGCCGAAGGCGAAATCGGCGATCGCCCTGGCCTCGTCGCCGGAGAGCAAGTGGGCGCCCATCCTCCGGAACTCGGTCACTGTCTCGTCGTAGATCGGGTCATCGATGATGCAGGTCTGCTCGGCGGGGCAGATGACCGACGCGTCGAACGTCTTGGAGATGAGGATGTCCACAACGGCGCCTTTGACGTCGGCTGTCCGGTGCAGATAGATGGGCGCGTTGCCGGGCCCCACCCCCAGGGCGGGCTTGCCGGCAGAGTTGGCGAGGGCGACGATCTTCTGCCCACCGGTCACCCAGATGAAGTCGACCCCGGGGTGCGCGAACAGGTAGTGCGTGACCTCGTGCGCAGCGTCTGGGATCACCTGGAGTGCGCCCGGCGGCATGCCCGCCGCCTCCGCCGCCTCGCGCAGGATCTCCACGGTCCGCTCACACGACCGCACGGCCACAGGCGACGGGCGGAAGATGACCGCGTTGCGGGTCTTGGCCGCGACGATCGCCTTGTAGAGGACAGTCGAGGTTGGATTGGTGACCGGGGTGATCGCCAGGACGACCCCGATCGGCTCGGCGACGAGCTCGATGTTGCGGGCGAAGTCCTTCTCGATCACGCCGACGGACTTCTTGTCCTTGAGGTAGTCGTAGAGGAACTCGGTGGCCACGTAGTTCTTGACGACCTTGTCCTCGAACACCCCGAAGCCGGTCTCCTCGATCGCGGTCGCGGCGAGCTCCCCCGCTGCGCGGATGCCCGCCCGCGACATGGCTTCCACGATCGTGTCGACCTGGTGCTGGTCGAGCGCGCGGAACGACTCGGCCGCTTCGGCCGCCGCGTCGACAGCTGAATCAACCATGACGCGGTCGACGTTCGGCCATTCCTCGGCGCCCCGAGAGTGGTCAGGCGGTATCTGGACCTCGGTCATGAGTGCTCCCCCATCGTGGCGACAACCGCCTCGATGCCCCGACCGTACCCGCATGAATAATAGCTCACAACGTTATCGGACGGTTGAGACTCCCGCGCGATCCTCCGGGGGTCGCGCCCACTGCATCATCCGCGCCACAGCGGCGACGACCGGAAGCGTCCCGGGGCCCGGCCGCGGGCCGGATGACCACCACAGCCCGGAGCCGCGAAGCGGGGCCCGTCAGAGGTACTGGTCGACCCAGGCGCTGATGATCTTCGCGGCTCGCTGTGCCTGCCCGTCCACCGTGAGGAAGTGGTCCGACCCCTCCAGCGAGACGAAGCTGCGCGGGTGGAGCGCCGCCCGGAAGATCTGGGCGGCGTTGTCGATGCCCACCGTCGCGTCGGTGGGCGAATGGATGACCAGGAGTGGACGGTCGAGGGTGTGCACCCGGCCGATGAGGTCTGCCCGGCGCACGTCCTCGACGAACTCCCGCTTCAGAGTCATCGCGCGGCCGCCCATCGACCAGGTGCCACTGCCCTCCTCCAGGACCGTGCCGGCGATCGCGTCGTAGTGCCGCTCCACCTCGGCGGGCTCGGCGGGCGCCCCGATGGTCACCACCGCCCTGACGCTCGGTATCTCCTGCGCCGCCAGGATCGCCGCGGCCCCGCCCCACGAGTGGCCGACGAGCAGATCCGGCGGGGTCCCCCGGTCTGCCAGGAACTCCGCGGCACGCACCGTGTCGGCCACCTTCACGGAGAACGACCCGTCGCCCAGGACACCGTCGGACTCACCGATGCCGAGATTGTCGTAGCGCAACATCCCGATCCCCTCCTCGGCGAGGCTGCGGGAGATGCGGAACGCGGCCGGCGAGTCCTTGCCCAGTGTGAAGCCGTGCACGAACAGCCCCCACCCGCGCTGCCCGCCCTCGGGGGCCTCCAGCGCGCCGGCGAGCTCGGGGCCCCTCGTACTGGTGAACCGAACATCCTCTGTCATGCCCGCCATCACACCCGGCACGGCATAGCGGGGTCAAGGCCGAGGTAGCGACCACGACCGGGAACCGGACCGCGCCCTCCCGTGCACCGGGGGACGCCAGAGCCGACAGATACGACGAAACCCCAGGTCAGATTTCTCTGACCTGGGGTTTCACTGTGTCGGGCTGACAGGATTTGAACCTGCGACCCCTTGACCCCCAGTCAAGTGCGCTACCAAGCTGCGCCACAGCCCGTCCGTCACCGCGGCTCGCGCGGCGACTCGATTACCCTAGCGCACCGGTTCCGTCGGACTCCAATCGGCAGGTCACTTGCGCTGTCGACGCTCCTTGACCCGCACGTTCACCCGGACCGGGGAACCGTCGAAGCCGAAGGTCTCACGGAGGCGACGCTCGAGGAAGCGCCGGTATCCGGCCTCGAGGAACCCCGTGGAGAAGAACACGAACGTCGGGGGCCGGGTGGTGGCCTGGGTGCAGAACCGGATCCGCGGCAGACGACCACCACGCATGGGCGGCGGGGTCGCGGCGACGACCTCGCTCATCCACGTGTTGAGGGGCCCGGTGGGGATCCGCTTGTCCCAGGAGTCCAGCGCCGTCTCCATCGCGGGCACGAGCTTGGCCAGGGCGCGGCCGGTCCTGGCCGAGATGTTGACCCGGTGGGCCCAGCTCAGCACCCGGGACAGTTCGCGGTCGATCTCCTTGTCGAGGTCGTACCGCCGGTCCTCGTCGACCAGGTCCCATTTGTTGAAGGCGATCACCAGCGCCCGGCCGGCGTCGGCGACCATCGAGATCACCCGCAGGTCCTGCTCGGTGATGGGCTCCGAGGCGTCGAGGAGCAGGACGACGACCTCGGCCGCCTCGATCGCACCACGGGTACGCAGAGAGGCGTAGTACTCGTGACCGTAGGCCTGGTTGACCTTGCGACGCAGGCCGGCGGTGTCGACGAACCGCCAGGTGCGTCCCCCGAGCTCCACGAGCGAGTCGACGGGGTCGACGGTGGTGCCGGCGACGTTGTCGACCACCGAGCGCTCCTCGCCGGTCAGCTTGTTGAGCAGGCTCGACTTGCCGACGTTGGGCTTGCCGACGAGCGCGACGCGCCGCGGCACGTCGGTGGCCTCGCGCATCCTCGCCTTGGACGGCAGCTGCCGCAGGATCTCGTCGAGGAGGTCCGCCGTGCCGCGACCGTGGGCGGCGGAGATGGCGTGGGGCTCGTCCAGGCCCAGGGACCAGAACTCGGCCGCCTCCAGTTCGGCCTTCTCACTGTCGACCTTGTTGACGGCGAGGATGACCGGGGTGTCGGACCGACGCAGACTCTTGGCCACCGTGGAGTCGGCGGCGGTGATACCCACCGTGCCGTCGCACACCAGCACGATGAGGTCGGCCGTGCCCATGGCGATCTCGGCCTGCTGCGCGATGGAGCGGTGCATGCCCTTGGCATCCTGCTCCCAGCCACCGGTGTCCTGCACCATGAAGGTGCGGCCGTTCCACAGCGCCTCGTAGGAGACCCGGTCGCGCGTGACGCCCGGGACGTCCTCGACGACGGCCTCCCGGCGGCCGATGATCCGGTTGACCAGGGTGGACTTGCCGACGTTGGGCCGGCCGACGATCGCGACGGTGGGCAGGATCTCCACGCCCTCGGTCACGGCCCCGATCTCGTCGGCGAACTCCGCGGCGACCGCCTCCCAGTCGGTGTCGTCGTTCCAGCCGTCCTCGATGGTCTCCTCGCCGGGCCCGGTGGGCAGGTCGAAGTCGGTGCTGTCCTCGTTGGTGGTCACAGTGCGTTCCCTTCTGCGGTGGCGCCGTGCGACGCGTGGATCCCCTCGGCGAGCGCGACCAGGCGGTCGAGCACCTCGTCGAGGGTCAGGTCGGAGGTGTCGATGACGACGGCGTCGTCGGCGGGCCTCAGGGGGCTCGCGGCGCGCGTGGAGTCCTTGCGGTCGCGTTCGATGACGGCGGCCAGCACCTCGTCGAAGTCGGCCTCGCGGCCGGCGGCCAGGTCCTGGTCGGTGCGGCGCCGGGCCCGCACCTCCGGGCTGGCGGTGAGGTAGACCTTCACCTCGGCGTCCGGCAGCACCACGGTGCCGATGTCGCGCCCCTCGAGGACGACGGTGCCCCCGCTGGCGGCCAGCCGTCGCTGCAGGAGGACCAGGTTCTGGCGGACCTCGGGCACGGCGGACACCGCCGAGACCGCGGCCGTGACGCGGGCGGTGCGGATCTCGTCGCTGACGTCCTCACCGGCCAGCAGGACGCGCTCGGCTCCGGCGTCGGTGCCGATCTCCAGCGGCAGGTCGGCCGTCGCGGCGATCACGGCGGCCGCGTCCTCCGGGTCGATCCCGGCGCGCAGGACCTGCAGGGTCGCCACCCGGTACATGGCGCCGGTGTCGAGGTACGCGCCGCCGATCCGCCGGGCCAGCGTGCGTGCCAGGGTGGACTTCCCGGTGCCGGCGGGGCCGTCGATCGCGATACGTCGACGCGCGGCCGGGGCGCTCGGGGCGCTCACAGGCCTACCGCCTCGTACAGGTCGGAGACCTCTTTGCGGCCCAGCTTGCGGAAGGTGCCCGCACGCTGGTCGCCGAGTGCGACGGCCCCGAACCGGGTCCGCACCAGCGCCTCGACCGGGTGCCCGACCTCGGCGAGCAGCCGCCGGACGATGTGCTTGCGGCCCTCGTGGAGCACGACCTTGACCAGCGAGCGCCCGTCGTGGACGTCGAGGATCGAGAACTGGTCGACCTTGGCGGGTCCGTCCTCCAGGGTCACCCCGGCGCGCAACTGCTTGTTGACGCCCTTGCCCACGACGCCGGTCACCGTCGCCATGTAGGTCTTGGAGACCTCGTAGGACGGGTGCATGAGGCGGTGCGCCAGCTCGCCGTCGTTGGTCACCAGGAGCAGGCCCTCGGTCTCGGCGTCGAGACGCCCGACGTGGAACAGCCGCTGCCCGGCGTCCACGCGGTCCGCGACGAGGTCGCCGACACAGGGCCGTCCCTTCTCGTCGGACATGGTCGTGTGGTAACCGCGGGGCTTGTTCAGTGCGAGGTAGACCAGGGTGTCGTCCAGGACGATGCGGGTGCCGTCCACGCGGATGACCGCCGTGGCGGGGTCGACCTTGACGCCCATCTCGCGCACCTTCTTACCGTCGACCTCCACCCGTCCCCGGGCGATGAGCTCTTCGGAGGCCCGGCGGGAGGCGACCCCGGCCTGGGCCAGGATCTTCTGGAGGCGGACCGGTGCGCCGTCTCGGCCAGCGGATTCAGTCATGAAAACGTCACATCTCTTCGTCGTCGTCTCGGGGTGTGGGGTCGGGCGCCGCGGTTCGGCGCCGCCCCAGTGGGATCCGCGGATCGTCCGCGGGGTCGTCGCTCATCTCGTCGACCAGGTCGACATCCGGCAGCAACGGGGCGATGTCCGGCAGCTCGTCGAGCGACGTGAGTCCCAATCTTTCCAGAAATAGCTCTGTGGTCCTATACAGGATGCCCCCGGTGTCCGCATCTGTGCCGCATTCCACGGCCAGCCCGCGCGCCACGAGCGTCCTCATCACGCCGTCGACGTTCACCCCGCGGACCGCCGCGACCCGCGAACGGGTGACCGGCTGCCGGTAGGCGATCACGGCGAGGGTCTCCAGCGCGGCCCGGGTCAGGGTGGACCGGGTGCCGTCCGTGAGGAGCCGTTCCACGTACGGCGCCAGGTCTCGGCGGGTGTAGAGACGCCAGCCGTCGGCGCTGCGACGCAGGTCCATCCCGCTCCCCGCGGCCGTGAGCTCGTCGCGCCACGCCCGCAGCTCGGCCTCGACCTCGGCCGCCGTCGACCCGGCGGCCGCGGCCAGCGCGCTCTCCGGTGTCGGTTGGTCCACCACCAGCACCAGGGCCTCGAGCCGGGCACGGAGCGGCGGCCCCTCCGGCCCCGGCACACCGGGCTCGTCGTCGTCCCCGATCGCAATCGGCTCGGGGTCCCCGGGCCCCGACACGTCGCTCACGTCCACTCGTCCCTTCCCTTCGTCACCTCGTCGGCGTCCACGCCCGTCCACCTCACCAACAGGTCCCCCAGTGCCTCGTCCTGGGCGAGCGCGACCGCGCGCGCCCGGTACAACTCCAACAGGGCGAGGAACCTGGCGACGACGACGAGGGAGTCGTCGCACCCCGTGATCAGGTCGCGGAAGTCCACCCACCGACCCTCGCCGTGGAACTTCAACAGCTCCAGGACACGGCCCGCCTGCTCGGGGACCGAGACGACGGGGGCGTGGATGTGCCCCACCCCCACCTCGTCGACCGGCCGCGGCCGGAACGCGACCGCGGCGATGGTGGCGAACTGGTCGGGATCCACCCCGAGCTCCACCTCGGGGAGCAGTCCCAGGAACTCCTCGTCGGGCCCGGCCGTCCTCGGGTACGCGTGGCGCGCGGTGCGGTCGAGCTCACCGAACAGCTCCGCGACCTGACGGAACGCCCGGAACTGCAGCAGGCGGGCGAAGAGCATGTCCCGGGCCTGCAGCAGGGCCAGGTCCTCGGGATCCTGGACCTCGCCGGACGGGACGAGGCGGGCCGTCTTGAGGTCGAGTAGTGTCGCCGCGACGACGAGGAACTCGGTGACCTCCTCGAGACCGGCCTCCGCGCCCAGGCGGCGGGTGTGCGCGATGAACTCGTCGGTGACGGCGTGGAGGGCCACCTCCGTGACGTCGAGGCGCTTGGAGTCGATGAGCCCCAGCAGCAGGTCGAACGGACCGGTGAAGTTGGTCAGGTGGACGGTGAACGCCCGCGGGTCCCCGACCTCCGTCCCCGCCCCGACCGGGTCCTGCCCCGACGGGGACCCGACGCCGGTCACCGCCCGGTCACCTGCCGCGCTGGATGACCTCGCGCGCCAGGGCGCGGTAGGCCTGCGCACCCGCCGACTTCGGAGCCCACGTGGTGATCGGCTCGCCGGCGACGGTGGTCTCCGGGAACCGGACGGTGCGGGTGACGAGGGTGTCGAACACCTTGTCTCCGAACACCTCCACGACCCGGCTGAGCACGTCGCGGGCGTGGACCGTCCGACGGTCGAACATCGTGATGAGGATGCCCGTGAGGTGCAGTCGGGGGTTGATGCGGTCGCGGACCTTGTCGATCGTGTCCGTCAGCAGCGCCAACCCGCGCAGCGAGAAGTACTCGCACTCCATGGGGATGAGCACGCCGTCCGAGCACGCCAGCGCGTTGACGGTGAGCAGGCCCAGCGACGGCTGGCAGTCCACCAGGACGAAGTCGTAGCGGTCCAGGACCGGGTACAGGGCGCGGCCCAGCGCCTGCTCGCGACCGACCTCGTTGACGAGCTGGATCTCCGCGGCCGACAGGTCGATGTTGGCGGGGATGAGGTCCACGCCCTCGACACGGGTCCGGACCAGGACCTCCTCGGTCGACACGGAGTTGTCCACGAGCAGGTTGTAGACGGTGAGATCCAACTGGTGGTGCGGGATGCCCAGGCCCGCGGACAGCGCCCCCTGGGGGTCGAGATCCACCACGAGCACCCTGCGGCCGTACTCCGCCAGTGCCGCCGCGAGGTTGATCGTGCTGGTGGTCTTGCCGACGCCGCCCTTCTGGTTGCACATCGACAACACCACGGCGGGCCCGTGCGTGGACAGCGGTTCCGGTTCGGGGATCGCGGAGAATCCCTCACCGGCCGCCGGGTCGTCGGCGCCCAGGAGCTCGGCGCGGGAGAACAACGCGGGGTCCATCGCCCCAGTGTTCAGCGCCACCGCATCTCCTCTCCTCGCCGTCTCACCCGTGCCGTCTCGAGCGTGCAGTCTCGAGCGCGCCGGGCCGTATCCACGGTCACGTTACCGTGCCCGGGGGTGACACTCGGCCCAGACCTCTCGGAGCGTGTCGACGGTGACGAGGGTGTACACCTGCGTGGTGGTGACCGAGGAGTGTCCCAGCAGCTCCTGGACCACACGGATGTCCGCCCCGCCGTCGAGGAGATGGGTGGCGAACGAGTGCCGGAACGAGTGTGGTGAGACGTCCTGCTGCACACCGGCGCGTCGGGCCGCGACCGACACCACGTTCCACAGGGTCTGCCTGGTGACGCGCCCACCGCGGGCGTTGAGGAACAGGGCCGGGCCCCCTCGGGTGGCGAGCGCGGGTCGGGCACGCACCAGATAGGCCCCCACCGCCTCGCACGCCGGACGCCCGACCGGGACGACCCGCTCCTTGCCGCCCTTGCCCCGCAGGATCACCGCTCCACCGTCGGGGTGGTCGAGACCGTCGAGGTCGTCGACGTCGAGCCCGACGAGTTCGGCGGCCCGGGCACCGGAGGCGTAGAGCAACTCGAGCATCGCGCGGTCGCGCAGGCGTGCGGGGTCGGTGTCCATCTCGGTGGCGCCGGCCGCCTCGATCACCGCGATCATCCGGTCGACCGGCAGTGCCTTGGGGAGCCGCCGCGGCGGACGGGGCGGGGTGACCGCGGCGGCCGCGTCGAGGGCGGTCACCCCGTCACGGGTGGCGAACCGGTGGAGACCACGGACCGCCGCCATGGTCCGCGCGATCGAGCTGGGGGCCAGGGCCTTCCGTCCCTCGTCCGGGTCGGCGGTGGCCAACCGGGTGCGGAACTCCTCCACGTGCGCCTCGGTCACGGACGTCAGGTCGTCGACGCCCGCGGCCGTGAGATAGCGTCGGTACTTCTCCAGGTCGCGGCGGTACGCGGCCAGGGTGTGGGCCGAGGCCCCCTTCTCGACGGCGAGGTGGTCCAGGTACCCGCGGATCTGCACGGTGGCGCCGCCCTCCGAGGTCACCGGGGGTCCGATCCCGTCAGGACCGGTCGATCACCGTGCGGGCCGCGAGGATGCCGGCCACGGCGATACCGTTGACGATCCGGCCGTCCAGCACGGCGTCGACGGCCTCGGCGAACGGCATGCGCGCGACCTCCATGTCCGCCTCCTCGTGCTCCGCCTCCGGGCGCTCGACCTCGCGGAGACCGGTGGCCAGGTACACGTGGACGCGCTCCGTGCAGAACCCCGGGGACGGGACCATCTCGATCACCGGGCGCCAGTGCTCGGCCTCGAGACCGGTCTCCTCGACGAGCTCACGGCGCGCGGTCGCCAGGGGCTCCTCGCCGTCGACGTCGCACAGCCCTGCGGGCAGTTCCCAGAGTCGCTCCCCCACGGCGTGCCGGTACTGCCGGACGAGGGTGATCCGGTCGTCGTCGTCGAGGGCGATCACCGCGACGGCGTCGTCGTGACCGCAGATCTCCCGGTCGGCGGTGCCCCCGCCCGGCATGGTCAGGGTGTCCACACGCAGCCGCACGACGCGACCGTCGAAGATCTCACGGCTCGCGACGGTCCGGTAGTCGTGAGTCCCGGGGGCACCGCGCTCGGACACGCCGGTCAGCTCCCGTCCGCGCGGGTGTCGGAGGCCGTCTCGGTGTCCACCTCGTCGGCACGCACGCTGGACGTCTTGGCGTCCGGTGCGTCCACGGTCTCCGGGCCGGAGTCCCCGCTCTGACCGGTGCGCCACGGTTCGACGGGCAGTCGCATCTCGTTCTCGTAGTCGAGCGCGGCCTTGATGAACGCGACGAACAACGGGTGGGGGCGGGTCGGGCGCGATTTGTACTCCGGGTGCGCCTGGGTGGCGACGAAGAACGGGTGCTGCTCGCGCGGGTACTCGACGAACTCGACCAGGTGTCCGTCCGGGGAGGTCCCCGAGAACTGCAGGCCGGACTCGGCGATCCTGTCGCGGTAGGCGTTGTTGACCTCGTAGCGGTGGCGGTGACGCTCGGTGATCTCGGTGGACCCGTACGCCTCGGCCACGACCGAGCCCTTGGTGAGCATGGCCGGGTAGGAGCCCAGGCGCATGGTGCCGCCGAGGTCGGCGTTGCCGGCGACCGCATCCACCTGGTCGGCCATGGTCGAGATGACCGGGTGCTCAGCACCGGGGTCGAACTCGGTGGAGGAGGCGCCCTCGAGGCCGACCGAGCGGGCCGCCTCGATCACCGAGCACTGCAGTCCCAGGCACAGTCCGAGCAACGGGATACGGTTCTTGCGTGACCAGGAGATGGCGTCGAGCTTGCCCTCGATGCCGCGGATACCGAACCCTCCGGGGATGAGCATGCCGTCCACGCCCCGGAGCGCCTCGCGTGCGCCGGCCTCGGTGGTGCAGGCATCGGATTCGACCCACCGGATGTTCACCCGGGCGTGGTGCGCGAAGCCGCCGGCGCGCAGTGCCTCGGTGACGGAGAGGTAGGCGTCGGGCAGGTCGATGTACTTGCCCACGAGGGCGATCTCGACCTCCTCGCGCGGCTCGTGGACGCGCTGGAGCAGGTCGCCCCACACGGTCCAGTCCACGTCCCGGAACGGCAGGTTGAGACGCCGGATGACGTGCGTGTCGAGGTGTTCGTTGAACAGCACCTTGGGGATGTCGTAGATGCTCGGGGCGTCCGGGGTGGACACGACGCCCTCGAGGTCCACGTCGCACATCAGCGCGATCTTGGCCTTGAGCCCGTCGGTGACGTCCCGGTCCGAGCGCAGGATCAACCCGTCGGGGACGATGCCGATCGAGCGCAGCGCCGCCACCGAGTGCTGGGTGGGCTTGGTCTTGAGCTCACCCGACGGCGCGAGGTACGGGACCAGGGACACGTGGAGGAAGAAGATGTTCTCGCGGCCCACCTCGTGCCGGACCTGCCGGCACGCCTCGAGGAAGGGCTGGGACTCGATGTCGCCCACTGTCCCGCCGACCTCGGTGATGACCACGTCGGGGCGACGCCCCTGGTCGTCGGGGTCGCCCATCGCGATGATGCGGTCCTTGATCGCGTCGGTGATGTGCGGGATCACCTGCACGGTGTCACCGAGGTATTCGCCGCGGCGCTCCTTGGCGATGACCGCGGAGTACACCTGCCCGGTGGTGACGTTGGCCTTCGCGTCCAGGTCGCGGTCGAGGAAGCGCTCGTAGTGACCGAGATCCAGGTCGGCCTCGGCGCCGTCCTCCGTGACGAACACCTCGCCGTGCTGGAAGGGGTTCATCGTGCCGGGGTCCACGTTGATGTACGGGTCCAGCTTCTGCATGGTCACACGGAGACCGCGGGCGGTGAGCAACTGTCCGAGACTCGAGGCGGTGAGCCCCTTGCCCAGCGACGACGCCACGCCGCCGGTGACGAAGATGTGCTTGGTCTCGGACCGCGATGCGGTTCGGTTCAGTGCCAAGGGGACTCCCGTGTCCATACGCCGGAATGGATGAATGCTGGTGTGGCTCCGGTGCACCCCACGGGGCTTCAGGCTATCACCGCTCCGGCGTCGGGGGGAGCGACGGCGCCGCGGCGGTCGCGTCCGGCCTCAGCCCGTAGTGACCCTGCCCGCCGTCGAGCTGCTCCGCCAGCGCCAGCGTCGTCGCCAGACGTCCCGCCTCGGTACCGGCGTCATCGATGGTCGAGACGTCCTCTTCCGCCGAGGACCGCAGGATGTTGACCGCGTCGCGCCCCCCGGAGTCGCCCGTCCGCACCGCGACCACCGCGCCGGCGCCCTCACCGTCGAGGGTGCGGGCCAGGGCGGCGACACGGACCCCTGTCGATTCCTCGTCCCGGGGCCCGGTCACGACCAACGCCAGCTGTCCGGGCCGAAGGGTCCCGGGTTCGTAGCCGATGATCCCCGCATCCGCGAGGGTGGTGAGGACCGTCTCCCGGTCGTCGTCCTCGAGGTGCGGTTCCGCGTCCTCGGCGCGCAGCAGCCCCGCGCGACCGAGCGCCGTGCCCAGCTGGGTACCGAGGTCCGCATCAGCGGCCGGGGCGGTGCCGATGGGCAGGTTCGCGACGAGCGCCTGGAGTTCCGCGTCCGCCTCCGGGTCGACGGCCTTGTCCGTCAGGGTGACGCGGCCGGCGTCGATCCCGCCGGCGGCGTCGATGACCTCGCGCGCCGCGGAGACGTCCTCGTCGGAGGCTCCGGGTGCCACGATCGTCAGGACCGGCCTCCCGTCGAGCCGACCGTCCACGACGACCGGGGTGAGGTCTCCCGCCAGCGAGTCGAGTCGGTCGACGGCGATCCGCTCCGCGGCCAGATCCTCCTGCGACGCCTCGAGCCGCGCCGCCGTCGTCTCCTCACGCTCGACCACCGCGTCCCTGATGGACGTCGCCACGGACGTCGACCCGAGGACGACCCCCACCGCGAGGGCGAGGAACACGGCCACCAGCGTCAGGACGTGGCGACGCAGGGAGATCAACGGAAGAGCCCCTGGACCCAGAGCGCGAAGGAGTTCCAGGTCTCGACGGCCCAGATGAGCAGGTCCGCGGCGGCGTCGCGGGCCACCACGACCGCGGCCACCGCGATCAGGGCGGCGAGTACGACCAGGGCGAGTCCGATCCCGGCGCCCCGCGACCGGTACAGGGTCGCGCAGGCATCGGCGTGGACCAGGCGGGAGGAGACGGTCGTGTCGACCATCGTGGACGAGGGCGCGGACGAGTCGCGGAACGCGTTCTCGAGCCCCCTGTCGTCGCCGGTCACCACGATCATCTCGGCGCCCCCGTGGTAGGCCAGCAGCAGCGCCATGTCCCTCGGGGTCGCGGCGGCGGGGAATGTCGTGGCCCCCAGTCCGAGCTCTGTGATCTTCTCGAGGCCCTCGGCGCGCCCGTCGCGGTCGGCGGGCACCACCAGGACGGCGCCGTCGGTGAGGACGTCGTCGGACACGTCCGTGGGGGTCGCGACGACGACGTCGGCCGTCAAGCGGGCCGAACGCAGGAACTCCGCCCCGGCACCCACGCCGACCAACAGCGGTCGGTACTCACGGATGAACGGCTTGAGCTCGGCGAGCTGGCCGCGCGCGGCCGCGTCACCGGTGACCACCACGACATGGCGGTCGGTGAAGTCGACGTCGATCGACGGGAGCCCCTCGCCGTCCAGCAGCAGCGGGTGCTCAAGGCTGAGGAACTCGGTGGCGTTGGCCAGGTGCGCCAGCGCCGACTCGACGTACCCGCTCTCCGCGGTGTCCACCTCGGCGAGGAGCGTGGCCGGGTCCACCTCGCGGCCGCTCGTGATCTCGTCCTCCGACTTGACCGAGTAGACGACACCGTCGTCGATCCGCACCCGGGTCCCGTCGGCGACCCCGGACAGGTCCGCGTCCTCGATGACCGGGATCGTCGACGCGGCGAGGATCCGGAACGCGGCGCGGGGGAGCATCTCCTCCCCCTGACGGGGCATGTGCACCACTGCCGCCACCCCGGCGTCGACGAGAGCGCGGGCGGTGTCGGCGGGCGCGCGGTTGAGATCGAGCACGGCGACGTCCTTGGCGCCGAGCTTCCTGGGGACCTGTGACCCCACCTCGATCTGGCGGACGGTGCCCACGACACCGGCGAGGTCAGTGGAACGACGGCTGAGCAGACCCGACATCTTCATGCGCCGAGTATCACGCGTGTGATTCACGTGACCAGGGAGGTCTGCCCGGCGTGTCGGATTAACGGTCGACTTGAGCTTGAGACTTTTCCCGTTGAGCCTTCTCCAGCAACTCCCGCGCATGTGCCAGACCTGTGTCGGTGTCCTCCATACCGGCGAGCATCCGGGCGAGTTCGGTCACCCGATCGGAGTCGGCGACCGCCGTGACCCCGGAGACGACCCCGTCCGATCCCCCGGCGCCGGTGTCCTTGTGCACGACCAGGTGCGTGTCGGCGTACGCCGCGACCTGGGCGAGGTGGGTCACCGCGATGACCTGGTGGGTTCTGGCCAGTCTGGCCAGCCGCTTACCGATGCTCAACGCCGCCCGGCCGCCCACTCCCGCGTCGACCTCGTCGAACACCAGGGTCCCTCCCCCGGATCTCTCGGCCAACACCACCTCGAGCGCGAGCATCACCCTCGACAGCTCGCCTCCCGACGCGCCTCGGCCGAGCGGGACGATGCCCGACGGCCCGTCGAGCGCCAGCTCGACGTCGTCGAGACCCGACTCCGAGGCGCCGTCGAGGCCTTCGCCTGATCGGGTGACCCGGACCACGAGCCGGGCCCCGCCCATCGACAGCTCGGCCAGCTCGGCGGACACCCTCTCTGCGAGATCGTCCCCGGCGGCGCGTCGGATGCGCGTCAGTGTGGCTCCGCGCTCGTCGAGTTCGGCGGCGAGGCGCTCCACGGTGGAACGGAGTTCGGCGACGGCGGAGTCGGAGGTGTCGACCTCACCGAGCCGCGTACGGGCCCTGTCCGCCCACGCGAGCACGTCGTCGACATCGGTGCCGTATTTCCGGGTCAACGCCCTGAGGTCGTGGCGTCGTTCCAATGCCGAGTCGAGGTCCGCCGCGTCGACCGGCAGCTCGGCCAGGTACAGGCCGAGCTCGGTCGCGGCATCTCCGAGCGCCGCGACGGCCTGGCCGATGCTGGTGGCGATCGGGTCGAGCGCGGGGTCACCGGCAGCGGCCAGACGGTGCCGCAACTGGTCGAGGACGCCCACCACCGGCTCGCTGGTCTCGCCGTCACCGGCGAGGACGTCGTGGGCCTGACCCGCGACCTCTCGCAGTTCCTCGGAATCGGTGAGTCGGCGGATGCGGGCGTCGAGTTCGGCCTCCTCCCCCGGCTCGGGCCCCAGGGCATCGATCTCCTCGAGTCCCATCCGCAGCAGGTCGGCTTCCCGGGCCAGCTCACGAGCCCGACCGGTGCGCTCCGCCAGTGAACGCTCGGCGTCCCGCCACAGCCGATAGGTGTCGCGGTAGGCGTCGAGGGCCGCCCGCGCCTCGTCCCCACCGTGGGCGTCGACGGCGTCTCGCTGCCTGTCCGGACGGAGCAGACGCAGCTGATCGTTCTGGCCGTGCACGGCCAGCACCGGCGCGCAGAAGCGGGCGAGGGTCCCGGCGGGGACAGACCTCCCCCCGAGCCTGGCACGCGAACGGCCGTCCGCACCCACCCGGCGTGCGGCGATGACACTGCCGTCCTCGTCGAGTTCGACGTCGGTGTCCTCGAGCAACTCGTCGAGGTCGCGTCGGTCGGCTGCGTCCATGGTGGCCGTCGCGGCCAGGTCGAAGCGCCCTTCGACGAGTGCCTTCTCCGCTCCGCGCCGGACACGCCCGGGGTCCGCGCGCCCTCCGGCCAGGAGCCTCAGTCCCGTGACCACCATCGTCTTGCCCGCGCCGGTCTCGCCGGTGAGCACCGACAGCCCGGGCGAGAAATCGGCCACGGCCTCGTCGATGACGCCGAGGCCGCTGATCCGAAGTTCCGTGAGCACGCACCCACCCTAGGTGAGGGGCCGGACAGCGGACCGCC
The DNA here is from genome assembly GCF_057773105.1 of Dietzia sp. IBK-p2-15D. Classification (NCBI taxonomy): domain Bacteria; kingdom Bacillati; phylum Actinomycetota; class Actinomycetes; order Mycobacteriales; family Dietziaceae; genus Dietzia; species Dietzia sp. IBK-p2-15D. The sequence goes on from NZ_JBYMTK010000003.1 coordinate 455,019, forward strand.
CACGCCACCCGGTGACGGGCAGTTCGAACTTCGTGACCAGTCTGTCCGTGAACGGCGAGTCGTCCAGCCGGACCCACTTGACCGGGCGCGCGCCCCGCACCACCTCGACCCGGCTGCCCGGCGGGACGTCGACGAGGCGTCGTCCGTCCACCACCACCACTGCCGGGCCGGAATGCACCCCGGTCTCCACCGCGACCCTGGAGGTGGGTGCCACGACCATCGGACGGGCGAACAGCGCATGGGCGTTGTTGGGGACCACGAGGATGGCGTCGAGTTCGGGCCAGACGATCGGCCCGCCGGCCGAGAACGCGTAGGCGGTCGACCCGGTCGGCGTGGACACCAACATGCCGTCGCAGCCGTAGTCACTGACCGGTCGGCCGTCGATCTCCACGGACGCCTCGAGGACGCCCTGCCGGGAGACCTTCTCGATGCTGACTTCGTTGAGTGCCCAGTCCCGGGCCAGGACGGTGTCCCCGTGGATGACGGTGGCCTCCACCGTCATCCGTTCGACGACCCTGTAGTCCTTCGCCGCGATCTGCTCGACGACGCCACTGAGCGAGGAGACCTCCGATTCGGCGAGGAAGCCGATGTGTCCGAGATTGACCCCCAGGATCGGCACGTCCGCGGCTTTGGCGTACTGGCAGGCGCGCAGGAACGTGCCGTCACCACCGAGGACCAGGACGAGTTCACACCCTTCGGCGGCCTCGGGGATGTCAGGGACCGTCTCCACGCCCGTCCCCGTGGCGACGCTCTCGCTGGTGCCCTCCACCATCCGTACCGCGATGCCCCTGGTCGCGCACGCGTCGACCACCTGGGCGACGGTGGCGACGATGTCCTGCCGGGCGACGTTGGGGACGAGCAGGATCCTGCGCGAGTGCACCGGTCCGGGCGTGCCGTTCATTGCGGGCCCTCCTCCACTGCCGTCCGGATCGCCTGCTGCGCCTCGTCGCTCATCTCGAGTCGTTCTCCCGCGCCGACCTTACGGAGATGGAGGAAGTACTCGACGTTCCCGGACGGGCCGGGGAGCGGGCTGGCGACGCATCCCAGCGGCTCCAGTCCGAGTGCCGCGGCAGCCCGGGCGACCCCGGTGACGGCCTCGATCCGCAGTGCCGGGTCGCGCACCACACCGCCCTGGCCGACACGCTCGCGGCCCACCTCGAACTGGGGCTTGACCATCGGCAACAGGTCGCCTCCCCGGCGCACGCACGCTGCGAGCGCGGGCAGGACCAGTGCGAGCGAGATGAACGACAGGTCGGAGACCACGAGGTCCACCGGGCCACCGATGTCGTCCGGGGTCAGGGAGCGGACGTTGGTCTTGTCGTGCACGCCCACGCGCTCGTCGCTGCGCAGGCGCCACACCAACTGTCCGTACCCCACGTCCACCGCCTCGACACGGGTGGCGCCACGCGAGAGCAGGACATCGGTGAACCCGCCGGTCGACGCGCCTGCGTCGAGACACCGAGCTCCGGAGACCGGCACGTCGGCGAACGCCTCGAGCGCTCCGACCAGTTTGTGGGCTCCGCGGGATGCCCAGTCCGGTTCATCGGAGGCGGTGAGCGCGATCGATGTGGTCGGCTCGACCTGGGTCGCGGGCTTGGTGGCTGCCACCCCGTTGACGATCACGCGCCCGGAATCGATGAGATCACGGGCTCGTTCCCGACTGTCACAGATCTTGCGGCGAACCAGTTCGGCATCCAGCCGCATCCGCTTCGCGACCATCAGCGCCGACTGTCCAGCGCCGTCAGCGCCTGCGCGAGGAGCTCGTGGGCGGCGTCGAGGGCGGCCACCTGGTCGTCCCGGACAGATGAGCCGTCCGGTCCCTCGCCCTGGCCCCCGACGGAATCGGCGAGCAGATCGTCGAACGTCGAGCGGAGTTCGTCGGTGTCGGGGCCCGCGGGCCCGGGGCGTGGCTGTGGTCCGGGGGTCGTCACGGCCTACACGCTAGCCGACACCGAGGCCTGCACCCGCCAGCCGGGACCGCAGACCCTCGTCGGCCGCCCGGAACGCCTTCGTCTCGTGACGCCACGCCAGCCTGATCACCGCACGGGCGAGCTCGAGCCGATCGAGGGCCTCCGGAGCACCGATCAGATGCAGGGCACCGTTCTCGACCAACCCGTCCACCTCCACCGCGGCGTCGATCCGGCTGGCGTCGGCCGAGGCCGACAGTGCGGAGAGATCGTCCGCCAGGTAGGTGGCCCGGCTGTCGGGATCCGCGACCAGGAGGTCGTCGACGCCGTGGACGCCGGTCAGCACCATGAGCGACGGCATCCCGGCGGCGACCGCACCCTCGATGTCCGTATCGAGGCGGTCACCGATGACCAGAGGCCGGGTGGAACCCACCAGCTCCGCGGCGGCGGTCAACACGCCGGCGGCCGGTTTGCCCGCGACCAGGGGCTCGCGGTCGGTCGCCGCACGGAGGGCGGCGACCAGGGACCCGTTCCCGGGGAGCAGGCCTCGTTCGGTGGGCAACGTGGCGTCCACGTTGGACGCGACCCAGGGCACCCCCTGACGGATCGCCAGACATCCCTCGGCCAGATCGGACCAGGTCAGTTCCCGGGACAGTCCCTGCAGGACGACTTCCGGAGCGTCGTCGGCGGACCGGACGACCTCGAACCCGGCCTGCCGGGCGAGGTCGCGGAAACTGTCGTGCCCCACCACCAGGACCCTGGCACCGGGATCGACATGGTCCGCCGCCATCACGACCGCGGCCTGCGCGCTGGTCATGACGTCGTCGGCGCCGGCGGGAAAACCGAGCGACCGGAGATGCGCCGCGGTCTCCGCGGGCGAGCGGCTCGCGTTGTTCGTCACGTAGACCACGGGGAGCCCGGCGTTCGCGAGCGCCTCCGCGGCGCCCGGGATCGGCTGGCTACCGCGGATCAGAGTGCCGTCGAGATCAACGAGTAGGGCGTCGTGTTCTGCGGCCAGCGTAAGAGAGCTCAACTGCGCTACGCCTCGAGCTCCGCGAGACGTGCCTGCGCATCGGTGGTCTGCTCGGGGTCGGCGGTGACGGCGTGACCGAACCAGTCGGCCGCCTCCCTCTTGCGATCGGCGACGAGCAGCACCTCGGCGTAGGCGTAGTCGAGGCGCGCCGCGGATTCGCCGCGGGCGTCCTTGTCGAGGCCGGCGTCCTGGAGAGTCACCAGGGCCGCGTCGAGCTGACCCATGTCCACCCGCGCGCCGGCCTCCACGATGCGGAGTTCGATGAGGTCGTCCCCCTCGAGCATCCGCGATTCCTCCCCACGGGCCAGTTCGATGGCACGTTGGGGCCTCTCGAGGCCTCGTTCGCAATCAGCCATCATCGCCAGCAGCCCCGGGCCACCGGAGATCCGGCGGGCCGCCCGGAGTTCGCTCAGCGCTTCCGACCATTCACCGGCGCGGTACGCCAGCACGCCGAGAGTCTCCCGGACGACACCGATGCGCCCGGCCCTATTCTTGGCCGCGCGACCGTGCGCGAGCGCGAGCTGCGGGTCTTCGTCGACGAGGTACATCGCCGCCACCATGTGCTTGGCAACGGACTCGGCGTTGGACTTGTCCAGACTGCGCAGGTCGCGACGGATCTCCGGATCGAGGTCGGCTGCCTCGATGTCATCGGGCAGCTGCGGCTCGTCGGCCCTGGCCGCTTGGCGTGCCTCCTGACCGGGACGACCCTCCGATCTACGGTCGTCGCCGGGCCGGCCACCTCGCCGGGCTCCGCCCGGGGCGCCGGATCCGCGTCGGTCTCCGCCGTCGCGTCGGTTTCCGCCGCCGCGACCGCCGACGGGGGCTCGCCGGGGACCGCTTCCCCCGTCAGAGGCGGCACCGCGGCGTGCGGTGTCGTCGCCGGCGGAACGCGGACGTGAATCCTGTCGATCGGCCTGCTTCGAGCCGTCCGACCGACCCGTTTCCGAGCCGTCGTATCGCTTTCCGCGGCGCTCGCCGTACGAGCTGTTGTCTCTCCGACGCTCCTGTGGCGCCCGATCTCCCCGGCGGGGTACGTCGCGGTCGCCGCGTCGGGGCGAGCGGTCGGTGTTCTCGGGCCGAGGTTCGTTCACGTCGTTCACCTTACGTGCACCGGACGGGCCGGCACTGGAGTGGGTAGAAGGGTACAAATGCGACCAGCGGGAGGAACATATAGTCCCTCCCGCTGGTCTTTAAGTTGTGTTCGGCGGTGACCTACTCTCCCACACCCTCACGAGTGCAGTACCATCGGCGCTGGCAGGCTTAGCTTCCGGGTTCGGAATGGGACCGGGCGTTTCCCTGCCGCTATGGCCGCCGTAACTCTGTGAAACAAGGCCCACGTGTTTTTGCGTGGGTGTGTTGTTTCAGATACTGCACAGTGGACGCGTTGCGATTCTTTAGGGGCTGTTTGTGTGTAAGCCCTCGGCCGATTAGTACCGGTCACCTGCACGCATTGCTGCGCTTCCAGTTCCG